>NZ_QTWM01000004.1:0-273602 GCF_003461125.1 Roseburia sp. AF22-2LB
GAGTCAGGGCGTTATTTACAGGGATACTCTCGTCCCGAACCCGTGGGACAGTGTCTGAAATGCTGCTTGTATCTGCTGCTATGATTTTACTACTTTGCGTGATAGAATATATTTATATGAGAGTGGTCAAGCGCTCCAGTGATCGGTATTTGCTGACACTGATGCAGCCGCAGAGAGAAGAATAATTTGGAAGGAGGTGCTGTCATGAAAAGAATTGCTGTTGTGGAAGATGAAGTCTATATGCGGGAAGAACTCTGCGATATGCTCCAAAAGGACGGCTATCTTGTGGAGGCAATTACCGAGTTTGAAGATGCCGCTCGGCTCTTGGCAGCCCTCCGCCCTGACCTTGTGATCTTAGACCTGAACTTGCCGGAGATCAGTGGCTTTCAAATCTGCCAGGAGCTAAAGAATAAAACTGCTATCCCCGTCCTGGTGCTGACTTCCAGAGATCAGGTAAAGGATGAACTGCAAGCGTTCCAGTTGGGTGCCGATGAATATTTGACGAAGCCGTGCAGAAAAGATCGACTTCTTGCCAGGGTATCCAATATTCTCAAAAGGTATGAAGGCCGTACCAATCTCATAGAGGGACCAGATTTCCTGTTAGACCAGCAGACCTACACGCTTTATATTCATAATACCTCTGTGGTGCTTCCAAAAAATCAGGGAAAACTGTTGGTCGCTCTTTTGTCCGGCGGCGATGCTCTGGTCACGACGGAGCAGCTTTGCATGGCACTATGGGGAACCACGGAATACATAGATGAAAATGCCTTGCAGGTTAACCTAACCCGGCTGAAAAAAACGATGTCCGCCCTTGAAATGAAGCAGCGAATCGTTGCAGTTCGAGGAATGGGCTACCGTTTGGAAGCGGAGGTGTCTCTATGAAGCAGCTTTGGCACATGATAGAACGGTACTACCCCTGGCTTCTGTTGCTGCTGGGCGTGGATTGCTTTTGCGCTGTCATTCTTTGGATTTCTGACATTCAGGTATTTCAAACCTTGATCGGGTTAGTAGTTCTGACGAGCATCCTTTTGTTTTCAGCGATTCTGTTTGTACTAAACAAGAGGGAGAACACCCACATGGAACTGTTCCGAGATTTCCTCAGTGATCCTACCATCTGCAATGAAGAACGGCTGCTCAGTGCCATTAGTCAGAAAGAAGGAGAATCTGTCCGATTTTTGGCTTCGGTTTTACGGGAATACAAAAACGAGAGTAACAATATGGCGGATGCCCTACGGGACTATGAAGAATACGTGGAGGGCTGGGCACATGAAGCGAAAACGCCCCTATCGTTGCTGACCATGCTCTTGGATAACCGGAACGATGAAATCTCTCCTTCCCTGCAAGCAAAGCTGGATTATGTCCGCAGTCAGCTTCAGGAGGATGTCACGCAGATGCTGTACTATGCCCGGTTGAAGAGCAGTACAAAGGATTACCGATTTGAGGATGTCAATTTGAATGACTGCTTGGGTGAAGTTCTGGAGGACTATGCCCCACTTCTTGAAGAGAAGCATTTTGTCATTCTCAACAAACTGCAATCTGAAACAGTCTATACAGACCGTAGAGGACTTCAGTTTATGTTGGGACAAATCGTTAGCAATGCCATCAAATATAGCAGCGATAGTCCCATGCTTACAATTTCCGTGATACATTCGGAGACTGCAGATATCCTTTCTGTTGAAGATAACGGCATTGGCGTAAAAAAATATAATCTGCCGTACATTTTTCAAAAGGGCTTTACCGGGGATTCTACTGACAGCAGAAAGAAGGCTACCGGTATGGGACTTTACCTGGTTAAGAAGATGGCCGACGATCTAAATCTTCATCTGGAAGCAGCTTCCCAGTGGGGAAAGAGCTTCAAGATTGTCATCTTCTTTCCTAAATTGAGATCCAACGGAGGGAAATAATATAAACAGAAAAACGCCCGCAGGATTTTCTCCTGCGGGCAGCGTGTTGTCAGCTATCCCAAGGCTTGTATTCTGTTACAGTTTTCAAATAGGTTTCGGGATCGCCGTTCAAGATAAGGTCTGCATACTCCAAAGGAGCGTTGTAGATCAAATAATCCAGCTCTGACCGCTGATACATATTGTCAGCAATCTCGTTCTCAACGACGATAGTGTCAATCGCAATCATACTGCCGTCGCTGAATTTCACTTCCACACAGCAATTATCCATATTGTAGGCACAAGATATTAAGGTTTTCATGGTATGTCCTCCATAATTCGTAATATAAAGCGAAAATCCCGTCTGACTTCCTGTTAGAAATCAGACGGGATTTGTCCGTATGCACCCCGGAAACCGTCAGCTAACAGTTGATAAGTAAATTAGTTCCTTATCACTGTTAAGCCAAAGGTTTCTGCGATTTTGAAAGAAAAATGGATGTGTGTTTCTGTTTCCGTAGAGTGATGATATAAGTGGAGGTTTACCCCAGGGGATAGGCTTTTGGGAACGGAGAATATACATTTTGGCGAAAGGATACTTTTTCGCAAAAGTGGTTTTGTTATAGGAGCGTATGATGAAGGATATAGAACAATTAGCAACCCAATTTCGGAAAGCGATTGATGAGGCATTGGAAGCTGGGGAGTTTGATAACGACAGCATATATCGCAGATTTCCACGTGCTTGCTGCGGAGATACGAGTGATTTGTTGGCTCAGTATTTGCTGGATAAGGGTATCAAAACAGATTATGTCTGTGGAACGTATTGGGGTAAAACAGATGGGAATGGACAATCCCATGCGTGGCTGATGGTAGACAAGCGTATTATTATAGATATCACTGGTGACCAATTCAGTGGCAGGTCTACATTTCTTAATTATGACAAATCCGTCTATGTTGGACAGGGAGATGATTTCCATAGACTATTTGAGGTGGAAGATAGAGATATTCATGAACATCGAGGGCTGAGTGCATTGGGCGGTTTTTGTGCGCCGAGACTATGGGATTTGTATAGGAAAATTCTAAAATACATTTAATCATCCGCTTTTTATGGGGATAAAACCATTACCCCACTTTGAAAACCTATTGCATACTTTCGCTATGCAGTATAAAATAAGTGTTCAGGGGAATATTGAGACTGTGGTTCTTTTGTCCCAATTGTAACAGAAGCCGGATGATTACATTAATGTCACAATTGAACTTGATAATGTGGATATAACATCTGCAGAGACTAAGGCTACATATGATGAGATAAAGAAGTATGTGGCTGAACATAATGCCGGCATGAAGGTTTCCAATCTGTATATTTCGCAGGTAAAGAGAAAATGCAGAATTGAAGTTGGAAAGAATTTGTGCGTTGCAACGAGGAGAATAGTTAATAAAGAGAGGCGCATATGCTATGCCAGGTATACTCGTGGTTGAAGATGATGAAAATTTAAATCGTGGAATTACATTTTCACTGAAAAAATCCGGATATGAGGTTTTTTCAGCAGAATCAGTGAAAAAAGCGAAAAGAATTGCAAGTGATAATAATGTGGATGTTACCATTTGTGATGTGAATCTTCCGGATGGGAATGGACTGGAATTTGTAAGGTGGATGAGATGCAATTATAATACATACATTATTTGTCTTACAGCACTAGATCAGGAGATGGATCAGGTCATGGGATATGAAGCAGGGCCCGATGATTATATTACAAAGCCGTTTAGTCTTTCGGTACTTCTTTTGAAAATAGAAGCACATTTCCGCCGCAGACAGGAGAAAACGGAAGCCGGAAAGATGATTTCGGGAGATATCGTATTTATCGCAGGAGAAATGAAAGTCCTGATAAAGAGTCGTGAAATCAGTCTGACAAAAACGGAGTTGAAAATGCTGACTTTTTTTCTTCAGAATCCGAAACAGATTCTTTCAAAAACACAAATATTGGAAAATGTGTTTGATCTGGAAGGGGATTTTGTGGATGAAAATACAATCGCTGTCAATATCAGAAGACTCCGTGAGAAAATCGAAGACAATCCGGCTGCACCGGTCTATATAAAGAATATCAGAGGTCTTGGGTATATATGGAATCAGGAGGTAAGGCAGTGACAAAGAGATATCGCAAGAAGATTACAGTAGTGCTCTCCCTGGTATTACCTGTCATATTATTGTTTGCAATATTAAATTGCTTTACCACATATGTGTTTTATGAAGATTATAAATATAAAATGAATCTTATGACAGAGATTGCTGCAAAGGAAGATTTTTCCGGGCTGGATGCTGTTTCGGAATTGCTTAAGGATAAGGATGTTGAAACCAACGAACAGGGAATGCAATTATTGGAGCAATATGGCTACTGGGGGAATAAAGGGAATGCATTTTATTCGCAATTCCGGCATCAGGTTATGGTGACCGGTGCTGTAAGCACTGTGATATGCGTGCTTCTTTTGACTTTTTTACTTTATTGGAAGAAAAAAGAAGATGCGTGTCATCAGAAAATTTTAGACCGGTTGGAAGAAATTCTGATCAGATTCCGTGAAAATAAATTTGATGCTTTACTGAAAACGGAAAATCATGCAGAACTGGAGAAATTGAATGACCAGCTTGAAGCAATCGGACATCATATTCAGTTGCTAAAGGAAGAAGCACGGGAAGAAAAAGAGAGCACGAAAGAAATGGTTTCTGATATCTCTCATCAGTTAAAGACACCGGTTGCAGCTTTGGATACATGTTTTAGTGTGCTGATGCAGAATGACTTAAGTGCCACAGAACAGGAGGAGTTTCGTATCCGTTGTCGGAGTGCTCTGGATGGACTGGAGACATTATTGCAGTCGCTTCTTGAAATATCCAAGATGGAAACCGGACTGATTCAGATTAATAAGAAAAAACTTCCGCTTATGGATACTGTCATATCTGCTGTGAACCGTACTTATCCTAAAGCGGATGAGAAAGAAATTGAATTCGTTTTTGACTATGAAAAAGAGCTGGAAACATGCACGATTATGCAGGATAAAAGGTGGCTTGGTGAAGCTGTGATCAACGTTCTGGATAATGCAATCAAGTACAGCCCGGATGGTTCAAAAATATTTATCCGGCTACAAAAAAGAAACGATCTTGTAAGAATGGAAATTGAGGATCAGGGAATTGGTATTCCGCAGAATGAGTATCACAAAATTTTTCAACGATTTTACAGAGGAAGTTCCAGGAAGGTCATGGAAAAGAGTGGTACAGGAATCGGACTTTTTCTATCGAGAGAAATTATCGAAAAACACGCAGGTACAATCATGGTAACCTCCGGCAAAAAGAAAAAAGGAAGCACGTTTGTGATTCAATTACCATATGTTGGTTAAATTTTAAGTGAGCAGATATCTTACAATTCTGTAAGACTTCTGCTCGTTTTTTGAAAGTGAAATGAAAGATTGTCCTGCTACAATCTGGATGTAGGTTGAAAAAAGACCAAAGAAAGCGTACTGAAAAGATATGCTTTACAGAATTGAGAAGGAGGCAACACATGAGTGTGATATTAGAAACCAGGCAGCTTTGTAAGTATTATGGCGCAGGTGAGAATCAGGTCAAAGCGGTAAATCAGGTGGACATTCAGATTGAGCAGGGAGAATTTGTCGCAATTGTCGGAAAGTCAGGTTCCGGTAAAAGTACATTACTTCATATGCTTGGAGGGCTTGATACCCCGACAAAAGGCAGTGTTACTTTAGCAGGGAAAGATTTATACAGGATGAAGGAAGATGCCCTTGCTGTTTTCCGCAGAAGAAAAATCGGATTTGTTTTTCAGGCATTTAATCTGGTTTCATCTGTTAATGTCTGGGAAAATATTGTACTGCCACTGGGGCTGGATGGAAGAAAAGTGGATGAAGCGTATGTAAATGATATCATTGCAACTCTGGGGATTGAAAAGAGGATTTACAATCTGCCAAATCAGTTATCCGGAGGACAGCAGCAGAGAGTAGCAATTGCAAGAGCACTGGTGAATCGTCCGGAAATTATATTTGCAGATGAGCCAACAGGAAATCTTGATTCTAAGACCAGTGATGAGGTAATCGCTCTGCTTAAGATGACAGCAAAAAAATATGGACAGACAATTGTAATGATTACCCATGATGACGAAATTGCACAGGTCGCTGATCGTATTCTGGTAATTGAGGACGGACAGGTGGTGGATTTCAGATGAAGACAATAAGCAGGATTGCATATAGCAATGACAAAAAGAACAAGACAAGAAGTATACTGATTATGATGTCCATATGTCTGACTACGATGCTGCTTGTGATTATCAGTACTGTGGGAAATGGAATGATCCGTTTACAGAAAAGTCAGGCGGCAGGCTCATATGGAAGCAATTATGGTCTGTTTGTCGCAGCAGATGCCTCGCAGTTAAAAGAAGTAAACCGCCGTGCGGAAATAGATGCAATAGGAATTATGTGTACAGAAGGTATCATAAAAGGCAATGAAAACGGCGGGTTTGTCTGCATGGATGAGACTGCAAGAAAAATGCTTCCCTATAATAAGGAATATGAGTTAAAGGAAGGAAAGTATCCGGGAGGAACGCAGGAAATTGCCGCAGGAAGAGCATTTTTTCGTGCAATGGGATATGATGATGTAAAGGTCGGAGATACGGTTACACTGGATTACCGTGCAGGGATGCAGTCAGAATATAAGCCGGAAGAATTTGTTGTCAGCGGAATCCTATATGATCGGGATGAGTATACCATCGAGGCATCTTATGTTGCTTTCGGGTCACAGGAGTTTTATGATGAGCACGTCGCAGAGAATGACAGACAGTATAATATTTATTTTACTTTAAATGATTCTGCAAATGTATCTATGAATAATATTGAACCGGTTATAAAGCAGATTGCAGCAGCTTGTGGAATCGAAGAAAAAAACGTTATAGTCAATGATCTCTATTTGCAATGGGTCTTGCAGCCGAGTTATGAAACGATTGCGGTATGTGGAATTCTGATTCTTGCAATTGTACTTTTCTCTGTTGTGGTCATTTATAATATTTTTCAGGTCGGTATTGTCAACAAGATACAGGAGTATGGAAAAATCAAGGCTCTGGGAGCGACAAAAAAGCAGATGAAACAACTGATCTTCAGAGAGGGCATTTTTTTGACCTTTTTTTCAATGCCGGTTGGATTGCTTCTTGGTTTTCTGATTGCAAAATGCGGTTTTAACTGGCTGGTAGAACAGGGAAACCTTGTATCAACCCAAACTGGCTCTATGGGAGTCCAAAATCAGCAGGTGCCACTGTTTTCCCTGCCTGTTATGCTTCTATGTATTTTCGTATCATTTCTTACCGTTGCTTTGGCACTGCGTAAACCAATGAAAATTGTTTCACGGATTTCACCTATCGAAGCAACACGGTATTTAGAAAATGCAGAAACACAAAAAAAAGGAAAACGAAATGGCAGAAAAAATGTCACCGTATTTTCTATGGCAATGGCAAATGTAACGGGTAATCCCAAAAGAACTATTGGTACTATCCTCACAATGGGTTTTTCTTGCGTATTGTTTGTGATTATCTCTAATTATGTGGGAAATATTGACACGGAGCATGAAGCACGTCTTTCCGTTAATCATGGACAATTTGAACTGCAGCTTGACTATTCTGCTGAGTATGATGAAAGATATCCGGAGAATAATCTGGATACGATTCTGACGGATGATCCATTGAATGATTCGCTGATTGAAGAAATCAAAAGCATTCCGGGAGTAACAGATGTTATGACGAGAGAGATTGTCTCTGTAAATCTGAACGGAACAAGATTTCCGGCTATTATTGTGAATAAAAAGGATTTTGATTTTATGCGCCAGGACGGGGATATTGGCTCTATGGACTATGATCAGGCGGTAAAGAATGGTGATATTTTCTTTGGCTGGTCAACGTGGATGGAACAAGATGGGTATGCTCTGGGTGAATCCATTGCATTTGACTTTGAGAATGGAAGTGGAACCTATACCTATCAGGGAAAGATTGCAGGATCTTTTGTAAGTGCGGACACTTATCTTGTCATTCCGGAAGGTGTATATCGTTCCATGAATCCGAGAGGAACAGCCTATGGCTATCTGTGGGTGGACTGTGATAAAAAAGATGTGGCATCTGTAGAACAAAGTCTGAATACTTTGATTTCTGATACTTCGCATATAAAAATGGATACTTATCATGCGCAGTTACAATCTGCCGAATTTGCAAGCAGAATGATGAAGCTTGGCTGTTATCTGTTTATGGCGGTTGTGGGACTCATCGGGTTTATGAATATGGCGAATACCATGATCATGAATATTACGACAAAAAAGCAGGAATATGGTATATTACAGGCTGTGGGTATGACAAATAAACAATTAAATTTATGTCTGCAGTTACAGGGACTGATTTTTACGGTTGGCACCATATGCGTAGCTTTGATTATTGGTCTGCCGCTCGGCTATACACTTTTTTCCTATGCAAAACATAATGGAATATTTGGAATGAATATCTATCATGTTCCAATCGTACCAATTTTTATTATGATTTTTTTGGTTGGTCTGTTGCAGATTGTACTTTCCTGCGTTTTAAGCAGTAATCTGAAAAAGGAAACGCTGGTTGAAAGAATAAGGTATCAGGGATAGCAAGTAATATGTAGTGAACTAGGTCTTAACGAAGAGGAGAAATAGATAACTTCCAATTTGTATGTATGGTAAATCTAAACTGTATTTTAGCAATATTTCCTGGGTGGGGGCAGAAAGCGCCCCCACACCCACGTGAAAATATAATTGCAGGCGATTACATTTTAGCAGATACGCAAGCGTTTCTGAGTAAGCGTCACAGACAACAAAATAAGAAAATTTTGATAAGGCATATCACTGGAATAAGTGAGTGTTTTTTTTGTTTTCAAATATTCAATTAACTGAAAAAGTAAAAAAGTTTTCCTCAGGGGCTGTAAAAATACCTTTCAGCGTTTCGTATTAATGAAAGGGTATTTTTTGCAGGAAAAATAAAAAATTTTCATCAAGAGCCTGTGTTTATGCCCTTCATCTTTTATATATGTGTAAGAACATTTTTTAGCCGGCATAAAAATGATTTTTACAACAGTTAGAAACAGAAATGAGGCGAGAAAAGAATGAAATATGAGTACATGAAGGAGTCAGAGCAGATGATTCAGTACTTCCGGTTTCCGAAGTTTTTGCTAAAACTGCGAATTTCTCAAACTGCAAAATTCCTTTATATGATTTTGTATGACCGGGCGCGGATATCGAGAAAGAATAGCTGGATAGACAAGTATGGAAACGTTTATCTGATATTTCCAATAGATGAATTGTCTGTTCAAATCGGCAAATGCAAATCTTCTGTAAAAACAACATTGAAGGAATTAGATGATGAGGGATTATTGGTTCGCAGATTCGGTGGATTTTCAAAACATAATCATTTATATGTAAAAATTCCATCTGATGAGATAGGTTTACAGCCAGTTGACAATAAGGCGGTTGAAAAGATGGCTATAACAGAGTCAGAAAAGCAACCATCATCTAGCCGAAAAAATGGCTGTGCAGGAGTCGGAAATGTGGCACCTAGTAAAGTAACTGAGAAATATAAAAGAAATAAATATTATGAAGTAAATTAAGGTAGTTTAATATGGAAGTGGGATGACGCTCTGGCTTAGGCTGGAGTGTTTTTTCTGTGGAAAAAACATAAAAAAAATATTATAATAGAAAAGAAATTTTAAGAAAAACGGAGGAGTTAGGAAAATGAAATCGAAATCCGGAAACAAGAAATTATGGATTGCTGTTATTATTTTCGTACTGATGATAGCCGGAGCAATCGATAATCATTCGGATAATAAGAAAGAAAAGTCTGGCAGTGAAAGCTCCGTTGCTACGGAAGCGCAGACTGAAACAGAGACGGAAAGCAATACAGAGTCGGGCGGTGATACGGAGGATTTTGTTACCGAGGGAGTTATCAGTAATACCTATAAGACGGATAGCAGTTCCGCCGGACAGATGCAAGTGCATTTCATAGACGTAGGGCAGGGTGATGCTACATTGATATCCTGTGATGGTCATTACATGCTGATAGACGCCGGTAATAATGACAAAGGAACAACGGTACAGTCCTATCTTATGAGCCAGGGTGTAGAGAAACTGGATTATGTCATAGGAACACATCCGGATGCAGACCATATTGGCGGACTGGATGTAGCAATTTATAAATTTGACTGTGATACGATTATCATGCCAAATGTGGCAAATGATACCAGAACCTATGATGATGTGGTGCAGGCAATGAAGTCCAAGGGCTATCAGACTACTTATCCGGTAGTTGGAGAGACTTATACTTTGGGCGGAGCAACTTTTACCATCGTGGCACCGAATGCAGACTATGGAAATGACATGAATGACTGGTCGGTGGGTGTGCTGGTGCAGAATGGCAACAACCGTTTCCTCTTTACCGGAGATGCAGAAGAAAAAGCGGAAGAGGACATTTTAAGTAATGGAATTGATGTTTCCGCAGATGTCTATGCAGCGGCGCATCATGGAAGCAAAACAGCCACAAGTCAGGCATTTTTGGATAAGGTATCACCAACTTATGTGGTAATCAGTGCCGGTGAAGGCAATAAATACGGACATCCTCATGCAGAGGTGCTGAACCGTCTGCGGGCAACAGGTATATCTGTGTTCCGTACCGATGAGCAGGGTACGATTGTTGCAACATCGGATGGAAATAATATCACCTGGAACTGCTCTCCATCAGAAAGCTGGAAAGCAGGAGAACCTACCGGAAGCAGTGATACTACAAAAAATGCAGCATCTTCCGGAGCAGGAACTTCGAATAATGATAGCAGCTCGTCTGTGGCAAATAATTCAGCTGCAGACAGCACTACATCATCAGGCAGCAGTGATGCAGGTATAGCTGCCGGTACAGCCGGCAGTTCAGCCGGCGAAAGCAGTTCTGTTATGGTACATATTACAGACACCGGTTCAAAATATCATTCGGCAGGTTGTTCTTATTTAAAAAAGAGTGACCATGAGGTGACTTTGTCAGAGGCGAAGAGTATGGGACTGGAACCATGCTCAAGATGTAATCCGCCGCAGTAATGAGAAAACCTAATCGCCAAGCGCCTTGCACTTTTTATAAAGTTAGTATACAATAATTGAAGTTAGAAATAACTAACTTCGTGCAAATCATAGGGACTCCTTTAGAATATGGAGACGGCAATATCCATATTCACCGGAAGAAATATTCTTCCGGGAGGAAAAGTCCTGTATCTGACAAAATGTAAAGAGGAAAGGTGAGTATAGGACATGAATTACTTAGAGATTGAAAAAGTAGTCGGACGTGAAATTTTGGATTCCAGAGGAAATCCTACTGTAGAAGCAGAGGTATATCTTGCAGATGGTACAGTAGGAAGAGGGACTGCACCAAGTGGTGCATCAACCGGAGAATTTGAAGCACTGGAATTAAGAGATGGAGATAAATCAAGATACCTTGGCAAAGGGGTAACGAAGGCGGTAGAAAATATCAATACAATTATCAATGATACAATCACAGGAATGGATGCATCTGATATTTATGCAGTTGATGCGGCAATGCGTAAGGCAGATGGAACCAAAGACAAATCCAGACTGGGAGCCAATGCAATTCTTGCGGTATCCATTGCAACAGCAAGAGCAGCAGCTATTTCTTTAGATATTCCACTGTATCGTTTCCTTGGTGGAATTTCCGGCAATCGTCTTCCGGTACCGATGATGAATATTGTAAATGGCGGATGCCATGCGTTATCATCTGGTCTTGATGTGCAGGAATTTATGATCATGCCGGTAGGTGCACCAAGCTTCAAAGAATGCTTAAGATGGTGTGCAGAAGTATTCCATGCACTTGCTTCTATTTTAAAAGAGCGAGGACTTGCAACCTCTGTTGGTGATGAAGGTGGATTTGCACCTGCATTAAAATCAGACGAAGAAGCAATTGAAACCATCTTAGAGGCAGTAAAGAAAGCAGGCTACGAGCCAGGCAAAGACTTTAAGATTGCTATGGACGCTGCATCCTCCGAGTGGAAGAGCGAAAAAGGAAAAGGATACTATAAGCTTCCAAAGGCTGGTACAGAATATACTGCAGAGCAGTTGATTGAACACTGGGAAGCATTATGTGAGAAATATCCAATCATCTCTATCGAAGATGGTCTGGACGAGGAAGACTGGGAAGGATGGCAGAAGCTTACTGCAAGACTTGGAGACAAAGTGCAGTTAGTAGGTGATGACTTATTTGTTACTAATACCGAGCGTCTTTCCAAAGGAATTGAACTGGGCGCAGGAAATGCAATCTTAATTAAGTTAAACCAGATTGGTTCCGTATCTGAAACCTTAGAGGCAATTAAGATGGCACATAAGGCTGGTTATACCGCAATCAGTTCCCACCGTTCCGGTGAAACAGCAGATACCACAATTGCAGATTTGGCAGTTGCATTGAATACCTGCCAGATTAAGACCGGTGCACCAAGCCGTAGTGAGCGTGTTGCAAAATACAACCAGTTACTCCGCATTGAAGAGGAATTAGGTGACAGTGCAGTATATCCTGGAAAGAAAGCATTTAATGTGAAATAATCGTACTCCTATAGATAAATGATATTCTTTAACAAACACCAAAGAAGCTGCAGTACGGCAGCTTCTTTTGGCGTACCGGGAAAATGGAAGGGTGGTTATTATAGAGGGAAAAAGAAAAAATGCATAAAAAATGGATAAATATGCATCAAACTTAGTGACTATTTGTTTTGCGAAAAAGGTTGAAAAAACCTTCCCGATATGGTAGAATTTTTACAATTTAGGTAGCCTGTGCAGGTTTGGTGCATTTTTTATGCAAAAGGAAGGAAAAAGAGATGACTGACTCTTTTTTTTTGCGCAGGTATCGGAAGAATAGAAAGGACAGGGTGAACAAATGAAAGCTTTTCTTATATTGGAAGATGGCAATGTATTTACCGGAACCAGCATCGGTTCAACACGGGAAGTCATCAGTGAAATTGTATTTAATACGTCGATGACAGGGTATTTAGAGGTACTGACAGATCCATCTTATGCAGGACAGGCGGTAGTAATGACATATCCTTTGATTGGAAATTATGGAATTACACCGGATATGGAGTCAGGACGTCCATGGGTAGATGGATATATCGTAAGAGAATTATCCAGAATGCCAAGCAATTTCCGTTGTGAAGGAACCATTCAGGATTTTCTGAAAAAATACGATATACCGGGAATTGCAGGAATTGATACCAGAGCATTAACCAAGCTCTTACGTGAAAAGGGAACAATGAATGGAATGATTACAACAGATGAGAATTACAATCTGGATGAGATTATTCCAAAATTAAAGGCTTACACCACAGGAAATGTGGTAGATAAAGTAACCTGTGAAGAGAAAAGCGTATTGCCTGGAAAGGGCAAAAAAGTAGCACTGTTAGACCTTGGTGCTAAGAGAAACATCGCCCAGTCATTAAATAAAAGAGGCTGTGAAGTTACCGTTTATCCGGCACACACCACAGCAGAAGAAATTTTAAGCACGAATCCGGACGGAATCATGTTAAGTAATGGACCTGGAGACCCGAAGGAGTGCAAGGAGATTATTGCAGAGATTCGTAAATTATATGAATCTGACACACCGATTTTTGCAATCTGCTTGGGACATCAGCTGATGGCACTTGCAACCGGTGCAGACACATATCATTTGAAATATGGTCATCGTGGAGGAAATCATCCGGTTAAGGATTTAAAGACCAACCGTGTATACATTTCCAGCCAGAACCATGGTTATGCAGTAGATACCAATACCCTGGATGAGAAAATTGCAAAACCGGCATTTGTAAATGTAAACGATGGAACCAACGAAGGATTAGAGTATGTCGGAAAGAACATTTTTACCGTACAGTTCCATCCGGAAGCATGTCCGGGACCACAGGATTCTGCTTACCTTTTTGACCGTTTTATTGAGATGATGGGAGGAACGAAATAATGCCTAAGAATAAAGATATTAAAAAAGTATTAGTAATTGGTTCTGGTCCGATTGTCATTGGACAGGCTGCAGAGTTTGACTATGCAGGAACACAGGCATGTCGTTCTTTAAAAGAAGAAGGAATCGAAGTTGTTCTGGTAAACTCCAATCCTGCTACCATTATGACAGATAAGGATATTGCAGATGAAGTTTATATCGAGCCATTAACTGCAAAAGTATTAGAGCAGATTATCATAAAAGAAAAACCGGACAGCGTCCTTCCTACTCTGGGTGGACAGGCTGGCTTAAACCTTGGTATGGAGCTGGCAGAATCCGGATTCTTAGAGAAACAGGGTGTCAAACTGATTGGTACAACTGCTGAGACAATTTTCAAGGCAGAAGACCGTCAGGCATTTAAAGATACCATGGAAAAAATCGGTGAGCCGTGTGCACCATCCCAGGTAGTACACAATGTGGAAGATGGTATTAAATTTACCAATACCATCGGATATCCGGTTGTACTTCGTCCTGCTTATACCTTAGGAGGAAGCGGCGGCGGAATCGCACATAATGAGACAGAGCTTATCGACATCTTATCCAACGGACTTCGTCTGAGCCGTGTCGGAGAAGTACTGGTAGAACGTTGTATTGCAGGCTGGAAGGAAATCGAGTACGAAGTAATGCGTGATGCCAATGGAAACTGTATTACCGTATGTAATATGGAAAATATTGACCCGGTTGGTGTACATACCGGAGACTCTATCGTAGTAGCACCTTCCCAGACATTAGGTGATAAAGAGTACCAGATGCTGCGTACTTCTGCACTTAATATCATTTCCGAATTAAATATTACCGGTGGATGTAACGTACAGTATGCACTGCATCCGGAAACCTTCGAATATTGTGTTATCGAGGTTAATCCTCGTGTATCCCGTTCTTCTGCATTAGCATCCAAAGCAACCGGATATCCGATTGCAAAAGTTGCTGCAAAGATTGCACTGGGCTATACCTTAGATGAAATCAAGAATGCAATTACCGGAAAGACATATGCAAGTTTTGAGCCGATGTTAGACTACTGCGTAGTAAAAATCCCAAGACTTCCATTTGATAAATTCATCACTGCAAAACGTACGTTAACAACACAGATGAAAGCAACCGGAGAAGTTATGAGTATCTGCAATAACTTTGAAGGTGCCCTGATGAAAGCAATCCGTTCCTTAGAGCAGCATGTAGACAGTCTTTTATCCTATGACTTCAGCAAGCTTTCTGATGAGGAGTTACAGGAGCAGTTACATGTAGTAGATGACCGCAGAATCTGGGTTATTGCAGAAGCACTGCGCCGTGGCGTATCTTATGATAAAATTCATGAGATTACAAAGATTGATAAATGGTTTATTGACAAACTGGCTATCTTAGTTGAAATGGAGCAGGATTTAAAGACAAAACCACTTACCGTAGAGCTTTTAAAAGAAGCAAAACGTATGGAATTCCCGGATAAAGTCATTGCAGATCTTACCGGAAAGAGTGAAAAAGAAATTCATGACATGCGTTACGAAAATGGTATCGTAGCAGCCTTTAAGATGGTTGATACCTGTGCCGCAGAGTTTGAAGCATCCACTCCATATTACTATTCCGTATTTGGCAGTGAAAACGAAGCAGAAGAGACAACACCGAAGAAGAAAGTACTGGTATTAGGTTCCGGTCCAATCCGTATCGGACAGGGTATCGAGTTCGACTACTGTTCCGTACACAGCACCTGGGCATTTGCCAAGGAAGGCTGGGAGACAGTTATCGTAAATAACAACCCGGAGACTGTATCAACAGACTTTGATATTGCAGATAAACTGTATTTTGAGCCGTTGACACCGGAAGATGTTGAGGCAATTGTAAAATTAGAAAAACCGGACGGAGCTGTTGTTCAGTTCGGTGGACAGACCGCAATCAAGCTGACCGAAAGCTTAATGAAGATGGGTGTCAAGATTCTTGGAACCAAGGCAGAAGATGTAGATGCTGCCGAGGACAGAGAGCTCTTTGATGAAATCTTAGAGAAGACCGGAATCCCAAGAGCAGCAGGTGGAACTGTATTTACCGCAGAAGAAGCCAAAGAAGTTGCACACCGTCTGGGTTACCCGGTACTGGTTCGTCCTTCCTATGTATTGGGCGGACAGGGTATGAAGATTGCATACAATGATGAAGAGATTGAAGAATTTATCGGAATCATCAACCGTATTGCACAGGATCACCCGATTCTGGTTGATAAATACCTGATGGGTAAGGAAATTGAAGTAGATGCCGTATGTGATGGTACAGATATTTTAATTCCTGGTATCATGGAGCATATCGAGCGTACCGGAGTACATTCCGGAGACAGTATTTCCGTATATCCGGCACCGACCATCAGTGATGAAGTAAGAGAAATGCTGGTAGAATATACCAAGCGTTTGGCTCAGGCATTACACGTAGTAGGACTGATTAACATTCAGTTTATCGTAATGGACGAGCAGGTATATGTTATCGAAGTAAATCCACGTTCCTCAAGAACGGTACCATATATCAGCAAAGTTACAGGTATTCCAATTGTAGACCTGGCAACCAAAGTTATTATTGGTAATACCATTAAAGGAATGGGTTATACCCCGGGACTTGCACCAACCGCAGATTATATCGCAATCAAGATGCCGGTATTCTCCTTCGAGAAACTGCGTGGAGCAGAAATCAGCCTTGGACCGGAAATGAAGTCCACCGGAGAATGCTTAGGAATTGCCAAGACCTTTGATGAAGCTTTATACAAAGCTTTCTTAGGAGCAGGTGTTCAGCTTCCGAAATATAAGCAGATGATTATGACGGTAAAAGATGCGGACAAGCCGGAAGCAGTCGGTGTAGCAAAACGTTTTGCAGCCTTAGGCTACAAGATTTATGCAACCAGAAGTACTGCAAAATATTTACAGGAGCATGGCGTAGATGCACTGCGTGTCAATAAGATTACCCAGGAGTCACCAAACGTTATGGACTTAATCTTAGGCCATAAGATTGACCTTGTCATCGACACACCGACCCAGGGAAATGGTGATAAGAACCGTGACGGATTCCTGATTCGTCGTAATGCAATTGAGACCGGCGTATACTGTATCACGGCAATGGATACAGCCAACGCACTGGCAACCAGCTTGGAAAATGCCCAGTCAGAGCTTACTCTGGTAGATATTGCAACCGTGAAGAATATTTAAGAGAAAAAACAGCCTCATGTGTTTCGAGTGGAACACATGGGGCTGAAATTTTTGCTGTCAGGCATCTGTAAGAAGCTGCCGGTAGCAGGCGCAGGCAGCGTTTATATAATATATACAAAAACGGAAACATAATTTGAATAAAAATGACAATTGACAAAGAAATGTAAAATGGTTAATCTGATAGGTAGTTGCTGAAGAATCAGCGGGAGTACTGAGCTATGGAAAATGATATGAAATAATCGGATAGGACAATTCATAGATACCGGAATTCTCCGGTGATAATCCCAAATGATATGAGGCAATAAAAATAGAATAGCAGGTCTTTAAGGAGACCAATAAGGTTGAATTATGAAAGAGGAAGATTTGGATGCTGCATATTATATGGAGAAAGAACAGTGGCATTAAGTAACTCACAACAATGGTGGGAAGAAGCTGATTTTGATGTCTTTTTTAAAGAATTAGAAAGAGAACTGAAGTTAAGAATTCCGGATAAATTCTTAAAAGCGCATCGTTGGCGATGATATGAAAGAAGCACTACTAAGGAGAAACAGACATTGCGTGATACAGTAATGAATGAAAAATATTTTAGGGAATATATTTTGGAAGAGACAGGAAGAATAAAAAATTTTCAAAATAAGTTAGAAAATAATGAGGTAAGAGAAGATAGAATTTATTCGGTAAAAAGAAAGATTGATGCTATACAATTTGAATTACTTATTGCAAGATATTCTAGTGGTGAAGATATAGAAAAATTAGAAAATGATTTTATACAGTTATTAAATGATATGCCATTGTATTGGAATGGTAATTCTGGCTATATTGATATGCTGTGGATGATGGCACTTGCAATTTTATTCGATGTAAGTAGAGAAAAGTTTGGTATATTGTCGGATTTGGTAACTCAATATAATCGGAAAGATGCTTTATTGGAATTTTTTGTTAATTACAAAATGCATGGAAGCATAGAACAACTGGAAGGAGACTATTCCTTTGGCTTCCCATATGATAAGCTGTCGGATATTATTGCAAATAAAGAAAAAGCAATTGAAAAAATAAAAGAATATTTGGAAAAATATTGGTATGTGGGACATAAAAATATGGGATGGTACGATATTCATAGAGCAAAAGAAAAATTGTATTACGGTTACTGGAGTTTTGAAGCAGGAGCTATTGCAAAAATATTAAATTTAGATGACAGCAATTTGAAAGATGTACCGTATTATCCATATGATTTGGTTCACTATAAAAGCAATAGTATGTAATCGGGATTAGAGGATATAAAAGGCGTTTTATATGTTGTGGGATAAATTAACGGAAGAGAATTATGTGATATATGTAAACAGAGACATTGATTTAAAGATAAAAGTTTTTGAATTGATGGAGAACGATGAAATATATATCAACTATAAGGGATTTAATTTGACAATACCTATGTTGGTATGGGAGTTTGGTGAAGATTTAAAGTTGGCATCAATAGAAGATGTTCGTATGGAAGGCAACGACCGATTTGATAAACATTTTGTTATTAAAAAAGAGGATAAAGAAAAGTTTTTAGATGAAATATATTTCTTTTTTGTTGATAATCATATGGATTCTGTTTTAAATGAAAAGTATCGAGCAAATTGGTGATAAAGCAAAAAAATATTTTATAGGATGAATATGAAAATAAAAGTAAGAAGAGAAGCTGCTAAATGCACAAATTGTGGAAAACTCTGGATGATGCGAAAAAGGTGCAGCGAATAGAAAAAGCATTAATGGAAAATAAAGTTATCTAATGATACAGTGGTGTATACCAAATGGAGAAAATCAGGGAATGAGAGATTATATTAAAAGTGAACAATATTTCGACGAATTCATAGCGGAAGATACAGCCAGGATTTTAAAATTAACCCAAAAAGTAAATGGCGGAGAAGTTAGACCAGAAAGATTAATGCCAGTAAAACAGGGAATTTTTCGTATTAAACTTGGAATTATAATAGCAAGGTATTCTAAGGGAGATAACATAGCTTGTTTAAGAAGTGATTTTATGGAAATATATGAAGAGTGGATAATGTCCTTCTTTTCACCGATTGCATATAATGAGAATTTAAAGATGCTATCACTTGCAGTCCTATTTGAAATAGAGCAAAAACTGATTACATTAACAAAAAGAAAACTGAAAGAAAAAGAGGTAAAGGACTGGTTGTTGCTTTTTCTGATGGGGGAAAAACAACCTAATTTACCCCTTTTATTTCCAGACAGATTTCAAATAATGAAAGAGTTAGTTAAAGAAAGAGATAAATCAGATTTATTGGAGAAATATTTGAAAGAGGACTGGTATAATAAAGAATACGAGTGTTATGAGGCTCATAAAAGTGACCAGAATATATATTATGGTTACTGGAGTTTTGAAGCAGGAGCTATTGCAAAAATATTAAATTTAGATGACAGCAATTTGAAAGATGTACCATATTATCCATATGATTTGGTCCATTACAAAAAATAAAATTCCCGTGGAGAAAATGAAATGTGGAAAATCCAAAAGAAAGAAAAATTTGATATTTGGGAAAACGACTTATGTTCATTGAAAGTTCAATATGAAGAAAGTAAATGTAGAGTTTATGTTAATTATAAAGGGTATAATGTTGTTGTTCCGATGGGAATATGTGGATTTGAAGATGAAATTCAGGAAAGAAAGATAAAGTATGAGGTTGAGGGAGAAAAGGGAATTTTAAACTCTTTAAGTTATGTAGTCGAGAAAGATAATTTGAGACTGTTTTGTGATATGATATTCTTTTTTTTGACTGAACATAGCTTAGACAGAATGTTATATGAAGAATTTAAATATTAAATAATAGCTGTCCCATTTAAAAGAAACCCACATATGTTCAAGGTTTTCTTGGATTGAACATATGTGGGCTATTCTGTATTGATAATCCTACACCAGCTTCTTTCTTGCAGCCTTTTTCTTTGGTGCCGGCTCGGCAGCGGCTGTTGCGGCAGCCTGATTCTGGCGCTTGCGGAACCGGTCGGCTACATCTTTGATATATTTGTCTGAGGTAAAATGCTTTAAAGTATTTTCATCAATGGCAATCCGGTTATCCATGGTCTTCATGATATCCTGAATCTGGATAATGTCATAGATGTGCGGGTCACGCAAATCAAAGATTTCATTATTAGTAAACTGTAAGATAAGAGGTTTGGAATAATCCTCCGGGTTATCTTCAAGAATCATTGCCTTTTCGCCATTGGATAAATCTACACAGGCACCTCTCGGAAGAATGTGGATGCAAAGAGAAAGTGCACGGACAATCTTTGTATCATATTTTTCCGGAAACTCCTGCAAATATTTCATGGCAACGATTTCGGAAATTGGCTCATTGGTTAGGCTCATGGCGGTCATCCGGTCAAAGGCATCTGCAACCTGTAAAAGCTTTGTGCCGCTGCTGCGGAAAATCTTGGATGGGTCAGCAGTCTCTTCCGGAGCGGAGAGTGTAATAAACTGGGTAATGATTTTTAAAGCATCCGGTGATAACTTTATACTGTGAGTCTGCGGATTCAGATAATCTAAGCTCTTGATATGGCAGGCAAGGATTTTCTTTTCGTCTTCTTCTGTTAAAGGATCCGTTTTTTCAGCAAGCTCGGTCGGAACCAAAAGCCAGCCAAAGTCATAGAGCAGAGCAGCCGTTACACAGGTCTGCTGAAAATCATCCGGCATATTTAACTGGTGAGTCAGCATGGCGACCAGAATAGCAACGCTGATGGAATGCTTGTATACATAATCCGCAGAGCTTCTTAAATTCTGCGCAAAGTTCAGCTTGTGGTCAAGACGGCCATACTGGGACAGAATCGAAGAGACCAGCGTTGGAAGCTTGTCCGGCTGTCTGCCTTTACGAATCATATCCATGCAGTCGCGAAGCTGGAACATGGAAATGGTCTGGAACTGTTCGAAAGCAATATCCTCGTCGGATAATGGCGGAACCGGTTCGGCAGGCTCCAGAATATAAATACCAATCAGCTCGAAATTCCGGATACTTTCGATACCCTGCCGGGTCAGTCTGGTGTCGCGGTCATAAAGCATGACGCCCAATTTATTATAGATAGGTTTAGCAAGACGCATGCCGGGTTTTAAGTCATCTGTCCGTATAAATAGCATAGCGGTTACCTCCTTACAAAATATGTTTTTCTCCGTTAAAATTCCTAGTTCAAATATAGCACAAGCAGAGAGGAAAAACAATCTTGGGATTGAAAAAGAAGTGTAGTTTTTCGTTGCATTTTCATAAGAAAGCCGTCTATAATAAAGGAAGAAAACAAGAGGCGTGATAAATCCATAAAAGAGGATAAAGATATGAAGAAAAACAGTAAACAACGTATGTTTTCCGCATTGCTGATACTGTTTCTGCTGATACAGATGACGGTGCAGGCAGACACCGGCATAAAGGAAAGAGTGGATCTGGCATCTAAGGACACCGGAAGCAGCGTGGAAGAACTGGAACGTCAGAGAGAGGAACAGCAGTCGCAGCTTGATTCCTTGAAAGAATATCAGATAAATCTTTCCGATGAACTGACGGAATTAAATAATGGATTGCAGGAAATCAGCAACGAACTGGCGGATACCCAGGATGAAATTGCGGCGAAAAATGTGGAGATTGAAGCAGCAGAAAGCCGGATTGCAGAGCTGACAACACGTTCTGAGAGCCAGTACGAAGCCATGAAGAAAAGAGTACAATATATGTACGAAAATGGCAATCAGTCTTACCTGGAGCTGCTGCTTGGAGCAAGCTCCTTTTCGGATTTTTTAAACCGGATGGAATATGCCAAATCCATTTATGATTATGACAGGCAGGAGCTTTCTGATTATCAGGATACACTGGCTGAATTAAAACAGCAGAAGGAAGATTTAGAGACGGCAAAAGAAGAACTGCTTGCGGCAGAACAGACGAAGCAGGAGCAGAAGAGCAAGGCAGACAGTCTGGTGGCAGCCCAGCAGGAAAAAATAAGCGCAGCAAAGTCGGACGTTGCAGAGGCAGAGACGGAAATTGCAGATACGGATGCGGAAATCGCAAGACAGAAAGCCTATGAGGAAGAATTAGAGGCACAGAAGGCGAAAGAAGATGCAGCCCGTCAGGAGGAGATTAAGCGTCAGGAAGAGGAACTTATTAACAAGCAGCAGCCGGATGCTTCAGATAATAGTGCAAATCCGGATGGGACATCCACCGGGGATAATGCCACAGGAAGTGATACTTCCGGTGGCGGAACAGTGAATACCAGTGATGTTGCCATGCTTGCAGCACTGATTCAGTGCGAAGCAGGCGGCGAAAGCTATGAAGGGAAGCTTGCCGTTGGAAGCGTGGTCATGAACCGTGTGGACAGCAGTTATTTCCCGGATACCGTGGTAGGTGTCATCTATCAGAGCGGGCAGTTCTCACCGGTAGCCAGCGGTCGTTTCGCAGTAGTGCTTTCATCCGGGGCAGATGCGTCCTGTGTGCAGGCTGCCACAGAAGTGTTAGCAGGCACAAGAACCTTAAACTGCTTATATTTCCGCAGAAACAACGGACTGATTAATGGAACTGTAATCGGAAACCATGTATTTTATTAAGGAAAGCTGAAAATCCGGCTCAATAAAGCAAGTTTCACTTGCAAAAATCCCCTTTCTATGATAACATCAGATTGTCGGGAAAGAGCCGGAAAGGCTTTCTTTTATTTTTTTTACAAAAGATTGTTAAAAAAATAACAATAGTAAAAGGCAAATTTAATTCAGAAGGAGACGAGAAAATGGCACAGAAAGTAGTTTTAGCAGGCGCATGTCGTACCGCAATCGGTAAAATGGGAGGAGCTTTAAGCAATACTCCAGCCGCAGATTTAGGCGCAATCGTAATCAAAGAAGCATTAAACAGAGCTGGTGTTAAACCAGAACAGGTTGATGAAGTAATGATGGGATGTGTAATCCAGGCAGCACAGGGACAGAACGTTGCACGTCAGGCTTCTATCAAAGCAGGTTTACCAATCGAGGTTCCTGCATTTACATTAAACGTAGTTTGTGGTTCTGGTTTGAAATGTGTAAACGAAGCTGCAAACATGATTATGGCTGGTCAGGCAGACATCGTTGTTGCAGGTGGTATGGAGAACATGTCTATGGCACCTTACGCTATGACAAAAGCTCGTTTTGGATATCGTATGAACAATGCAACAATTATCGATACCATGGTAAATGATGCATTAACAGACGCATTTAATCATTATCATATGATGATTACAGCAGAGAACGTATGTGACAAATACGGAATTACCCGTGAAGAGTTAGACGAGTTCTCAGCAAACAGCCAGCAGAAATGTGAAAAAGCAATTGCTGAAGGCAGATTCAAAGACGAAATCGTTCCTGTACCTGTTAAGGTTAAGAAAGAAACTGTTATGTTTGACACAGATGAGGGACCACGTCCAGGCACAACTGCTGAGTCATTAAGCAAATTAAGATGCTGCTCTGGTAAAGAGGGCGGACTTGTTACTGCAGGTAACGCTTCCGGTATCAACGATGGCGCAGCAGCAATCGTTGTTATGAGCGAAGAAAAAGCAAAAGAGCTTGGTGTTAAACCAATGGCTACATGGGTTGCAGGAGCACTTGGCGGAGTTGAGCCGGAAATCATGGGTGTTGGACCTGTTGCTTCTACAAAGAAAGTTCTTGCAAGAACCGGAATGTCTATTGATGATTTCGACTTAATCGAGGCAAACGAAGCATTCGCTGCTCAGTCAATCGCAGTTGCAAGAGATCTTGGATTTGATATGTCTAAGGTAAACGTAAACGGTGGTGCAATCGCACTTGGACATCCTGTTGGAGCATCTGGATGCCGTATCTTAGTTACATTGCTTCATGAGATGCAGAAGAGAGACGCTAAGAAAGGTCTTGCTACTCTGTGTATCGGTGGTGGAATGGGCTGCTCAACAATCGTTGAGAGAGACTAATTCACTCTTTCTGAATAAGTAAATATACCCGGGAAGTGCAAAACGCTTCTCGGGTCTTGCGTTGCAAGTTATAACCCAGAAGGCTTTCGTTTTCGGGTAAATATAATACATGAATTTTTAAGGAGGACTAACATGAAAGTTGGCGTTATTGGTGCAGGTACCATGGGACAGGGCATTGCAAAAGCATTTGCTCAGGTAGAAGGATATGAAGTAGCTCTTTGCGACATCAAGCAGGAATGGGCTGATGGCGGAAAAGAGAAAATTGCAAAAGGATATGCAAGACTGGTAGAAAAAGGAAAAATGACACAGGAAACTGTTGACGGAATCCTTGCTAAAATTACACCAGGTTTAAAAGAGAATCTTTGCGCAGACTGCGATTTAATCGTAGAAGCAGCATTCGAAGATATGGGCGTTAAGAAGACAACATTCCAGGAGCTTGATAAGATTGCTAAACCAGAATGTATCTTTGCTTCTAATACATCCAGTCTTTCTATTACAGAAATCGGAAATGGTCTTACCCGTCCAATGGTAGGTATGCATTTCTTCAACCCGGCAGACAGAATGAAATTAATCGAAGTTATCGCTGGTGTAAATACTCCTGCTGAAACAGTAGAAGCTATTAAGAAAATCTCTGTAGAAATCGGAAAAACTCCGGTACAGGTAAATGAAGCTGCAGGTTTCGTAGTAAACCGTATCTTAATCCCAATGATTAACGAAGCTGCATTTATCAAAATGGAAGGTGTATCTGATATCGCAGGTATCGACGCAGCTATGAAGCTTGGCGCAAATCATCCAATGGGACCTCTTGAGTTAGGTGACTTCATTGGTCTTGACATCTGCCTTGCAATCATGGATGTACTTTACAACGAGACAGGCGACAGCAAATATCGTGCATGTCCATTAATCCGTAAAATGGTTCGTGGTGGTAACCTCGGCGCTAAGAGCGGAAAAGGATTCTATGTATACAACGCTGACCGTACAAAGACCCCGGTTGACGCTCAGTAAAATAAAATTTATGGAGGATTTCAGAACATGGATTTCAGTTTAGATAAGAAACATGAAATGGCGAGAACTCTGTTCAGAGATTTCGCAGAAAACGAAGTAAAACCTCTGGCTCAGGAAGTTGATGAGACAGAAGTATTCCCACAGGGAACAGTTGATAAAATGGCAAAATTTGGTTTCATGGGAATTCCGGTACCAAAGGAGTACGGCGGACAGGGATGTGACCCATTAACCTATGTTATGTGTGTAGAAGAGTTATCTAAAGTTTGTGGTACAACAGGTGTTATCGTATCTGCACATACTTCTCTTTGCATCGACCCAATTATGACTTACGGTACAGAAGAGCAGAAACAGAAATATGTAAAGCCACTTGCAACAGGTGAGAAGCTTGGCGCATTCGCATTAACAGAGCCTGGTGCTGGTACAGATGCCCAGGGAGCACAGACCAAGGCTGTATTAGATGGTGATGAGTGGGTATTAAACGGATCTAAATGCTTTATTACAAACGGTAAAGTTGCAGACGTTTATATCGTAATCGCAATCACAAGTGTTACCGAAGATAAGAGAGGAAGAAAGAAGAAGAACTTCTCTGCATTCATCGTGGACAAGGGAGCTCCTGGATTCTCCTTCGGAACAAAAGAAAAGAAAATGGGTATCCGTGGATCATCTACATACGAGTTAATCTTCGAAGACTGCAGAATTCCAAAGGAAAATCTGTTAGGACCGGAAGGAAAAGGATTCCCAATCGCTATGCATACTCTGGATGGCGGACGTATCGGTATCGCAGCTCAGGCACTTGGTATTGCAGAAGGTGCATTAGACAGAGCAGTTGCATACACCAAAGAAAGAAAACAGTTTGGTCGTTCTATCGCTCAGCAGCAGAATACCCAGTTCAAGCTTGCTGATATGGCAACCAGAATTGAAGCAGCTCAGATGCTGGTTTACAAAGCTGCTATGGCTAAAGCAACACAGAAGGTATATTCTGTAGAAGCAGCAAAAGCAAAATTATTCGCAGCAGAAACCGCAATGGCAGTTACTACAGAAGTAGTTCAGTTATTCGGTGGATACGGATACATCAGAGAATACGATGTAGAGCGTATGATGCGTGATGCTAAGATTACAGAGATCTACGAAGGAACAAGCGAAGTTCAGAGAATGGTTATTTCTGGCGCATTATTAAAATAGTTTCTGACAGATCGGCGCAAAAGGATTTTAAACGAAAAATCATGGCGCACACAAATTAAAAATATAAGGAGTGAATATACCGTGAAAATAGTTGTATGTGTAAAACAGGTACCAGATACAAAAGGCGGAGTAAAATTTAATCCGGATGGTACTTTGGATAGAGCTGCAATGCTCACTATCATGAACCCAGATGACAAAGCAGGTCTGGAAGCAGCATTAAGATTAAAAGATCAGTACGGTGCAGAAGTTACTGTACTTACCATGGGACTTCCAAAGGCTGATGAAGTTCTTCGTGAAGCAATGGCAATGGGCGCTGACAAGGGAATCCTTGTAACAGACCGTGTATTAGGTGGTGCAGATACCTGGGCTACTTCTACTACAATCGCTGGTGCATTAAGAAACCTTGACTATGATTTAATTATCACAGGTCGTCAGGCTATCGATGGAGATACCGCACAGGTTGGCCCTCAGATCGCAGAGCATCTTGGACTTCCGGTTATTTCCTATGCACAGGATATCAAAGTAGAAGGTGACAGCGTAATCGTTGAGCGTCAGTTTGAAGATGGATATCATGTATTAAAAGCAAAAATGCCTTGCTTAGTGACAGCATTATCTGAATTAAACGAGCCGCGTTACATGACTCCAGGCGGAATCTTCGATGCATTTGACAAAGAAGTAACTGTATGGGGCAGAGCTGACCTTAAAGACGTAGATGATTCTAACCTTGGTCTGAAAGGTTCACCGACCAAAATCGCAAAAGCATCTGACAAAGTCCGTAAAGGTGCAGGCGAGAAGGTTGCTCTCGATACCGACGAAGCAGTATCTTACTTAATTGGCAAATTCAAAGAGAAACATATCATCTAATAAAAATAAGGAAAAGTGGTGAATAAAATGGGTTTAGAAGAGTATAAAGGAGTATTTGTCTTTGCGCAGCAGGTAGACAACACATTAAATGGTGTTGCTTTTGAGTTACTTGGAAAGGGCAAAGAACTTGCAAAAGATTTAAATACAGAAGTAACTGCAGTATTAATTGGTTCTGATGTGAAAGGTCTTGCAGATCAGCTTGCTGAGTACGGCGCTGATAAAGTTATCGTAGTAGATGATCCGGAACTGAAGAACTACAGAACAGAGCCATATGCACATGCATTAGCATCTGTAATCAACGAATTCAAACCAGAAGTTATGTTAGTTGGTGCAACAGCAATCGGTCGTGACCTTGGTCCTACTGTATCTGCAAGAGTTGCAACAGGTCTGACAGCTGACTGTACTGTTCTTGAGATTGGTGATTTTCCAATCAATCCGGTTGGAAACCAGGAGCAGAAACACAATCAGTTACTGATGACCCGTCCTGCATTCGGTGGAAATACCATCGCAACAATTGCTTGTCCGGATAACCGTCCTCAGATGGCTACTGTACGTCCAGGCGTTATGCAGAAAATTGCTCCAATCAAAGGTGCAAAAGCAGAAGTTATCGAGTTCAATCCAGGATTTACACCAAACAACAGATATGTTGAAATCATGGATATCGTAAAAGAAGTTAAGAATACAGCAAACATCATGGACGCTAAGATCTTAGTATCCGGTGGTCGTGGAGTTGGTTCTAAAGAAAACTTCAAACTGTTAGAGGACTTAGCAGAAGTTCTTGGTGGAACAGTAAGCTGCTCCCGTGCAGTTGTAGAGAATGGATGGCTTCCAGTTGACTTACAGGTAGGTCAGACAGGAAAGACAGTTCGTCCTCAGATTTACTTTGCAATCGGTATTTCCGGAGCAATCCAGCACGTAGCTGGTATGGAAGATTCTGATCTCATCATCGCAATCAACAAAGACGAAGATGCTCCAATCTTCGACGTTGCAGATTACGGTTTAGTAGGAGACTTAAACAAGATCGTTCCAGCTCTTACAAAAGCTTTAAAAGAGGAAATGGCTGCAAAATAATCCGTTTACGGATGTAATATTTCATCTTGGATGAGTCTCATTTGAGATGTGTGATAAAAGGGTGTCATGCAAACCGGAAGATTTGTGTGATGCCCTTTTTATGTGCTTAGCGGGAAAATTGCAAAGTATGTTGCCTGTAGTTAAACCGCAGGTATTTTTTTTGGTACATACATTGTATACAGTGGAAAAAAGTGGTATTCTAAACAAGGTTTGCAGGAAACTGTTTTGGCAGTGTGGCAGACAAATAATATTGTGGCATCGGCAGACAGATGCAGAAAAGAGGAAGAGACTATGAATAGAAGTAGCAGAACAGTGAAACTCGTTGAGATGGCTCTGTTGGTTGCAATCATTCTGATTCTGGCTTTTACCCCACTTGGTTATATTAAGACACTTGGTCTGGAAATTACATTGATTGTAGTTCCAGTTACAATTGGTGCCATTATTTTAGGACCATTGGGTGGAGCAGTATTAGGAGCAGTATTTGGAATCACAAGCTTTATCCAGTGCTTTGGAATGAGTCCTTTTGGAGCAGTACTTCTTGGCATCAATCCATTCGGAACCTTCGTGGTATGTGTAGTATCAAGAATTCTGATGGGCTGGTTGACCGGACTTATCTATAAGGGATTATCCAAATTCCCGAAGATGAAGAACTGGAAGATTTTAATTGCCAACCTGGCAGGACCAATCTTAAATACCTTTTTCTTCATGTCAACACTGGTAATCTTTTTCTTCAGCTCCGATTACATACAGTCACTGGCAGGCGGCTTAAATCCATTCCGTTTTGTTATTGCCTTTGTAGGTGTCAACGGACTGATTGAAGCAGCAGCCTGTTTCGTGGTAGGAAGTGCAATTACCAAGGCTTTGCAGGTTGCAATGAAAAATAAATAAAGAATATCTGCTTCAGATAAAAAGAGGAATGCTCTGTTTTCGTAATTAGAAAACAGAGCATTTTGTATGCTGGAAATTTGCTGAATATAAGAATGAAGTTATGAATTGTCATAACAAAAACGGTATTTACTGCCACAGATATATTCATATCCAACATGGATGAGCTCATTGTGAATATCATACATTTCTGTATGAAAAAGAAACAATGGGTCACCGGGTGAAATATGAAGAAGATTGGCTTGTTCCGTTGAGGCTTTTACTGCATCAATATAAGAATTCTGTGAACAACCAATGCAGATATCATATTTTTCACGAAATAGCTGATACAGAGAGCTATCTAAAGGTTCTGTCAGCAAAAATGAAAATTTGTGACATGGATAATAATTGTTCTCAATCATAATAGGTGTTGCATCTGCATATCGAATACGTTGGATATAAACAATAGAATCGCCCTCAAAGAGTTCAGCATTATCAAGATGATACTGTTCATATGGTATGACTTCACGTTTGGTTACAATAGTAGATGCCTCCATTTGATTGGCTTTGCATGCATCGGAAAAACTGAGAGTATGTTCCAGTTTACGAAAAATTTTCCGCTCTTTTACAAAGGTTCCTTTTCCCTGTTTCTTAATTAAGACCCCCTCATTACATAATTCAGTAATTGCACGCCTTATGGTAATACGGCTCACATGATATAGTTCAGACAATTCAGTTTCTGTCGGGATTTGCTGACCGGAAATATAAATTCCTTTTTTTATTTGTTCGAGTAAATCATTTTTTAACTGTTCAAACAGTGGTATATCACTGGTTGTGTTCAATTTCATAATAATATCACCTCACAAACATTATAATAACATATAATGTTTTGCATAACAATATGAATTTAAAAAACATCATATTGAAAAGATTATGTGAAAAATTGTATAAAAAGTAATAAAAAGTAAAGGGAAAGTATAAAAAATAGATAATAAAATGTTGAGAATGCTGAAAGTGATTTGAGAAAAAGAAACAATATTGCAATATAACGTTATATGATGATATAATCAATTTAACAAAAGGAGGTGGAAAAATGCAAAAAGAAGCAGACAAGATATTTCAATCAACCTGTATTTTTGATTCTGTTTCAGAAGAGGCATATCCAGGATATGTGGCAATAAAAGGAAAACAGATTCTTGAAGTCGGATGTGGAGATATCCCAAATGAACTGGTGGGTGAATCTACTGAAGTTGTGGACTATGGAGAGGGAACCATTTGCCCGGGATTTGGTGATACCCATACATTTTTCACAGGATATGTAGTGGATTATCTTGGTGTGGATTTATCAGAAGCAGTTAATCTGAAACAAATAGTTGAACGGTTATCAGAAAATCTGGAAATGAATCCGGAGACGGTCGTTTTATTTGGAAATCATTTACAACCGGAGCTGGCAGAAAAAATAAATAAGGGAGGTGAATTGGAACAGGTTAAAAGACCGGTTATTTTATTTACTGCCGGACATGGGTATTGTGCTATGAACAAAGTTGCAGAAGAAGTGTTTGGGTTTACACCAGATACATGCGGAAGTTCAGAGGCAATTTATAAAATTATGAAAATTTATCTGAATGATAGAGATTTTATTATTCCACAGTTTAAGGCATATATGTCTATGTTAAACAGCCATGGGATAACATCTGTAAAAGAAATGGGATTTGATAATTTTTATGGATTTACAGATATATTGGCTGAATTGGAACAGAAAGCAGAATTGAGCCTTCGGATTTCCTTTATGTCACAACCAGTAGGAAAGAAAATGGATTTAGCATATGGAAAAGAAATGAAGAAGAAATATCATTCTGATTTTTTAAGGTTTTCCGGTTATAATCAGATGACAGATGGATTGATTGTCTCAGAAGAGGCAGATCTGATGGAGCCATATGAGGGAAAAGATTATTGTTGCCAAAAGAATATTGATTATGCATTATTAGAAGAAGATGTACTTACAGCAGACCGTGAAGGATTCAGATTTACATTGCATTCTGAAGGGGATGGTTCCTTCCATAAAATTCTTCAGATTTATGATAAATGTGAAAAGGAAAATGGAAGATTAAAGAATCGACATGGAATTACTGATTTGGAATTGACGGGTGCAGTGGACGAAGAAAAAATGGCACAGCTTGGAGTCTTTGGTGAGATTTATACACAGGTTTATAAGTTGGATTCCTGTGAAAATTGGAAACAAGACTATGATGAAAAACTTGGTAGCAGGCGGAGCCGTTATATGAATTATCGTTCAATGGCAGATCATGGTGTGATTTTAAGTGGTGCAACGGATCTTCCGATGTTAATACCGGATATACCTGAGGCAATTTATTATGGATGCGGAACCTATGCCGCAGATGGAAAAGAACCGGTTCAGCCGGAAAATGGTCTGACAATACCGGAAATGTTAAAAACCTGGACAATTGGAAGCCAGTATGCCATGGAACAGGAACATATATTAGGAACGCTGGAAAGCGGTAAGCAGGCTGATATAGTAGTTTTTGACAGGAATCTTTTCAAAACAGATATTGAAGAAATTCGAAAGGCACATGTTTTAAGAACCATATGTGCTGGACAGGATGTTTATAAAGAAATGGAGAATAGGTAAAGGAGGTTTTGCGATGAGTGACAAAACAAAAGCACATTTGAGTGCAAAAACGTTATGGGTACTTTTTATTCTGGGACTTGTAAATGCAGTTATGTATTGTTTCCCTTATATCAGATATGTGTTTTATGATCAGCAGATTGCAGCTATGGGAATTACAAATACCCAGTCAGGAATTTTAATGACAATTTATGCGGCAGCAAATACGATTACATTGATTCCCGGTGGAATATTAGCTGATAAGTGGTCTGTGAAAAAATGTCTAGTAGGCTCTATTCTGGGTTCTGTAGTTATCGGAATTATTTATGCACTTACCATGAATTTTGCAGTAGCCTGCGTATTATGGGCTGGACTTGGTGTGTCTACAATTTTTGTATTCTGGGCAGCAATAACCAAAGCAGTAGGTCAGGTTGGCACAGCAGAAGAGCAGGGAATGTGTTATGGAATTTATTATGCTGCATCAGGTATTATTTCTGCAATTTTAAATGCAGTATGTTTACAGGTAAGCCGTTTATCAGATGACCCATCTACTTCCTTTAGTATTGCAGTATGGGCAATGGTAGCATTTACAGCAGTTGCTTTAATTCTGACAATGATATTTTTTAAAGAAAAAAGTATTACACAGACAAAATCTTCTGATGAAGAATTTAAAATTAAATATGTCGGTGAAGCGTTAAAGAATCCGATGACCTGGCTCTTTTCACTGATGGTATTATGTGCATATGGTCTGTATACAAGTGTATCCTATTTTTCACCATATCTGACGGATGTACTTGGTATACCGTTGGTACATTCATCTTTTATCAGTATTGTGAGAAGTAATCTTATGAACCTTTTATGTCCGATTGGTGGAATTATCGTAGATAAGATTTTTAAATCTTCTACAAAATGGTATATTACTGCATTTGGAATTACAATTGTGATTTATGGTGGAGTATTGATAATGCCATCCAACATCAGTCCGGTACTGGCAACAATTGTTTCTTTGTTACCAAGTGCAATTGGTATGATGCTTTACGGAGTAATCTGGTCGGGATTACAGGAATGTAAATTTAAACCGATATATGCAGGAACTGTAATTGGAATTGCATCTATTATCGGATATTTGCCAGATTCTTTTTACTATATAATTTTTGGAAAGTGGATGGATAAATTTGGAAATAATGCTTATCCAATGATTTTTGGCTTCCTGATGGGAACTGCTGTACTTGGTATGGCTATAACAATTTTAATGAGAAAACTGATTAAGAAAAATAACTAAGAAAGAAGGTATTTAAAAATGCATGCATCAGAATTTAACGTAGAAAAATTTGTTGATATAATTGAAAAGGAAAATGGAACAATCAGTGAAGTATATTTTGTGGCCTGTGGAGGCTCTCTGGTTGACCTTTATTCTTCATGTTACTTTATTAACCGAGAATCATCCACCATGACAGCAGAGTGGATTACCAGTAAAGAATTTGTTTTAACCCCTCCAAAGAAACTTGGAAAACACTCTGTTGTCATTATCTGTTCACATGGTGGAAATACAAAAGAAACGGTAGAAGCAGCAGAACTTGGTGTAAAGGAAGGTGCATTTGTAATTACATATACACATACACCGGGCAGTGCCTGCGACAGTGAAAAATTCCATGCAATTGTCTATGATTGGGAGCCGGAAACATTACAGAAGGATAGACCATTAGGATTAAATTACAGTATTATAAATGAGTTGATTCACAGACAGGAGCCGGAGTATAAACTTTATGAAGGGATGAAGGATGGAATCACTAAATGCGATGCAATTATCCGTAATGCAACAAAGAAGTTTCAGAATAAGGCATGGAATTTTGCAGAACATTATTATAATGCACCATTTTTATATATTATGGCATCCGGTTCTGCATATGCACAGGCATACGGATTTGCAATCTGTTCTCTTCAGGAGATGCAGTGGATGGACTGCTGTTATCTTGATTCCGCAGAATATTTCCATGGACCATTTGAGGTAACAGATAAAGACCATATTTATATCCTCTTAAAATCGGTAGGAAAAACAAGAATGATTGATGAAAGAGCAGAAGTATTTTTAAATAAATATGCGGAAAAATATGAGATTATTGATGCAGCAGATTGTGGAATGGATGCAATAGATGATTCCTGCGTAGATTATTTTAATGCTCCATTGTTCTATGAAATGAGCGTGTTATACCGTACTGCAATTCAGAATAAGAGCGGACACCCATTGGATATGCGCCGGTATATGGGAGTTGTAGAGTACTAGACGAAAGGAGAAACAGTATGAAATATGACGTAAGTGTGGTAGGCTTTGGGGATAACGTGGTAGATATTTATACTCACGAGAATGTACAGTATCCAGGTGGAAATTGTGTAAATCTTGCTGTGTATGCCAAAATGTTTGGTGCAAAAAGGTGTGCCTATATGGGCTATTTTGGTACTGATAAAAATGCAGATCATGTTATTTCTGCGTTGAGGGAAGAACAGATTGAACTGGTAAAGTGTAAGAAAATTGAGGGAGAAAATGGTTATTCCAGATGTACCTTAGAAGATGGTGACCGTGTATTCTTAGATTATAATGAAGGTGGAGTCCGGAGCAGACATATTTATGATCTGGATGAATTTGACTTGGAATATCTTGCAGAATTTGATCTGGTACACAGTGGAAATTACTGTTATATGGAGTCACAGCTTCCAAAGATTAAAGCAGCCGAACTTCCATTATCTTTTGATTTCTCGGATGATTCTGAACCGGAATATTATGAAAAAATAGCACCATTAGTAACATATGCATTTTGCTCCTTTGATGGAACGGATGATGAAGTAAAAAAACACCTTAAGAAAGTAGCCTCTTATGGACCGAAAATTGTGTGTGCATCCAGAGGCGCAAAAGGTTGTATGCTTTATGCAAATAATGAGTTTTTTGAGCAACCGGCATATCCGATTGAAAAAGCAATAGATACTATGGGTGCAGGAGACTCACTTATTACAACTTTTATGGTAGGTTATCTTGACCGTAAGAAAAAAGGTATAGATGATAATGTTTCAATCAAAGAGAGTATAAAAGAGGCTGCAAAGTTTGCAGCAAAAGTATGCCAAATGGAGGGTGCTTTTGGACACGGAAAGGAAGTTCAGATAGATGCTTTAAAAACAAAATAAAAGAATAAAAAACGAATCGTAACACATACTATTCCGGAAAATGCAGTAAGCAAGGAGGAATGGCATGAAATATAAAACGTATCGTATCTGCCTCCTTTCACTGGTGATTCTTGCAGTGATAGGAGGCATTCTTTATTATGCGAATGAGAATGGTGATAAAAGTGCAAAAGGAGAAGGAACATTTGTAACCAGATTTATAGAAAGGATGCCATTTTCATGAGCAGTCAGCAGACAAGTCTTTATATTAAAATCGAAAAGAATTCCGTGGTCAGAGACCGCAATGTCAGATTGTCGGATGTTGCAAAGATGACCGGAACAGATACCGCAATGATACGCCAGCTAAAGCAGATGAAGATTTATTCCTTTCCACAGAAGGCGAAAAAGACAGAATATGTTCAGGTGATGACTTCATTAAAAATAATTGAAATGATACAGGCACAGTATCCGAATGTAAATATTACCAATGAAGGAGAAGCGGATTTCGTCATAGAATATGAGCCCAAACTACAGCCGGGCAAAGCATCAGAGGTTATCAAAACCAGCATTTTATGTATCCTGATTTTCTTCGGGGCAGCATTTACGATTATGGCATTTAATAATGATATTTCAGTGACAGAGCTTTTCCAGAAACTCTATTATCAGGTGATGGGGAAGGAGTCATCGGGGATTACAGAACTGGAAATCTGCTACAGTATTGGTCTGCCGATTGGTGTTATCATTTTCTTTAATCACTTTGGCAACAGTAAAATAACCAATGACCCGACACCGATTCAGGTGGAAATGCGTAAGTATGAGAAAGATGTAGATGATACTTATATTGCCAACTGTGGACGTGGAGGTAAGACCATTGATGTGGATTAGACATATTTTCTTAGGCCTGGTTGGACTGACTGCCGGTGCAGCAGTGGCAGGTGGAACCTTTGCATTCCTGATCATGCTTAATATCATCCCGCGGATGATTGGTAAATCCAAGACGGCAGGAAGGATTTATCTATATGAAAATATGATCGTGCTGGGTGGAATCGGAGGCAATCTTTTGTCGGTCTTTCTTACAATGAGAATTCCATTGGGACATATTTTCTTAGGAGTATACGGTATCTGTGCCGGTTTCTTTGTGGGCTGTGTAGCAGTTGCACTGGCTGAAATATTAAAGACTTTTCCGGTTATATTCCGGCGGCTTAAGGTAAAGACCGGATTGTGGGTGATTCTTTTATTTATGGCATTTGGAAAAATGGCTGGGGCACTTTTCTATTTCATAAGACAGCTGTCGGATTCCTGAATCACAGGGCAGGCAATTCCTTAAACGATAGGGGAATCTACAGGAGAAGTCTGTAGGACAATATGCGGCTAGGGTTGATGTTTTTCGTGGAATGTTATAAAATGAAAATATAAAAATCCGTAAGGAAGAAGTGAAAAAATGATACAGTCAATTGCACGTCAGAGTGTTGTAATCAAATGTAATCTGCAGGCATCTATTATGATGGGAAACTATGAATTCTATTATGCGGCAGGTCTTGCATACAAACTGACCGGAAATATGGCAACAGAGATTTTACAACCACAGCAGTTAATTGAAGAGGTCAACCGGATGCTGGCAGATTATATGACAGATGATGTGCGGGAGCAGCATCTGATTCGGATGTTAAAAGATTACGAACCGGATGATAAACTAGATAAACAAATGCGTGAATTATTTCAGGAGGGACAGACAGAACAGCGTTTGTGGCAGGAATAGGAAGCGATGTTATGGGGAAGAAATTTACAATTGGGGTATTGATTGGAAATGTGCATACAGCACATCCGAAGGACCTGATGAGGGGGATTCGGGCAGCAGCAAGCGGGATGGATGTTAATGTGATTTATTTTCTGGGAACGCAGAGTGTGCGTTTCAACCAGAAATTTGCACTGGAGGATTTTGACTATCAGTACAATACAGTCTACGATTATGCAAAATTAGCGAAAGTAGATGTATTGATTATTGCATATGGCTCTCTTTGCATTTTTCAGGAAAATGAAGATAAACAGGCATTTTTGGATAAATTTGCGGGAATACCATATGTACTGTTAGAAGATGCGACGGATGATCCACGGGGTATCTATGTCATGGTGGATAACTATGGTGGTATGCAAAAATGTGTGGAGCATCTTATTATAGAACATCATTTAAAGCATCTGGTTTATCTTGGGGGACCGGAAGACAATCAGGATGCCATAGAGCGGAAAACAGCATTTTTAAATGTTATGGCAGAACATCATCTGCCCGTGACACCGGAAATGATGGCGGTGGGAGATTATTCGGAATTCGTGGATAATCTTGTAGAACAGCTGCTAAGGGACAATCCGGATGCCGAAGCAATTATATCAGCTAATGATGAAATGACAGTGGCGTGTTATCGTGTATGCAAAGCCCATGGACTCCGGATAGGAAAAGACATTTTGATTACCGGTTTTGATGATGTGGAGAGGGCGCGTTATAGTAATCCACCATTGACGACTGTCTCCCAGGATGCTTATAAAATGGGGCAGATAGCGGTAGAAAAGGCAGTAGATATCTGTGCAGGCAGACCGGTGGAATCTGTCCGGTTGGATGCAGAACTTATAATCCGGGAATCCTGTGGCTGCAAAGTAACACGAAGAGCGAAAGAAAAGGCAGATGAGAAAACAGAGCTGCTTCATATTATTGATGAATTAAGGCTTTTTCAGCATAAATCGTGGCTTGGCCCATTTCTGATCCGGGACCTGATGCAGGAAGCAGAGAATGAGAAATCTTTCTACCGGAAAAGTGGAGAAGTATTTTATCATCTGGGTATACGCAGTTCCCTGCTTTATCTGTTGGAGCAGCCGGTTACCTACGAAAAGGGACAGAAATGGAAGATGCCCCAAAGGATGTATTTAACTATGCACCAATACAGGGAAAATATTCAGGTATTTGAGAAAAAGGAACGTCCATATATAGATGGAAGCTTTGGTGTACCGGATTGTTGCAGCTCCGGTGAAGATCATTTTTCTTATATCAGCTTTCTATTAATTGATGGAAAGCGGCAGTACGGACTATTGATGCTTGAGATTGAACCGGAAGAGATTTCTTTTTATTATATACTGGCATTGCAGCTTGGAACATCTCTCCGTTTTCTGGAAGCAAATATTAAACAGAAAAAATATCGTGACCGGCTGCGGGAAAAGAATGAAGTATTAAATTTTATTGCAATTTATGATGAACTGACAGGAATCTATAACCGCAGGGGACTGATGGAGAGTCTGGTCCGGTTTAATCAGGACAATTTAGGGAAAAAAGCCTGTCTTATGATAGCTGACCTTGACCATTTAAAGGAAATCAATGATAATTTTGGCCATGCAGAAGGAGACTGCGCAATTCGGACAGCAGCAGGAATTGTAAAAGAAGTCTTTGGACAGTATGGAGATGTGGGAAGATTCGGAGGGGACGAATTTGCAGGCATTGTAAGATATAGCGAGATGGAAGAGAAGGAACAGCTCATTTACAATATTCACCAGAAATGTGAACAGTACAATGAACATTCCATGAAACCGTATTATGTTGGAATTTCAGTTGGAGTAGTAGAATTTGTCTGTGAAAAGAAGATTGATTTTATTGAGATGTTTAAGCATGCTGATGAATATCTGTATGAGGAAAAAAGGAAACGGCGCAAGACAGTCTGCCGTAATGTAAATTTCGAGAATTCGTAATAAGCCGGTGTTGAAAAACAAACGAAAATATGCTAGAATAAAGCAAATCATATGGTAACGTTTCCATGCAAATGAAGACGTAAAGAGCGGACAGAAACAGCGGGGAGAAAGATATGCTTACAATTGGAAAAACGGGGTAATACGGATGAAGACAAGAAAGCAGAAAATTCGTCAGGAAAAGCCAGAAGAAATGCAGGAAACTCGGCAGCTTAAAGTAGAAAAAAGGGAAGAAAGAAAGCAGTTGGAAGTAAAGAAAGAGAAGCTTAAGAAAGTAAAGCCCAAAAAGGAAAAGTTAAAGAAAGAAAAGGTAAGAAAACCGAAGAAAGAACGGATTAAGAAGGAAAGACCGGCAAAACAGACGGAAAGAAAGCCACAGCCGAAGAAAACAGGCAACAGTAGAAAGGCTGCGAAGGATAAGGGAATGGGGCTTCGTGGCATTCAGGTAAAATTAATCGGGGCATTTATGATTCCGGTTATCCTGTTTGTTATCATTGGTTTTATGATTTATTCAAAGTGCAGTACTACCTTGAATAGTACATACGAGGCTTCTGCAAATACCAGTGTTGGTACATTGGAAGAGTATCTCGGACTTGGTTTTGAGAATATTGAACTGATGGCAACACGTCTTTCTATTAATTCTACAATTACAAGTTATTATACAGGTTCAGAGGTAAAGTCAGAGTCTATGCTGATGGATGCAAAAGTTGCATTGAGCAATGAATCTACTGCAGACAAATTCATCGATCACATTATAGTTTGTGCGAAGAGTGGAACAGCATGCAGTGAAAAGGGTGCAATCCGTGGAGATGTATATAATGCGTTTGTTGAGTCGGAAGAAGGAAAGAATGTAGAGTCTGAGATTGGCATGGGAAGTATGTGGATCAGCAGCCACCCAGCCATTGATGAAGTCACCGGATATGACAGTGATGAGTATGCATTATCTCTTGTTACCGTTCTTAAGAATAATAGCAATAAATCTGTTGGATATATCATCATTGATGTTAAGACAAGCTTTATCCAGGATATATTAGACAATGCACAGATTAGTGATAACAGCATCAAGGGCTTTGTATTAGAGGATGGAAGCCAGGTGTTAAGTGGAGATAGTGATATAAAATTTACAGATACGGACTTTTATCAGGAAGCATTAACAGGAGAAAATCTGCAGGGTTCTAAAGAAGTGTCTTATGAGGGCGCAGATTATCTGTTTACATACAGCAGGATTGAAGGTACGAATATGCTGGTATGTGCCATGGTTCCGCAGAAAGAGATTATGGCAGGTGCACAGGCGATTCTCAGATATACGTTAATTGCCGTAGCAATATGTGCAGTTATTGCAATCGTGGTAGGTTCCGTTCTTGCAAGCGGAATTTCCAAAGCAATCCGTAAGGTTAACCGTGTCTTAAAGAAGACCTCCGATGGAGATTTGACCGGACAGATTAGCATGAAGCGTAAGGATGAGTTTAATGTGTTGTCATCCAGCATTACCAATATGATTGGCAGTATGAAGGATCTGATTCTCAAGATGACCAATGTCAGTGGTCATGTTTCTGATTCGGCAGTCCAGGTAGGAACCAACTCCGAAGTTTTATTGGAAGTAACAAAGGATATCACGGAAGCAGTGGATTATATCAACAGTGGTATTTCCCAGCAGGCACAGGATACGGAAAGCTGCCTGGAGCAGATGAATGGTCTGGCAGAAAGAATCAATGTTGTACATGAGAATACTGATGAAATCAGCGAAATTGCCCAGGAAGCCCAGGGAGCAATTGAAAATGGTATGGTTATCGTAGCAAACCTTGGTGAAAAAGTTCAGGGTACAACGGAAGTAACAGAGACCATCATCCGGGAAATCAGAGAACTGAACAAAGAATCTATTGCAATTAACAGCATCATCGGAACAATCAATGAGATTGCAGAACAGACTAATCTTTTGTCCTTAAATGCATCAATTGAGGCGGCGAGAGCCGGTGAAGCAGGAAGAGGATTTGCAGTAGTTTCTGAAGAAATCCGTAAACTGGCAGAACAGTCCGGAAATGCGGGTAATCAGATTGGTGAGATTATCAATCATATTCAGGAACGTCTGGCAGCTACCATCGAGACAGCTGGACTTGCAGGCGAGAGCGTTGCATTCCAGACAGAAGCATTGAATAATACCGTTGATGTATTTAAGAATATCAGTCAGCAGGTAAGCAAGCTGGCAGAGGATGTTGAGAAGATTACCCAGAGTGTGGGTGGCATCGAACAGGCAAAAGAAGATACCATGAATGCCATCGAAAGTATTTCAACGACCTCTAACCAGACAGAATCTGCATCTGAAGAACTTGCCCGTAGTACAGAGAAACAGTTACAGGCAGTAGAAGTATTAAATGATGCGGTAAAACGGCTTCAGATGGATGCAGAGGATCTGGATACATCAGTAAGTATCTTCAAGGTACAGTAAGGAATATAATTCGGCAGTCAGGTTTCTGGCTGCCGTTTTTTTCGCAAAGAATCCGTAAGAAGCTGCCAGTGACAGGTTCTGCAGGGCGAGCTTGATATTATGGCATAGAATACATATAATAAGAGTCAGAGTATTTCAAAAGTTTGAGAAATCTAAGAAGTTGAGATAGAAAAGAGGAGAAATAAATATGCAGACAGGAAAAGCAATTTCAGTTCCGGCAATTCTGAAAGTCGGAAATGGCACGTTAAATCAACTGGGAAGTTATTTAAAGGGAGAAGGCTTAAAGCAGGTAGTCATTTTTCTTGGAAATGGTTTGATTGATATGTTTGGTGAGACTGTAATGGAATCACTGAAAAAAGAAGAAATTACAGTGTTGGAGTATAGCGAACTGGATACCGTTGATATCGATGATATTATAACGCTTGCATTTTCCATGCCGAATAAAACGCAGGCAGTTATTTCAATTGGTGGCGGAAAAGTAATCGATGCTGGAAAATATGCCGCATTTTTAAGAAACATTCCGTTTATCAGCGTTCCGACCTCCAGTTCCAGTGATGGATTTTCCAGTGCCAGTGCATCCCTTTTGGTGCACGGTAAGAGAACTTCGGTTCCGGCAAAACTGGCTTATGGCATTGTGGTGGATACGCAGATTATCCGCACGGCACCAGAGAAATTTATTTATTCCGGTATCGGAGATATGATTTCAAAAATCACAGCATTATATGACTGGATTTATGAGGAAAAATGTGGTTACTCCACGGTAAATGATTTTGCAGTTATGATAGCGAAGAAAGCGGTGAACAGTTTTGTCCGGACTCCATATCAGAGCATAAAGGATGAATTGTTTTTAAAAGAACTGGTGGATTCTCTAGCCATGAGCGGAATTGCCAATGAAATTGCCGGAAGCAGCGCACCGACCAGTGGAAGCGAGCACCTGATTTCGCATGCACTGGACAAATTATTGGAAGTGCCACAGTTACACGGTATTCAGGTCGGTATTGCAACCTATATCATGAGCAAGGTGCACAATCACAGATATGTGCGGGTACAGACCGTATTGGAAGAGACCGGATTTTTTGATTTTGCAGCAACACTTCAGATGAAAAAGAGCGATTTCCTTGCGGCAATTGATTTGGCACCGTCTATTAAGCCATTCCGTCACACTTACCTTCACGAAGAAAAATACCGGGAAGAAGCAAAGCGTCTGGTGAGAGAAGATGAAATCTTAAATCGTATATTGGTTGACTGACATTCATAAGGAACTGCCGGGCATCCGTAAGAAGCTGCCGGTGTATGTATAAAAGAAACAATTTTTGCCATACTAAGAGAAAAATATTATATTATTTAGGAAGGTTTTAGCATGGCAAAAAGTGAATCAGAAAAAGATATGCGGCAAAAAAATGAAAATCTGAATAAAACAGTACAGGAGCAGGATGTTGTGGAAAGAAACCAGGCATATAACGAATATGTAAAGCAGGTAACACCAACGCATAATCTTGCCCTGAAAATGTTAAAAGCATTTGTGACCGGCGGAATTATTTGTTGTATTGGCCAGGTGATTTTAAATATTGCACAGAACGCAGGACTGGATAAAGATACTTCCGGCGGCTGGTGCAGTATGATTCTTGTCCTCATGAGCGTAATTCTTACCGGTCTTAATATTTATCCATCAATTGCAAAATTTGGCGGGGCAGGAGCCCTCGTTCCAATCACCGGATTTGCCAATTCAGTGGCGGCTCCTGCCATCGAATTCAAAAAGGAAGGTCAGGTCTTTGGGATTGGCTGCAAAATTTTTACCATTGCGGGTCCGGTAATCCTTTATGGAATCTTTACAAGCTGGCTACTTGGGGTCATATACTGGATATATCAGCTGATAGCGAGGTAGATGGGAAGGGTGTGAGCCACAGTTGAAAATCAGATACAGCAGTGAAACAAAGTTGTGTCAGCGACCCCAGCCGTGCCCGGAGGCAGATTGGGCAAAATCATTGTGAAACAAGAGAATTTTGCCCAAAAGGAGAAGATTCTTATAATGAGATAATAGTTTATTATAGATGTCAGTTTCTCCTTTCTCAAAAAGTTCAATGGAAATATTGAAAAATGTTGAAATTAATTGCTGCCATGGATTTATTACAGCATAACCGTAGATAGAAGTAAAGAAAAGAAACATGAAAAATTTCTGAAAAATACATAAAATGCCAGAACCTGGACATGCTAATCACAAAAAGGAGTGATGACATGTCTGAGGTAAAGGGAAAACAGAGTCTTCGCTTTGCGAAGACTCCTTTTATTTTAAATTCGGCATCAGTGGTCGGAAAGAAAGAAGGAGAAGGACCACTGGGAGAGTATTTTGATGTGATTGGAAATGATGACAAATTTGGATGTGAGTCATGGGAGGAAGCAGAAAGTACCTTGCAGAAGGAAGCAGCAACCCTGGCATTGGGAAAAGCAGGGCTTGTGCCGAAAGAAATCCGTTATATTTTTGCAGGAGACCTGTTGGGTCAGACTATAGCAACATCCTTTGGACTTCTCGACTTTGAAATTCCGCTGTTTGGTGTGTATGGAGCCTGCTCTACGGCAGGGGAATCCATGTCACTTGGAGCAATGTGCGTGGCGGCAGGATTTGCAGAAAATGTCCTGACGATTACATCCAGTCATTTTGCCAGCGCGGAGAAACAGTTCCGATTTCCGTTGGAATATGGGAATCAGCGTCCCATGTCGGCTACCTGGACGGTTACCGGAAGTGGTGCCTATGTATTGTCCACCCAACGGACTCATGTAAAAATCAGTGGAATCACCACCGGAAAAATTGTGGACTATGGAATTCATGATTCCTTAAATATGGGAGCAGCGATGGCTCCGGCAGCAGCAGATACCATAGCAGCACATTTTACGGATTTTGGAAGCAGGCCGGAAGAATATGACCGTATTATAACAGGGGATTTAGGAACTGTCGGACAGGAAATTCTATTTGATTTGCTAAAGAAAAAGGGCTATGACATCGAGAACAATCATTCAGATTGCGGAATCGAAATTTTTGATGCAAAAGAACAGGATACGGATGCTGGCGGAAGTGGCTGTGGCTGCAGTGCTTCTGTTTTATCTGCCTATTATCTTCCGAAGATTATTTCAGGGGAATGGAAAAAGGTGTTATTTGTGCCAACCGGAGCATTGCTTTCCACAGTAAGTTATAACGAAGGGAAAAATGTACCGGGAATTGCCCATGGAGTAATGCTTGAGTATGTGCCGTAACAAAAGCCTGGTAGATAATAAAAAGTAATAATAGTTTTGATAAGAATGATGGAAGAAAGGAAAAGAACACATGGATTATGTGAATGCATTCTGGGTAGGAGGCCTGATATGTTCCCTCTGCCAGATTTTAATGGAAAAGACGAAAATGCAGCCGGGACGGATTATGGTGCTATTGGTATGTTCCGGAGCTGTTTTGGGAGCGATCGGTGTATATCCGCCTTTCGTGGAATTTGCAGGAGCGGGAGCATCGGTGCCATTGTTAGGCTTTGGCAATACGCTGTTTAAGGGAATTAAGGAAGCAGTTGATACTAATGGATTTATCGGAATCTTCATGGGTGGATTTACGGCAACGGCGGTAGGAATCTCTGCTGCATTGGTATTTGCCTATCTGGCATCCCTGATATTTGAACCAAAGATGAGAAAGTAGAAAATCCGCACAGAAGATGCATAGAAAAGGATAGGTTGGAAACAATAAACTTGAAATCAATAAAAAGGAGATATTGAACATGAAGAAATTAAGAAAACTGGTGTTGACCATGATGGTAGTGTGCCTCTTTGGCAGCATGGCAGCCTGTGGTAATAGGAATGGAAATGAAGAAAATACCACGGAAAACGGAGCAGGAAGTAACAATACTACCAATAAGAATGACACAGACAATAAGAATAACACAAATGACAAGAATAATCGTGACAATACCACAAACAATGGAGATAATGGCGACGGTGTGGTAAATGATGTGACAGATGGAGTAGTAGATGGCGCAGAAGATATTGTAGATGGTGTAGATGATGCAGTAGATGATGCCGGAACCGGAATTAAAGATGCTGTGGATGATGCGACAACCGGAACCGATGGAAATGGTAATAATGCAAAAACAGTAAGATAGTTTTGAATAAAGATTTTTAAATGCCAAAAACAGGATTGAAAACTCAATGAAAAGTTTTCAATCCTGTTTTGTATAATATGAGTACCACGATGGCTCATATAAAATTCTCTTGGTGAAAAATTTATTTGTCATCAATACTGTAGTTTGGTGCTTCTTTTGTAATGTGGATGTCATGTGGATGACTTTCTTTTAAGGAAGCAGCAGTAATCTTAACGAAACGGCCTCTTTCCTGTAATTCAGGAATAGTAGGACATCCGCAGTAACCCATACCGGAACGGATACCACCGATTAACTGGAATACGGTATCTTCAAGACTTCCCTTGTAAGCCACACGTCCTTCAACACCTTCCGGAACAAGCTTCTTAGCACCTTCCTGGAAGTAACGGTCTTTGCTTCCGTTTTCCATAGCTGCAAGAGAACCCATACCACGGTAAACTTTGTATTTTCTTCCCTGATATAATTCGAAGGTTCCAGGAGCTTCGTCACAACCTGCGAACATACTTCCCATCATACATACATTACCACCGGCAGCTAAAGCCTTGGTCATGTCTCCGGAGTACTTGATACCACCATCAGCAATGATTGGAATACCATATTCTTTTGCAACTGCAAAGGCATCCATGACAGCGGTAATCTGTGGAACACCAATACCTGCAACCACACGGGTAGTACAGATAGAACCAGGTCCGATACCAACTTTAACAGCATCAGCACCAGCTTCGATTAAGGCTTTGGTTGCTTCGCCGGTTGCTACATTACCAGCGATAACCTGAAGGTCAGGATAAGCAGCTTTGATTTTCTTAACTGCATTTAAGATATTTAAGGAATGTCCATGTGCGGAATCTACAACGATTACATCGACATGGGATTTTACCAGTGCATCGATACGGTCCATCATGTTAGCAGTAATACCAACAGCAGCACCACAAAGCAGTCTGCCCTGGTCATCCTTTGCGGATAATGGATATTTAATCTGTTTTTCAATATCTTTGATAGTGATAAGACCTTTTAAGTGAAAATCTTTATCAACAATTGGAAGCTTTTCTTTTCTTGCCTTAGCGAGAATTTTTTTCGCTTCATCTAATGTGATTCCTTCCGGAGCAGTAATAAGACCTTCGGACGTCATGCTTTCTTTAATTTTCTTTGTATAATCTGTTTCGAATTTCAAATCACGATTAGTGATGATGCCGACTAATTTTCCATTCTCTGTAATAGGAACTCCGGAAATGCGGAAGTTGTGCATTAAATCTTCTGCGTCAGCTAATGTATGATCTGGGGATAAGAAAAATGGGTCTGTGATAACTCCATTTTCGGAACGTTTTACCTTGTCCACTTCCTCCGCCTGAGCCTCGATAGACATGTTTTTGTGGATGATTCCGATACCACCCTGTCTTGCCATAGCGATTGCCATGCGATGTTCAGTTACTGTGTCCATTCCAGCACTCATCATTGGAATGTTCAATTTGATTTTCTTAGTCAGGTAAGTGGTAAGATCAATCATATTAGGAGTAACTTCCGAATATGCAGGAACCAGCAAAACATCATCAAATGTAATTCCTTCACCGATAATTTTACCCATTTTCTCGTTTCCTCTCTTTCTTATTAAAAAGTGTGTAATATAATAAAGCCTTTAATTTCTCAATTCTAGCAAAAAAATAATATACTGTCAATTGTTAAAACAACTATTCCATTTTATATAAAAATATGTTATTCTTTTAGACGGACAACGGGGTCAACCAAGGGTGAACGTTGTCCTTTTTTCAAACAGAGGGGGAAAAAGGATGGAATTTCGACCGTGCATAGACATCCATAATGGCAAGGTCAAGCAGATTGTGGGCGGAAGCCTTAAAGATGAAGGAAATCAGGCAAAAGAGAATTTTGTGGCGGAGCAGGATGCCGCTTATTTTGCAGAATTTTATAAAAAAGATAAGATTTGTGGCGGACATATCATTCTGCTGAATCCGGCAGACAGTTCTTATTATAAAGAAACGAAACGTCAGGCACTGCTTGCGCTTCACACCTATCCGGGCGGTATGCAGGTTGGCGGCGGCATTCATGCAGAGAATGCGAAAGAATTTATTGAGGCAGGAGCCAGTCATGTAATTGTAACATCCTATGTATTTAAGGATGAAAAAGTAAATTATAATAATCTGGAAAAAATTCTTGCAGCAGTAGGAAAAGAGCACCTGGTTCTGGATTTGAGCTGCCGGAAAAAAGATGGCGACTACTATATAGTGACAGACCGCTGGCAGAAATTTACCGAAGAGAAAATCACGCCGGAGTTATTAGATAAATTAAAGGAATATGCGGATGAATTTTTAGTACATGCAGTAGATGTAGAGGGAAAAGCATCCGGCATTGAAGTCCCACTGGCAGAAATGTTAGGAGACTGGGGCAGAATCCCAATTACATATGCCGGAGGAGTCGGCAGTTTTGAAGATTTAAAGCAGTTAAAAGAACATGGAAAAGGCAGGCTTAATGTGACGATAGGCAGTGCATTAGACCTGTTTGGCGGCAGAATGGCATATAAAGAGGTTCTGCAGTATATAAATCAAGTATAAGGAAAAGGAGAACGGCAGTATGAAGTATACAAAACAGGATATTATCCGTATGGCAGATGAAGAAGATGTGGAATTTATCCGGCTTCAGTTTACGGATATGTTTGGAACCTTAAAAAATGTGGCAATCACACGAAGTCAGTTAGAGAAGGCACTGAATAATCAGTGTATGTTTGACGGTTCATCCATAGAAGGCTTTGTCCGGATTGAGGAGTCCGATATGTATCTCTACCCGGATTTAGACACATTTACTATTTTCCCATGGAGACCACAGCAGGGAAAAGTTGCAAGAATTATCTGTGATGTTTATTGTGCAGACGGAACACCTTTCGAAGGAGACCCAAGATACGTATTGCGGAAAGAGATTACGCGTGCAGCAAAGATGGGCTATACCTTTGATGTAGGACCAGAGTGTGAATTTTTCTTATTCCATACCGATGACAATGGCCAGCCCACAACCATTTCCCATGAGAAAGCAGGATACTTTGACTTAGGACCGGTAGACTTAGGTGAAAATGCAAGACGTGATATGGTGCTGACCTTAGAGGATATGGGATTTGAAATCGAGGCATCCCATCATGAAGTAGCACCGGCACAGCATGAAATTGATTTCCGTTATGATGAAGCATTGGCAACAGCCGATAAGATTATGACTTTTAAACTGGCAGTTAAGACCATTGCAAAGCGTCATGGCTTATTTGCAAGCTTTATGCCAAAGCCAAAATATGGAATCAACGGTTCCGGCATGCATATTAATATGTCACTTTCCCGGAATGGAAAAAATATATTTGATGACCCATCCGGTGAACTTGGTTTGAGCAAAGAAGCATATTATTTCATTGGCGGAATAATGAAACATATGAAAGGTATGTCCGCTATCACCAACCCACTGATAAATTCTTATAAGAGACTGGTTCCGGGCTATGAAGCACCGATTTACATTGCATGGTCTGCAACGAACCGCAGTCCGCTGATTCGTATTCCGGCATCCAGAGGAGCAGGAACCAGGGTGGAATTAAGATGTCCGGATCCGGCAGCCAATCCATATCTGGCATTGGCAGTATGCCTTGCAGCAGGCTTAGATGGAATTGAAAATAAGATTATGCCGCCGGAAGAGGTAAGAGAAAATGTATTTGAAATGAGACTTTCCAGGAAAGTGGAAAAGGGTATCGAATCACTTCCGGGAGATCTGATGGAAGCAATTGAAGAGTTCGAACACGATGATTATATCAAAGGGATTTTAGGACCACATATTACAGAGAAATATGCAGAAGCCAAGAAGGCTGAGTGGGCGGACTACAGAGCCCAGGTGACACAGTGGGAGATTGATGAGTATCTGTATAAGATTTAGTTGATGTAAGAAAATGCTACAGGAGATAAGAACTTGATTAATGTTATTGTTGCATTCCCTAAGATAGAAAACGCCAAAAGTATAAAAAATATACTTGTGCGCAGTGGATTTCATGTAGATGCAGCAGTCACAACAGGGGCTCAGGCATTGCAGTATGCGAATTCGTTAGATGGAGGTATATTGGTCTGCAGTCCAAGATTTGTGGACATGATGTATACTGAACTGCATGAATATATTCCTGCTACATTTCAGATGCTTCTCGTTGCTTCGCCGGATATCTGCAATGAGCACGAAGTTGCTGATATTATGTGCCTTTCCATGCCGCTTAAGGTGCACGAACTGATACAGACGGTAGAGACCATGTCTTATACTATTACCAGAATGCGTAAGAAACGGCGTATGGAACCGAAGGTACGGAGCGAAGAGGAAAAACGCATGTTACAGGATGCCAAAGAACTTCTGATGGTACGGAATAACATGAGTGAAGAAGAAGCACACCGGTATATCCAGAAACGGAGTATGGATAATGGAACCGGACTCATCGAGACGGCACAGATGATTTTGAGCCTTATGCATGCATAAGTATGAAAAATAGGTTAAATATAGTAGATTATTTAGAGAGAAGAAAAGGAGATATTATGTATCAGATTAATGAAAACTACCAGAAATTACCAGGAAGCTATTTATTCAGTACCATTGCCAAAAAGGTAAATGCATTTACCCAGGCAAATCCGGATAAGAACATCATCCGTCTTGGAATCGGGGATGTTACCCAGCCAATCGCTCCGGCAATTATTGAGGCTTTACATAAGGCAGTTGATGAGATGGCAGATCCTGCAACCTTCCATGGATATGCACCGGATTTGGGATATGATTTCCTACGTAATGCTATTGTAAAAAATGATTATCAGGCAAGAGGATGCGCAATCGAAGCAGATGAAATTTTCGTATCCGATGGAGCAAAAAGTGATTCCGGAAATATTCAGGAATTATTCGGACCGGATGTAAGAATTGCTGTATGTGACCCGGTATACCCGGTATATGTGGATTCCAATGTTATGGCTGGAAGAACCGGTACCTATAATCCGGATACCCAGATGTGGAGCAATGTAATTTATATGCCATGTACCAGAGAAAATAATTTCGTGCCGGAATTCCCGAAGGAGACACCGGATGTAATTTATCTGTGCCTGCCAAATAACCCGACAGGAACAACCATCACCAAAGCACAGTTACAGGAATGGGTAGATTATGCCAATAAAGAAGGCGCACTGATTATCTATGATGGTGCTTATGAAGCATACATTTCAGAAGCAGATGTGGCTCATACCATTTACGAATGTGAAGGAGCACAGACCTGTGCCATCGAGATTAAGAGCTTTTCAAAGAATGCAGGATTTACCGGAGTACGTCTTGGATATACTGTAGTACCAAAGGATTTGAAATGCAATGGCGTATCTTTACATGATATGTGGGCAAGACGTCACGGCACCAAATTCAACGGCGCACCTTATATCGTACAGCGTGCCGGTGAAGCAGTATATTCCGAAGCTGGAAAAGCACAGTTAAAAGAACAGGTTGCATATTACATGAAAAATGCAAGCGTAATTAAGAGCGGTCTGAAAGAAGCAGGCTTCGAAGTATTCGGTGGTGTAAATGCACCATATATCTGGTTAAAGACACCGGAGCAGATGACATCCTGGGATTTCTTTGATTATCTCTTAGAGAATGCCAATGTAGTAGGAACACCGGGATCCGGATTCGGACCAAGCGGAGAAGGATACTTCCGGCTTACAGCATTCGGAACATATGAGAATTCAGTTGCAGCATTAGAGAGAATTAAGGCATTATAAGTCAGTATCATAAGGATATACGAAAATATGGAAATATGGAAGGGACAGTGATTTTAATTGCTGTCCCTTTTTGGCATCCGATATAACAGGCAATACGGACATTTTGACAATGAGAAAAGAGAATATGTAATTGACCGGGTGGATTTGCCGGCATCCTGAACAAACTACCTTGGCGTAAAAGATACCTGTGTGGTCGTAAATCATACAGCGGGGGCTATATGTTTTACAAGACACCGGAGTATCATCGTGTAACAAGATTCCGGGCGAATGGAGTTCCAATGGATCGTCCGGGACATTATGTATATATCCGCGATGAAGAAGACGGAGATTACTGGAGTGTTTCCTGGCAGCCGGTAGGAAAATCCCTTGACGAAGCAGAATATACCTGCCGTCATGGAATGAGTTATTCCAAATACAGCTGTGATTACAAAGGAATTGCAGCAGAGCAGACCTTAGTTGTTAAGATAAAATTTTACCCGAAGATGTACGATTGGCACATGAAATGACAGAAAGGTTAAAAATTTTATCAAAGTATTCTTTTCCTAAAAAACCTTCTTACGGAAGTAATAAATGCGACAAATGGAAACATTATTTTAGCATCAAGCATATTTGGAAACACACAAAAGGTTGCAGAAAAGAATTATTATGTAGGAACAAATTTAGCGGTTGCAAAACAGGCATTAAATGAAAGACATTTTCTTAACCCAAAATAGCGAAAATCTGGTTAAGAAAGTAAGAATTTAAGAATTAGAAAAATGCTGTAAACCCGCATAAATCAAGGCTTACAGCATATCCAAAAAATAGAGCGATAGACGGGGCTCGAACCCGCGGTCTCGACCTTGGCAAGGTCGCGCGTTACCAACTACGCCACTATCGCATTTGTGCTGAACACGAAACTTACTATACTATAAGAAAAAGGGTTTGTCAAGTGTAATATTAGAAAAGTTTTCACATAAAATACAATAAGCAAGAAAGCAGGAGGACTCCCTTGAGTGCAAAGACAAAGATTGTAGTGCTTCATATGAAGGAACTGATTTACACAGGAATTTTTGCGGTACTTGGAATATTACTGGTATTATTGTTGGTCTATATGTTTTCTCCGGATAAAGATGAGGAGAGCCGGGAGACCATGAAATATGTGGCAGGGGTATATACGTCTTCCATCATATTTAATGATAAAACCGTGGATGTGGAGGTTGTGGTGGATGAGAATAAAATCAATTCCATTTCGCTGGTAAATCTCGATGAAACTGTAACCGCAATGTATCCGTTGATGCAGCCGGCACTGGATAATTTGAAAGAACAGATATATGAAAATCAGTCAACGGATAATCTCAGCTATTCCGATGATAACCAGTATACGTCCATGGTGCTGATTCACGCCATTGATGATGCCCTGGAAAAAGCAGCGGCTGCCCCGGAGACAGAGGCGGAGTAACAGTATAAAATGATACGACAGAAATAGCAAAAGGAAAACAAGAAAAAGGCTTGTCAGTGCCGGGACCAAAAAGCTATAATAATAAAATGGAGAATACAATACGATATGAACTGACACCAAAAAAAGTAAAGAATATTATCATCCAGGTAAAAGCCAATGGCGTAGTAGCAGTAACGATGCCCTATCGCATGAGCAAAAAGAAAGTGGATGCATTTGTGCAGAGCAAGGCGGAGTGGATCCGCATGATGCAAAAGAAGCTTGCAAATCAGCAGAGGATAGATGTGGATGCACTGGAGTGGAACCGGCAGAAAGAGCAGTATTTAAGAGATATACTGCTGAGGGAGTATGAACTGTTTCAGGCTTATCATATTTCTATGCCAACGGTCAGATTCCGCAGCATGACCAGCCGCTATGGGAGCTGCTGCAAGGCAAAGGCATCCATTACTTTGAATAAAGTACTGGCAGACCTTCCGTTAGAATGCGCAGAATATGTTGCTGCTCATGAACTGGCACACCTGGTAGAAGCAAATCACAGCAGACGATTTTATCAGGTGCTGGATACTGTGATGTCAGATCATAGAATACGAGAAAAAAGGTTGAGAGAATATGCGTTATTCCATGGAAAACGCGAGCATGAAGGTGGAAGTTGAGTCTCTTGGGGCAGAACTGAAATCTGTGCTTGGAAAGAAAAGTAACATTGAGTACATGTGGTGCAGCAATCCGGAGTATTACAAACGGAGTGCACCAAATCTGTTTCCGATTGTTGGAAGCTTAAAAGACGGAGTCTATCATTATCAGGGAAAGACTTATGAGATGGAATTAATCTATCATATGAATGGCAACAGACTGGAAATCATATGGAACATTAAGAATACCGGCAAGGAAAAAATGTGTATTTCCCGGAAGCTCCGTTATTTGGACTCTGGTCAGCAGAGAAGAAGAATGCACCATATGCAGCCATTGAACCCTGGTTTGGAAGATGCGATAAAGAGGATTTTAACGGAAGTTTGGAAGAAAGGGAATGGGGACATGCGTTAGCACAGGGTGCATGCTTTCAGGCAGCATACACCATAGAAATTGCAGGAGAAGATTAATTTTCATGCATTTTCTTATCTTCCGCTAAGAGTTCTTCATGAAGTGCAATGGAATCCCAGTTGATATTGTGCTCCGTGAGAACGGCTTTCAGACCGATTCTGGTAAGATGAAGCTTTTTAAATTCCACCAGGAAACGGTCTAAAAGAGCATTATCAAAGCCTTTGAATACCAGCATTTCGTCGGTGAAACCATCGCCGGTATAGACCTCTTCTTTCAAAGGGAAGCCATCAATCCCTGCGAGGGCACCTAAAGTCTGGTTATATTGTTCTTTGGTGATAATACGGATTTTTATTTTTAACCGGAGGCAGAGCATTTTTAATGTTCTGCCTTTGCTGTTTTCTAAATTGTAAAATAATAAAACTGGATGCATAAGGGAAAACTCCTTTCTTAAAGAGGTAGAAAAAATCTGCCATTCAGCCATAAAGTATAAGGTTTCCGGGGGAAAATGGCAAGTATAAAAGATTGCATTTTTATATATTTTTTATTATAATGAAAAATCATAGTTAAAAGTGGGATAAAACGCAAAAAAGTTGGTGTGAATTATGGCAGATATTACAACAGAAGAATTAGAAGAATTAGAAAATGAAGTGGTGTCTAAGGATGACAACATAAAGACCATGCAGGAATTCGTCAGTCCGGAGAGCCTGTATCAGGAGCTGATTGCCAGCGTGAAGAAATATCACCCGTCGACGGATATTTCTTTGATTGAAAAGGCATATAAGACAGCGGATACGGCACATAAGGGACAGGTACGAAAATCCGGTGAAGCATATATCATTCATCCGTTGTGTGTGGCAATTATTTTAGCGGAACTGGAGCTGGATAAAGAGACTATCGTAGCCGGACTGCTTCATGATGTCGTAGAGGATACCGTCATGACAGTAGAGGAAATTGCTTCCGAGTTCTCAGAAGAGATTGCCCTTTTGGTGGATGGCGTTACAAAGCTGGGTCAGTTATCTTATGATGCGGATAAAGTCGAGGTTCAGGCAGAGAACTTAAGAAAAATGTTCCTTGCCATGGCAAAGGATATCCGTGTTATCTTAATCAAGCTGGCAGACCGGCTGCACAATATGCGTACATTAAAATATATGACACCGGAGAAGCAGAAGGAAAAAGCAAGAGAAACCATGGACATCTATGCACCAATTGCACAGCGTCTTGGTATTTCTAAAATTAAAATCGAATTAGATGACCTTTCCTTAAAGTATCTGGAGCCGGAAGCATATTATGATCTGGTAGAAAAGGTTGCACTTCGTAAGAGTGTCCGTGATGATTATGTGCAGAGCCTTGTAAAAGAAGTGAGTAAACATATTGAAAATGCAGGAATCAAGGCACAGATTGACGGAAGAGCAAAGCATTTCTTTTCCATTTATAAGAAAATGGTCAATCAGCATAAGACCTTAGACCAGATTTATGATTTATTTGCCATAAGAATTATCGTGGATAATGTCAAGGACTGCTATGCAGCACTGGGTGTCATCCATGAGATGTATAAACCAATCCCGGGACGTTTTAAAGATTATATCGCTATGCCAAAGCCGAATATGTATCAGTCCCTCCACACCACACTGATTGGACCGACCGGACAGCCGTTTGAGATTCAGATTCGTACCTTTGAGATGCACCGTACCGCAGAATATGGTATCGCTGCCCACTGGAAATATAAGGAAGCTGCCAATAATGGCGGCACAGTGGCTACCACCAAATCAGAGGAAGAGAAGTTAAGCTGGCTGCGCCAGATTCTGGAATGGCAGAAAGACATGTCAGATAATAAAGAGTTCATGAGCCTGTTAAAGAGTGATTTGAACCTCTTTTCTGATACGGTATTCTGCTTTACTCCGTCCGGAGATGTAAAGAACCTGCCAACGGGTTCTACACCGGTAGACTTTGCGTACAGTATCCACTCGGCAGTTGGAAATAAGATGATTGGAGCCAAGGTAAATGGTAAATTAGTTCCAATTGATTACGAGATTCAGAACGGTGACCGTATTGAGATTATCACGTCCCAGAATTCCAAGGGACCGAGCCGTGACTGGTTAAATATTGTTAAGAGTACACAGGCAAAAAATAAGATTAACCAGTGGTTCCGGAGTGAGTTAAAAGAAGAAAATATCGTAAAGGGCAAGGAACTGATTGCCCAGTATTGTAAGGCAAAATCCATTAATCTTACGGATATTAACAAACCGGAATATCAGAGTAAGGTTATGCGGAAATATGGATTCCATGACTGGGATTCCGCACTGGCAACCTTAGGACACGGCGGACTGAAAGAAGGTCAGGTCGTGAATAAGATGCTGGAGGAGTACCGGAAAGACCACCCAATCCAGCTTACCGATGAGGATGTATTGAACAATGTGTCTTCCGAGAATAAGGATAAGGCAGTTCCACAGAAATCCAAGAGTGGTATCCTTGTAAAAGGACTTTATGATGTGGCAGTGCATTTTTCCAAATGCTGCAGCCCGGTGCCGGGAGATGAAATTGTAGGATTTGTCACAAGAGGCCGTGGTGTATCTATTCATCGTACCGATTGCATTAATATCATGAACCTTTCCGAGCTGGAAAAAGTGCGTCTGATTGATGCAGAGTGGCAGCAGGGTGCAGAGCATGGTGACAATGGACTTTATCTTGCTGAGATTAAAATATTTGGTAATAACCGTACCGGACTTTTAGTAGATATTACCAGAATTTTCACCGAACGGGAAATTGATATCAGTTCCATTAATTCCAAGACCAGCAAACAGGGTGTTGCGACCATTTCTATTTCCTTTAATACCAAAGGAAAAGAGGAATTGAGCAGTTTAATAGAAAAAATCCGTCAGGTAGAGAGCGTGATTGATATTGAACGTACTACCGGCTGATAAAATATTAGCAGAATAAATTGCTGATTTATGAAGCATTCAAAGACAGTTCTTATAGAAGAGGAAATTATGACAGAACAGACAGAAGTATTACGATATATTGTGGGACCAGTCTGCACCAACTGCTATCTTCTGGTAAATCATAAGACAGGAGAACTTCTTGTGGTAGACCCGGGAGACCAGGCACAGTTGATTGAAAAGCAGATTGAGAAAACCGGAGCGAAACCGGTGGCAATCCTTCTGACCCATGGACATTTTGACCATGCAGGAGCAGCAGAAGCGCTTGCAGATAAATACCAGATTTCCATTTATGCCCATGAGGCAGAGAGGGAGACCTTGGAAGACCCGGGACTTAACCTTTGCGGGATGATAGGAGAGCATAAGGTCTATCGTGCAGATGTTTTCGTAAAAGACGAAGAAGTATTAAATCTTGCAGAATTTTCCATCCGTGTATTTTTTACACCGGGGCATACCATTGGCGGATGCTGCTATTATATTGCAGATGAGAAGATTCTTTTCAGCGGAGATACGCTGTTTCAGGAATCTGTGGGAAGAACCGATTTCCCAAGAGGAAGTGCATCGGATTTAATCCGGGCAATCAGAGAAAAACTGATGCCGCTGCCGGATGATGTGACCGTGTATACCGGACATGACGAAAGCACTTTAATAGGCTATGAGCGGATGCATAATCCGTATTTATAAGGACGAACCATGATAACAGTATTATTAGATAAAGCAGAATTTGAATATGATATCCATTCGCTGGTAAAGGCATTTTATCCGAAGGAAGAGGTATATGTTTCCACGAAGGATAAGGAGAAAAAAGAAGAGCCGGTACATTATCACATGGATGTACAGTTTGCACCGGAAGAAATCATTTTTTCCTGGAAAAAGGTAGAGCCTTCAGAAGAAAATGAAAATCAGACCGGAATTACAAAACGAGTAGCAGTAGATGATACAAACCGCAAGGAGACAAAGAACAGCCTGAAACGGACGTTGTATCAGCTGCTGTCAGAATATACCGGAGTGGAACTTCCGTGGGGAAATCTTACCGGTATCCGTCCGACGAAGATTCCGATGGCACTTTTAGAAGAGGGTAAGAGCGAGGAAGAAATTGCTCACTATATGAAGGAAACATATTTTGCCTCTGATGAAAAGATAAAACTCAGTATTGAAATTGCAGAGCGTGAGCTGGCACTTTTAAAGAAGCTAGATTATGAAGAGGGATACAGCCTTTATATCGGTATTCCATTCTGCCCGACGACCTGCCTTTACTGTTCCTTTACTTCTTATTCCATGTCAGCCTGGAAAAACCGCATGGATGACTACTTAAGTGCACTGGAAAAGGAACTGGATTATACAGCGGTCAAATTTGCACATAAGAAATTAAACAGCATTTATATCGGTGGTGGAACACCGACCACATTAAATCCGAAACAGTTAGACAGATTGATTCGAAAAATTAAATGTAGTTTTGATTTATCTGATTTAGTGGAATTTACAGTGGAAGCCGGAAGACCGGACAGTATTACAAAAGAGAAGCTTATGGTGCTTCGCAATCATGATATCAGCAGAATTTCCATTAATCCACAGACCATGAAACAGGAGACACTGGATCTGATTGGACGGCATCATACCGTGCAGCAGACAATAGACAGCTTTTATCTGGCAAGAGAACTTGGATTTGATAATATCAATATGGATTTAATCGTAGGACTTCCGGGAGAGAGTCTTTCAGATGTGGCAGATACCATGGAAGTCATCCGGAAGCTTGCGCCGGATAATCTGACGGTTCACTCCCTTGCTATCAAGCGTGCAGCAAGACTGAATATACAAAGAGAGCGTTATCAGGATTTTGAGATTGTCAATACTGCAGACCATATTGCACTGACTTCGAAAGTGGCAGAAGAAATGGGGCTTTTTCCATATTATTTATACCGCCAGAAGAATATGGCAGGCAATTTTGAAAACGTAGGCTATGCAGCACCGGGAAAAGCCGGTGTATACAATGTTCTTATTATGGAAGAGAAACAGAGTATTGTAGCTTGTGGTGCTGGTGCATCCACGAAGCGTGTCTGGGTACAGCCAAATCCCGATGGCACACACCGGATTGAACGTGCCGAGAATGTCAAGGATGTGGCACAGTATATCGCAAGAATTGATGAGATGATAGAGCGCAAGAGCAGGCTCTTTACGAAGGAATAAAAGCGGTTGACATATCAGGGTACGAAAAATATAATAGTTCTGTATGAATACAAATATATAATAAGAAAAATAGATAAAATGCTTATCTCGGAAAATGGAGGAAATTTCATGGCATTGAGTAAGAAGCCGGTTACAGGCATGAAGGATATTTTACCGGAGGAGATGCAGATTCGTGATTATGTGCAGAATGTAATCAAAGAGACCTACCGGAGTTTTGGATTTACACCAATTGAAACTCCTTGTATGGAGAATATTGCAAACCTCACCAGCAAACAGGGTGGAGAAAATGAAAAACTCATTTTCAAAGTATTAAAACGTGGTGAAAAGCTGAACTTAGAGACAGCAGAAAAAGAAGAAGATGTAGTGGATTTTGGTATGCGTTACGACCTTACCGTTCCGCTGGTAAGATTCTATTCCAATAACAGTAACCAGCTCCCATCCCCGTTTAAGGCATTACAGATGGGAAATGTGTGGCGTGCTGACCGTCCTCAGAGAGGGCGTTATCGTCAGTTCATGCAGTGTGATATTGATATTCTGGGCGAGCCGTCTAATCTGGCAGAGATAGAGTTGATTCTTGCGACAACAACAACGCTTGGAAAAATTGGATTTAAGAATTTTGAAATCCGGATTAATGAACGCCGTATTTTAAAAGCAATGGCAGCTTACAGCGGATTTCCGGAAGAAAGCTACGACCTTGTATTTATCATCTTAGACAAGATGGACAAGATTGGGCTGGACGGAGTCGCAGAGGAACTGAAAAAGGAAGGCTTTGCAGAAGAAGCGGTCGATAAGTACTTATCCTTATTTGAAAAAGCAGAAGGTACCGAAAACGGACTGGTTACCTTATGTGATACCTTAATTGAAGCAGGATTTTTAGAGGAAGAAGTAAAGCAGAACCTGACAGAGATTATCGACAGCGTAGAAGCAACCAAAGCAGCAGACTTTAAAATGGTATTTGACCCGACTTTAGTGCGTGGCATGGGTTATTATACAGGAACTATTTTTGAAATAGCTATGCCGGAGTTCGGCGGAAGCTGTGGCGGAGGTGGTCGTTATGATAAGATGGTTGGAAGATTTACCGGCAACGATGTACCTGCATGTGGATTTTCCATCGGTTTTGAAAGAATCATTCTTCTGCTCTTAGAGAGCGGATTTAAGATTCCGGGACAGGCAGCGAAGAAGGCATATCTCATCGAAAAGGGATATCCGGCAGACAAGCTGCAGGAGGTAATTGCACAGGCTCAGAAGGAACGTTCCGAAGGAACCCAGGTATTAGTGGTTCGTATGAATAAGAACAAGAAGTTCCAGAAGGAGAAGCTTACGGCAGAGGGTTATGAAGAATTTGTGGAGTTTTTTAACAAATAAGAGAAGTGAAAGATAACAGCGTCGGAAGCAGAGATGTTTTTGATGCTGTTTTTTTACTTTACAGGAAATTGCTTTCCTGTAAAGTAAAAAACGCTCCACGAGGATGCGCTCTGCGGCGTATAAGGTAGATGTCGCAAGCGACCGCCGCAGGCGCGAGAATGTGCCAAGGCACATTCTTTGTTTCACGAGTAGCGAGAAAAAGCGCAATTTTCGTAGTTATGAAGTTGTCAGGTATCCGTAAGAAGCTGCCGATGGCAGTTTTTTCGGCCTGGGAAGAAAAGGAGAAGGGATTATGAGCAAAATTGTGGGAATTGATTTAGGAACAACCAACAGTCTGGTAGCCGTGTGGGAAGAGGGACATGCACAATTAATACCAAATTCATTTGGAGAATTATTGACACCAAGTGTGGTTAGTGTTACACCGGCTGGAATTACATATGTCGGTAAAGTGGCAAAGGAGAGAATGGTAACACATCCAGAGGAAACAGTGGCTTCTTTTAAACGCTTTATGGGTACAGCAAAAACGTACCGGTTAGGAGAAAGAGATTATAAGCCGGAGGAATTGTCTGCAATGGTTTTAAAACGATTAAAAGAAGATGCAGAGCGTTATCTGGGAGAACCGGTGGAAGAAGCAGTAATTAGTGTTCCTGCCTATTTTAATGATATGGCACGAAGAGCCACAAGAAATGCGGGAGTTCTTGCTGGACTTAAAGTGGAAAGAATTATTAATGAACCATCAGCAGCTGCACTTGCCTGTCATGAGATGCGGCAGGAAGAAGAGAGCACCATGCTGGTATTTGATTTTGGTGGTGGTACATTAGATGTTTCGCTGGTAGAGTGTTTTGAAAATATCATAGAAATAAAGGCGGTCAGTGGAGATAACCACCTGGGCGGAAATGATTTTGATTTATATATCGCACAGGAATTTGCTCAGAAGAATAAACTGGATTGGACAGAAATGAAAGAAGAGCAGCAGGCTGCCATTTTGGAGAGTGCTAATAGAGCAAAGCAAATGCTGACAGAAGAAGAAATGGCAACAATGCAAGTGACTTATCCTGGCGTAGAAGGTCAGATGACAATTTCCAGAAAAGAATTAATCAATTTGACAAAAGCTTTATTTCAAAGAATGTTAAAACCGATACAGAAAGTTCTTGCAGATGCAGAGATAGCAAAAGATGCGATAGATGAAGTGGTATTGGTTGGCGGATCCTGTAAGATGCCGGTTGTGCATAAGTATATAAAACATATTTTAAAGGGAATACCGGTTTGTCTGATGAATCCGGACCAGATGATTGCAATTGGAGCCGGAACTTATGCAGGAATAAAGGAACGTGATACAGAGGTAAAGGATATGCTTCTTATGGATGTATGTCCGTTTTCACTGGGAACATCCGTATATAACAGGGCACATCCGAAGGATAGTTATAATGATGTGATTATTGAGCGTAATAGCGCATTGCCGGCAAGCAGGGAAAAAATATATTATCCCACAAGCCCAAGGCAGAAAAGAGTATTGATTGATGTTAATCAGGGAGAAGCGTTGTATGCAAAAGATAATCTGCATCTGGGTGAATTGAAGGTAGAATTACCGCAAAATGAAGAAACCGTACGAAGTGGTACCGAAGCAATTAAAGTGCGGTTTACATATGATATTAATGGAATACTGGTAGTAGATGTAACGATTATGTCCACAGGAAAAGAGGAGCGACTTGTTATTGTAAATGAAGAGACTGGCATGAGTGAAGAAGAAATAGAAAAGGCAGTTGCAGAATTAGAGAAGATAAAATTTCAACCGCAGGGAGAAGAAGAAAATCAACTGGTATTGGAGCGTGCAAAGAAACTTTATCAGGAGACAACCGGAAATATAAGAGAAGAAATTGAACGTAGAATGCAGTATTTTACAGAAATACTGATATATCAAAATGAACTTGACATAAAGAAAGCACGCCGTTCCTTTGAAGCATATTTAAACCAGATAGAGGAATATTTACAGCAGGTAAATGAACCGTGGGAGAAGATGAATAATTTCTCAGACTGGTATGATGAAGATGAGGATGCAGAGGAAGATGAATTAGCGGAACAGGAGACAAATCAGACCTGGAACGGACCATATTATACAAGCTAGGGAGGAAATGAGAAAATGAGAATTGATGAAGCATTTGATATTCTTGGTATAGAAATAGCAAAGGATAAGAAAAAGATTAAAGCTGCATTTGCTAAAAAAGTAAGGGAATGCCATCCGGAGGAAGATGAGGCTGGCTGGAAAAATTTGTACGATGCATACGGAACTGCGATGAATTATGCGAAAAATGGAGCAGTCTATGCACAGCCGTTACAGCAGGAGGAAAAAACACAGCAGGAGATAAATACTCAGCAGGAAATAAATGCGCAACCGAAAATGGAACCGGAGACTCAAAAGGCAGAGACCACAGAGGAAACAAATCATACTGTGGAAACGGAAGAAAGTCAGAAAGAGTATGAAGAAATCTTTGGACGGATTGAAGATAATACGATTATTTCTCCAGAAAAACTGAAGGAAGAATATGAAGAGCAGTTTAAAAAATTGATTGATGCCGGATATTTTCAGTCTTATAAATGCTGGAAGAAGCTTATGGAGCATGAACACTGGAATCTATATGCCGGGCAGATAGATTTCTGGAAGAAAATGCAGGCGGTTTTAAGAAATACTTCAATATGTGCCAAAGCGGCAAAATACATCGGAAGTGAATTAAAGAAAAGGGAAGATTTGCTGAGACGTACCATGGGTGAGAGAATTTTATCAGAGTCCCATACCGTACAGGCAATGTGCCTTTTTAAAGCGGAAAAATCATTCGGTGCCAGTAAATTCTGGAATGGAAAATATTCTATTGTATGGAAGATGACTGCAGTAAGTGTAGCTCTTTTGGCTGTATTTTTTGTCAGCTTATTTATTTTTAACAAGCCGGATACAACAAAAGAAAAGTCTTATGATTCGTCGGCACCGATCAGTTCATCTAATGTTCCACAAAATGAAAACAGCAGTAATTCATCCACAAGAGGTGGAAGTAAGGATTATAATAGGGATGCTTCTAAAGGAGGAACTTCAAATACTCCTGCAATCGGAGAACTGCTTTCTGCGGATGACTTTAAAGAAGAGATAACTAATTATCTGAATGAAAAATATGGAGAAGGAACCGTTCAGGCAGAGGACCTTGTGTTACAGCCGGTAATATTGGAACAGGGAAGTAATTATTATTGCTATTATAAAGGTCAGCTTTCCTCACAACCGGATAAAAAAGTATTTTCCTGGGGACGCGTAGAAAGCGGGAATCCGGAAGTCTTTGGTGCGTATTGGGGAATAGTCTGTTTTGACAATTTCCAGCAGGCAGAAATTGAACAGGCATTAAAGGAAGAACTGGAAAATACGCTTGGTATCTCAGAAGGAATGATGTATCTGACTTCCTGTGAACCGGCTTTTGCCTATGAGCGTTTTGACATGTCAACACCTGCTTATCATGCATTATATCAGGGTGATTTAGAAGCATTTTTTGAAGAGGAAAGTCAGTGGAGAATGGACTGGCAGGAAAATGACACAACAATTGCAGAGGAAGAGATGATAACAGAAAATGGTGCATGGAACGGACGCTATACGGTGTGGTTCCCGGATGAAAATGTTTTGGATGTAAAAAGTCTTATAGAGGATGGTGTAAAGAGCAGTGGAATAGATAAAGATGCCATCTCAAATATAGAACAGAAGTATAAGATAGAAATCATTGCTTCTGCATTGCCACAGGATTTGTATCATCAGTTGGATGCGATAAAAGGTGAGGAAAAAGAGGGCGTAACGGATATATTAAAGCAGAAGAATCTGTCAGAAGACAATGTTTTCGTTCTGCCATTCATAACAGACTGGTATAATGGAGCAAAAGATTCGGATGGATATTCGGCAGTAGCAAAGAAAGACAATGGAATTTCAGTTATTTATCAGGCAGAAAAAACACAGCCGGAAGTAACATGTACAAAAGAAAAAGGCGTATTTACGATAACCGTTGTACCGGATGATTGTGGCTGTGTGATAGTAATAAATAAAAATGATGCCACTTTTTCTGAAAAAAGTATCACCGTTAATATTCAGATGGATGGAAGGAATTCAAAGAAGCAGACGGTTCAAAAGGTAGAATCCGGAATGGAAAGTTTAAGTGGTGTATTAGAAGTAGATGGCTATTTGTTTATACCATGCGATACAGAACAGACCATAATTCTTTAAAATAATTCATAAAATCCATAGAAGTTATTTTGACGGATTGCCTGCTATGTGGTAAAATATCCAATTAGGTATAGAAGGAAAAGATACACGATTTTTAGGAGGATAAAAAAATGTCAGAATCCATGCAGGGATTACACAGAACCCATAGATGTACAGAAGTATCCAATGCCAATATTGGAGAAAAAGTTACCGTCATGGGCTGGGTACAGAAAAGAAGAAATTTAGGAAGTCTTATATTCATAGATTTAAGAGACCGTTCCGGAATTCTGCAGCTTGTATTCGACGAGCCAAAGGTAGGAAGCGAAGGCTTTGCCAAAGCAGGAACACTGCGTAGCGAGTTTGTTATTGCAGTCGAAGGAACCGTGCAGAAGCGTTCTGCAGCAGTTAATGAGAATTTAAAGACCGGTGATATTGAGGTAATTGCTGAGAGTATCCGTATTCTTTCAGAATCACAGACACCGCCATTTCAGATTGAAGAGAACAGCCAGACGAAAGATGAGATTCGTTTAAAATATCGTTATCTTGATTTACGTAGACCGGATATCCAGCGTAACCTGATGCTGCGTAGTAAAGTAGCATATCTGATGCGTGATTTTATGGCAAAAGAAGGTTTCTTAGAGATTGAGACACCGGTTCTTTGTAAGTCTACACCGGAAGGTGCAAGAGATTATCTGGTGCCAAGCCGTATACATCCGGGTAGCTTTTATGCATTGCCGCAGTCACCACAGCTTTTCAAACAGCTTCTGATGGCATCCGGATATGACCGTTATTTCCAGATTGCAAAATGTTTCCGTGATGAGGATTTACGTGCAGACCGTCAGCCGGAATTTACCCAGGCAGATATGGAGCTTTCTTTTGTAGATATTGATGATGTATTAGATGTCAATGAGCGTCTGTTAAAATACATTTTCAAAGAAGCCATCGGCGTAGATGTAGAACTTCCACTTAAGAGAATGCCTTGGCAGGAAGCAATGGATCGTTTTGGTTCTGATAAGCCGGATACCCGTTTTGGAATGGAATTAAAGGATGTATCTGATATTGTAAAAGATTGCGGTTTTGGTGTATTTACCAGTGCGTTAGAGCAGGGTGGTTCTGTCCGTGGTATCAATGCAGAAGGACAGGGCGCAATGCCAAGAAAGAAGATTGACAAGCTGGTAGAGTTTGCAAAAGGCTATGGAGCAAAAGGACTTGCTTATCTTTCTGTACAGGAAGATGGCAGCTATAAATCATCCTTTGCAAAATTCATGACAGAAGAGGAATTGAAGAATCTGGTAGCAGCAATGGACGGAAAGCCGGGAGACCTGCTTTTATTTGCAGCAGACAAGAATAAAATTGTATGGAATGTATTAGGTGCACTTCGTCTTGAAATTGCCAAAGAATTAGACCTCTTAGACCCGAACCAGTATAATTTCCTCTGGATTACAGAGTTCCCATTGTTGGAGTGGTCAGACGAAGAGAATCGTTATATGGCAATGCATCATCCGTTTACCATGCCAATGGAAGAGGACTGGGATAAGATTGATACAGATCCGGGTGCAGTACGTGCCAAAGCATATGACATCGTATTAAATGGTACCGAGTTAGGCGGTGGTTCTGTCCGTATCCACCAGAGTGATATTCAGGAGAAAATGTTTGAGGTTCTTGGCTTTACAAAAGAGAGAGCACATGAGCAGTTTGGATTCCTTCTGGATGCATTCTCCTATGGTGTACCACCACACGCAGGACTGGCTTATGGTCTTGACCGTCTGGTTATGCATATGGTACATGCAGATTCCATCCGTGATGTCATCGCATTCCCGAAAGTAAAGGATGCATCCGACCTTATGTCCAATGCCCCGGATATCGTAGATGAGAAGCAGTTAGAGGAACTGTGCATCAAAGTGGATGAGAAAGAAGTAGAAGAAAAAGAAGCAGAAGAAGCTGCAGAAAAATAAAGAAACAGATAAAGCATATTTCTCACATAAATAAAAGAGTTATTTATCACAGAATTTTAAACCGTGGTACAATAACTCTTTTTTGATTTACGCGAGTAGCGAGAAAAAACGCATGCTCGCCAGACATCCGTAAGAAGCTGACTTTGACCGGTTTGTATCTGCCGGTGTTTTATCGATATTCACCCATATAGAACAATGCAATCGTTCCAGGACCGGAATGTGCACCGATGGTTGAACCGACATAATTGATTAAGAAGCTGTCGATGCCAAAACGTTCTTTTACAAGATTTGCAACAAACTGTGCATCTTCTAAAGCATCACCATGGCTGATAAATACGATATCATTCTGGTCACGGTAGGAGCCCATCTGCTTTTCCATATTGTCAACCAGGGTAATCAGGGATTTTTTACGTCCACGAACCTTGGAAACCATAATAAGATGACCTTCATCATCTACATGAAGCACCGGCTTTAAGTTAATCATGGTACCAAGAACCGCAGCGGTTTTAGAAACACGTCCGCCTCTGTGAAGGTGGAACAAATCATCTACCGTAAAGTTATGTACCAGATGTAGTTTATTTTCCTCCAGCCATTTTACGGTTTCTTCTAAAGTGGCACCATTTTCTTTCATCTGGACAGCTTTGTGAACCAGAAGTCCCTCGCCCATGGAAGCACAGAGAGAGTCTACGACAACGACTTTATGTGGGAAATTATCTTCTTCCATTTCACTTGCAGCAATTTTCGTACTGGAGTAGCTGCCGCTGAGTCCGCTGGAAAAGGCAATGTGAAGAATATCACAGTCATTTTCCGTGGCAATTTTTGTAAAGATTTCGCGGGCAGTTTCCGGGTTGACCTGAGAGGTGGTAGGCAGAGAGCCGGCGCGCATCTTTGCATAGAATTCTTTGACATCCATTGGATGTTCCCAGTCATAGGTTTTGCCGTCTATAGTATAAGTGAGTGACAGCATGCCAAGATTATGTTCTGCTACATAATCTGCCGGCAAATCTGCGGTAGTGTCGGTGGTAATAATAAATTTATTCATGTGTCCTCCTGTAGTTCTTATATAAAATTGTGGCATAAAATCATACCTTTTTTATTATAGCATAATGAAAAATGAAAATGTAAAATTTTTATAAAAATGAAAAAATATATTTACAAAAAAAGAAAAAGCAGGTATGATTAGAGCCATCTTATTTATCTTTTTTTATCCGGGAGTTTCCTCCCAAATATTCCAAACAGTGAAACGAAATTCAGTATGGAAAGGGGTTTTCTTATTTGAAAGAAATTTTTGAACAGTATGGTGGGGTAATTATAACAGTAGTTGCGATTGCAGCATTAGCAGCACTTGTGACAGCAATTATGGGAAATGGAACCAGTGGCCCCGTTTATGATGCATTTAAGAACTTAATTGATAACTTTGGAAATAACATCGGAACACCATAGGAGGGGATGACTTGGACAGACAGGAACTGGGTATCCGGATGGAGCCGGATTATTTTGGCCCCCTTTGGCGTTATGTTCGGAATGATAAGATTACAGATATTGACTATAACGGAAACCAGTTGTGGATTACAGATGTAGAAAATGAACGCTATCTGATTCGAAGTCATGGCATTACAGAGAAGTTTGTAGAGCAGTTTTCCCATCGGATTGCCAATGAAGTGAGCAAGCCTTTTAACAAGAAAAATAATTTGTTGGAGGCGGAGACCAACACGCTGCGTATCAGTATTGTGCATGAATCTGTTGCCATATCCGGCAGGAGTATCTGTATCCGTAAGTCAATGCCAATGTTGCGTATGCAGGTAAAAAGGATGGTGGAGGATGAGTATGTAGCTGTTCCGGTACTGGAATTGCTGACCAATTGTGTGGCTGCAAAAATGAATTTTGTCTTTTGTGGAGAACCGGGGGCGGGAAAGACAGAATGTGCAAAATTTTTTTCGCAGTTTATTCCGGCAGGAGAGCGTGTCATTACAATAGAGGATAATCCGGAATGGCATTACAGTCAGATTAATCCCGGAAAAGATTGTGTGGAACTGCGAATTAATCCGGATTTTGATTATACCAAAGCCATTAAGACATGTCTCAGACAGAATCCATCCTGGATTATGTTATCGGAGGCACGTTCTACGGAAGTAAAGTCTTTGTTGGAATGCTGGTCTACCGGAATCCGTGGATTTACCACGCTTCATACAGATGATGTGCGTAAAATTCCGGATCGTATTTTAAATATGATGGAGAGCCGTATGGATGCAGACCGCATGGAAAATGATGTATACAGCTATGTTGATGTTGGAATTCTGCTGCGGAAGAAAATGAGTGCAGAAGGAAAATTGTATCGTTATATAGACCAGGTCTGTTTCTTTGTAAGAGAAGAAGGAAGAAATGAAATACATATGCAGGTGGTGGATGGCAATCTTATGGTGAGAGAACTTCCAAAAGGGCTGATTGCGCGTATGAAGCGGCATGGAATTTCCGAGCCATTTGATAATCCGATGATACAACATCGTCTGGAAGGAGAAGAATATGAAAAAGAATGAGCGTTTCGTTGCCTATGGAGGCTGTTATGGATTATTGCTGCTGGCAGCATTTTTATTACAGCTTAAGTGGCAGGGATATATCTGCTGCAGTATTGTATTTGTTCTTGTTATGTGGCGTATGGATAAAGTGTTGAAGGAAGAAAAGAAGCAACAGACCCGTCTGCAGGAAGCAGAATTGTATATGGAGCAGATGCTGTATGCATTTTTGCAGAATCCGAAAATCTTATCTGCACTGGAGACAGTTTGTATATTGTTTGAACCGGGGGCCATGCGGAAACAGATAGAAACTGCAATCTTTCATTTACGAAAAGAATATGACAGCAATATGAAAGAAGAGTTAGATGCGATTGAGCAGCAGTATGAGAATCGCAGAATGAAAGAGATTCATGCGTATTTTCTGATGGTAGAACAGTATGGCGGAGCATACGAGACAACGGTGGAATTGCTTTTAGAGGATTTGCAGAAGTGGATGGAACGGGTCAGACTGCATCAGCAGGACTGTAAGAAATATCGAAGAAATGTATTCTTAGCGGTGGGTTTATCCATTCTGGTATGTGCAATAACGAATCATTTGCTGCCAAAAGATATTGAATTATCGCAACTTTTGGTTTGCCAGATTGCATCAATTCTTTTTCTGTCCTTGGATATGCTGATTTGCTTCCGGGCAATGAAGCGTACCTGCCGCAACTGGTTGAAGGAAAGGGAATCTTATGGAGAAGGGGATGAAAAGAAATATCGTTATGTGCAGTTCCATAAAGGCGTGCGCAGTAATTTCTACCGGAAGTATTTGAGAAAGAAAATGGAAAAGGAATTTCCGCAGTGGTTAATGGACATTTCTTTATTGCTTCAGACTGAAAATGTACAGGTGGCATTCTATCGTATCCGGCCGCAGACACCGGAGGTTCTAAGACCAGCAGTGGATGATATGCTGGAAGAACTTTCACAGAATCCGGAGAGTCTGGAACCATATCTTAATTTTTTAAAAGATTATGATTTACCGGATGTGCATTCTGCTATGCGGATGTTGTATGCATTATCCAACGGCGGATATGGAAACAGTGAAAAGCAGTTAAGTCAGATTTTAAAACGGAATCAGGAACTTTTAGATAAGGCAGAAAGAGAACAAAATCAGGATTCGCTGGCCGGATTATATGCATTGTTTTTAGCCCCGGCATTGACTGGAGCAGGAAAAATGATGATTGATATGACGGCATTTCTGGTGGTATTTTTAGCAAGCGTACATAGATAGGGGATTAGATGGAACAGGTAATAAAAACATATCTTGGAATATTTCTGATGATGCTGCTGTCAACAGTTGGAATAGGTATTGTTGCAGCAGAAGCGCAGATTTGTCAGGCAAGAAATTTTAAATCGGATGTGGTAGTGGAACTGGAAAACAGCAATTATAACCGGGAAGTAATAAATGCCTGTATAAAGCAGGCTGATGAATTGGGCTATCAGCTGCAGGTTAATTTATATGAGGATTCCGGAGCTATAACTGTATGTGAAAATGGAAACGTGCCGCCCGTGGAAAAGGAGGTAACCATGGCGGAGGTGATATTGCATTACGCATACCGGATGGGACCATTTCACAGTAAAACGGAGCATAGTATCCGGGGATTTGGAAGGTAGATTTATGAGAAAAATTATGGAGGATTATGGACAGGCAATCATCTATGCAGTACTTGGAAGTGGTTGTATCGGAGTGTTGTGGTATTTGCTTGGTTATGTCCGGTAAGGGGATAAAAATGCATTTTTTTATGGAAGAATATGGTGGACTTGTGATAGCGGTTCTGGCAGTCATTGTTATGACAGGAATTTTATTTGGACTGTTTTCACAGGGAGGTTATCTTTATGAAATGATAAGCAGGGCACAGGGGGCATTGGGGTAAAACAAATGAAAACATTATGGAAAGAATATGGACAGACAGTAATTATCGTATTAGTGGCGGCAATGTTACTGATATTATGCTTATGGGGATTTCGCATAATTGGAAGTGGGATGGAACGTCCGGCAGCCGGTGCAGATGTTGGAAATAATATGGACGGAAAAATGTTAAAAGATATTCATAGCCGTCAGGTTCCGGTGATTATCTATGAAGATCATCGCATCTTAACGATTGCAGATAAGATAGCGTTATCAGAACTGTTTCACGCAGTGGATGCAGATGGAAAGGAACTTAAGATTGAGATAACTGATATCAGAAATCAGGCAGGAAAAACAGTAGAAGATATTTATGAAAAGGCAGGAATCTATGAAATAGAGGTGCGGGCAGAAGATGCATATGAAAAGCGGACGGTTTCCCGTTTCCGGATTCCGGTAAATGGAGGCGGTATATGAAACAGATGGTATTTGGGGTATTGTCCGGTGGCATTGTCATACTTTTTGTAGTGATGCTGCTGACCATGCAGCATAAGAATGTGCGAAAAGAAGAATTAGAACAGAGTCTTACCGAAGCAATGGAAACAACATTGCAGATGGTACAGGCGGATGCAGACAGAGATTATACTTCCGAAGATATGAGGACATTACTGATTCGAAATCTGGTTCCGCAGATGAATTCCGATTCAGAATTAACTGTTCGGATGATTGCAGCAGATGCAGAAAAAGGATTACTTTCTGTGGAAGTGGAAGAGTATTTTTCGTATCCGGGCGGGAAAGAGGGCAGCATACAGTGCTGCCGTACAATTCTTACAGATGACGATGGGAATGGAGAAGAAACGGAGAAAGGGGAAAAAGAAGTGGCAATGCAGACGGTAATCTTTTATCGCTCCAGGGAAGAAATGGAACAGGGAAAATCTTATTATAAGAAGCTGGAAATACAAAAGGGGGATTACTGTACCTCTCCGGCAGAACCGGTTTGTGATGATTTGAAAAAGAAGTTTTTAGAGTGGCGGGACAGCAAGGATTATCTCGCGGATTTTACACAGTGTGTAGAAGAAAATCAGACATATTATGCAGTATTTGAATAGGGGGGTAAGCATGAAAAAGAAGGTGCGAAAGGGAGTATGCCGTTTCCTTTGCGGATGCATGATTCTTTTTATGAGTCCGTGCAGTATTCAGATGATAAGTGCGGAAACGGTAGAAGAAACTGAGGTGGCAGAATCTGAAAAAGCAGAAGTATTAGAAGCAGAAGTATTAGAAACAGAAGTATTAGAAACAGAAGAAACCAAGCAGTTGGAAGAAATGCCGGATGAATTGACTTCATCTGTTTACGGAAGTGCGCAGACCTGGTATCCGGAAACTTCCGGGTATTTCATATTGATAGTTCGTGACAATGCAGGTGGAAGAACAGCTCGTTACCGGATTGACTGTAATATAGGGGAACGTCATTCCAATGGGATTAATTATCGAATCTATTATAAAATGTATCTGATTGGGGGAGACGAGCTTGGCATTACATTAGAAGATAGGGAATATTATACCAGACATGATAATGCAACTTCTGAAATAGGAGCAAGGGAATATCATCTTCCGGTTACGTTTCGTCTGCCGGAGCTGGGGCATCATTTTGAAGGAGTGTCTACCAGCAACTGCTATCAGACATACTTTGAGAGTATGGAAGAGGAAACCTGTAGTTTTGTGGTGGACACCAACGGATGTGGAATGACACCCTGGGGAGATGATGGCGCATGGCATAATGATAATATCGAAGTAAATTATCTCGAAAATCGTTATACCATTCATTATGATGGAAATGGGGCTACCAGCGGAACTGTTGCTTCTCAACCGGATGTGCTGTATGGAAAACAGATTCAATTACAGCAGAATCAGTATAAGAAAGAGTATACAGTAACCTTGGATGGAAATGGTGGAACATCTGAGGCAGAGAAACTTACCGCGGAAAGCACCTTTGCCGGGTGGGAAGATCATAACAGTTTTTATTATAACGGAATAGAATTTCCGTGGTATGCATTTGATGCCCCCTGTTATGCAAAAGCAAATCAGGATTTACTGGAAAGTTTCGGGTTTAATAAGGCAGCATTAGTAAAACATTTCTATCAGTATGTGATACAGGGCAGGGAACGAAGAATATCCAGTCCATATTTTCGATTGACGGATTATATGAAATATGGAGGGGAAGATTTAAAACAGGCATTTGGCAGCCGGCGTGAGTCATATTTATTACATTGGATAAATCGTGGATATAATGAGCATAGAGAGGGAATAGGCACAATCGGTGTGCCGGAAGCGTTATCGGAACTTTCTGTATACGAAGATAAGGCACAGGTATTAAATTTATCTTCAAAGCATAAGGGAGAGGTTCTATTAAAGGCACAATGGAAGGATGCAGAAGTAATACTTCCATCCGCAAAGCGCAGTGGGTATGCGTTTGCCGGCTGGGCAGACAGGAAAGATGCTAAAGAGCCGGTATATAATTCAGGAGATAAGGTAGTGGTAACGGAGAATCAGACCTTTTATGCCATCTGGAAGAAATCAAAGCCACCGGTTATAGAGCGGACGATATCGATTCAGAATGGAACGGATGGATTCTATACATATGTCTTTGTGCGGGATGGCGGAGATGGAATTAAAAAGACTGCTTTTGCGGTGTGGAGTGAAAACCAGGGTCAGGATGATTTGACGGCAGAATGGCAGATGTCAGAATTAGGAGAAAAAGGGGACTATTTTATAGAGGGGCAAAACTATAATTACCGTTATTATACCTCTGCTGTAAAACATAAGAATGAATATGGAAGGCATCTGATTTCAATTTATGCATATGACAGTCTGGATGGCTATGCAACAGCAGATACGGATTTTTGCTATTGCTTTCCAATCATTTTTGATGGAAATGGAGGCCTGATCGATGGAGAAGAGACAAAGCAGGAGAGCCGATATTATGGGACACCCTATGGAGAAATGCCAGACGCCGTGCGGGAGAACTTCCTTTTCTTAGGATGGAGCACAGAGCCGGATACAGAACAGGACAAAGAGGAAGATAAAAAGCCGGATGTAATATGGCAGGAAAAAGAACTTATCGGGGAAGAAGATGTTTTTTGCCATGCAGGGGAACAGAGATTATATGCACAGTGGGATGAGAGTCCTGTTATTGAGGCAAAAGATCAGTATTATAGTTTGACGGATGCAAGAAGCGGCAGGATTACAGAGGAAATACTTTTGCAGCAGGCATGTGCAAAGGACAGAGAAAACAGCTCAGAAGATAATCCGGAAGGTATCTTAGAGAGCGGAGTAGATGAAGAGAAGAATACTGTTTTTTGCGTGGAAGATTATACGGAAGAAGAGTGGAAGAACTTTGCGCATGAAGGAACCACCACGATTACTTATTATGCAAAAGATGCAGTTGGCAATGTCAGCAGAAAACAGGTTACCGTTTATCTGGTGGATACTACCTCGCAACAGGTGGAGGACAAAGAAAAAACGTTTCGATTTATCAGTGAAAAATATCTTGATACCATAACACAGGATTCTATTTGGAGGAGAGAAGAAAATTACAGACAGTTAGAAGAGGCATTGCAAAGGAATACGGCTTTAGAAGTCTGGAATTTATCACATCAACAGATGAATGAGATGAAAGAATATGAATTGCAGCATAATACTGGAAAAATGACGGAAATAGAGCGTTTTCGGAACAAATTTATCCATTGTATCGGTGAATATGCCGAAATTTAGAAAGAAAGAAGAAATTGGTTGCACAATAAAAATGACTTATGGTATAGTTGGAGAAAAGTGAAAGGAGTTATGAAAAATTGAATCCAAAGAAAAAAATATTGATTTTATCAGGCTGTCTGCTTACAGTGGCAGCTGTAGTTGGTGGTACATTTTTCGTACAGAAGAGCAGTAATCATGTTTTAAACAAAACATTCATAGGAAAATTCCACGAAGCAGAGGAGCATACTGCAACAGGAGTTGTGGTTTGTAAGACGGAAGCATTGCAGGAGGTATTTCAGCAGAAGAAAGAAGAGGTTCTGTTGGCAAAGCAGGAAGTGCCGGATGAATCCGAGGGAAAGAATGAGAAAACCGATAAAAAGGGAACACAGGAAGTGACACCGGGAAAGGAACCAACAGAGCCGGCATCAACTACAGGAGGGCCGGCCCCTTCAGCTCAGAAAAACGCAACGACATCTGGGGGACAGGAACCTGTCGGTGGAATTCCAGCAGCACCATCAAATGCACCATCGGAAACTCCGGCAGCACCATCAGAGACACCGTCGGAAACTCCGGCAGCACCATCAGATACACCGTCAGAAACTCCGGCAACGACACCGACAGAACAGCCGGCAGAGGAAACAAAACCAGCAAATCCATGCCCGTATCCGCTTTGGACAGTGATGAGTTTTGATGATGGAACTATGGGATATTACTGGCCGATGGATTATGATATTGCAGATGCAGTAAGAGTGGACAAGGAATTGTATGAATTACATTATACCAGACTGGTAAGTACAACTTTTGTGGGAAATTATGATGGCGCATATCATGTAAGATTAAGTAAATTCAGTTATCATATTCCGTATGCAGATGACTGATGATAGAAAAAGAAAGGTATATCGAAAACTCCCTAAGGAGTTTTCAGATATACCTTTTCGATTCTGTTCTTATCCATTTTTTCAACCCGGAGCAGGATTCCATTTTCTGTGGTAATGGATTCTCCCTCGTCCGGAAGATGGTCTAAATGTTCTAAGATATAGCCGCCAATGGAATCATAATCTTCTGACTCTAAATGAATCCCCAGTTTTTCGCACATATCATAAAGGTTCATGGAACCATTGACCAGGTATTCTTTTTCACTTAAAGCAGTAATATCAGCTTCTTCATTGGCATCATATTCGTCATGAATTTCGCCTACAATTTCCTCTAATAAATCCTCTAAAGTAACAAGACCGGCAGTTGCACCATATTCATCTAATACGATAGCAATGTTGAGGGAAGAAGCCTGCATTTCTTTTAATAATTCAGCAGTATTCTTATGCTCATATGTAAAGAACGGTTCCCGCATAATAGAGCGGATGGAAAAATTCGTCCGGTCATCATAGAGCAATAAATCCTTTACATTTAAAATACCAATGACATTGTCCGTGGTATCTTCATATACTGGTAATCTTGTATATTTGGCTTCCCGGAAAATCTCTAATAATTTTTCGTAGCTGGCATTGACATCTACGAAAGTCATATCTATGCGGGGAACCATAATTTCTTTTGCTTCAGAATCAGTTAAATCAAACACATTATTAATCATATTGCGTTCTTCATTCTCAATAACACCGGATTCGTGACTGACATTTACGATAGTACGAAGCTCGGCTTCTGTCATGGTCTGCTTCTTGGCATCAGGATTAATATGCAGGAGCTTTAAGAAGCCATGGGAAAGCATATTAATAATAAAGATGACAGGAGTAAGAACCTTCATAAGAAAGCTGACAACTCCGGAGTACGCCAATGCCAGTTTTTCGGAATGTATGGTAGCAATTGTTTTTGGAGTGATTTCACCGAAAATCAGAATCAAAACAGTTAAAATTCCAGTTGATATTCCGGCAGCAACACTTCCGAAAATGCGGATGGCAAGTGCTGTAGAAATAGCAGAGGCGGATAAGTTTACAATATTATTCCCGATTAAAATAGCGCTTAACATCTTAGATGAATGATCCGTGATAGCAAGCACGCGCTTTGCCCTTACATTTCCTTCATCTGCCAAGGTCCGCATCTTAATCCGGTTAACGGTTACAAGGGCGGTTTCAGCAGAAGAAAAGAATGCTGATAAAAGAATCAGTATGACAAGACTTACTAATTGGATGATATCTGTTCCACTCAAATTAGTCCACCTGCAGATTGGAATAGTAATCCGTAAGAGCACTTAAATCTACCTCTGTATAGGATACCGGTTTATTTGCTTCATGATTTTTATAAATGGAGAAGCCTGCCCAGCCTATGATAAGTGCAATGACAACAACGGTAGCGGTATAACCCAGATAACGCTTGCATTTCTCCTGTTTCATTATTTTTTTACGATTTTTCTTTTGTTCTTTATAACGGTCAACTTTTTCCTGACTCATAAGAAATCTCCTTGCAATTTTTTTAATAATAATGGTATTATACACCATGTAGGAATAAAATTGAACAAAAAATTCAAAAACTAATAGAAAACTAATAGAAAACTAATAGAAAACAGAAAAATAGAAGAAGGAAAGAAAAATGAAGCAGGGAATAATTTTTGATATGGATGGAACTCTGTGGGATTCTACAGTCGGTGTGGCAGAATCCTGGAATGAAATATTAAAACAGGAAAAAGTGAACCGTACACCTCTGACTGTAGAGGATTTTCGTGGAATCATGGGAAAAACAATGGATGTTATTGCAGCAAAATTTTTCCCGGATATGCCGGAAAAAGAGCGGATGGAACTTTTAGATAAATGTGGCGAATATGAAAATGAATATCTGTCCGGGCATGGTGCAGTGTTATATCCCGGTGTGGAAGAAACCTTAGCAAAGCTGAAGGAAAAATATGAACTTTATATTGTAAGCAATTGTCAGAGCGGATATATTGAGGCTTTTCTTTCTTATTATAACTTAGGAAAATATATTTCTGATATAGAATGCTATGGAAATAATGAAAAACAGAAGGAAGATAATATTGCTCTGGTAGTATCCAGGAATGCACTTACCGATGCAGTCTACGTGGGAGATATCCAAAGCGATTACGAATCCAGCAAAAAGGCAGGAGTCGCTTTTATCCATGCTGCATATGGATTTGGCACAATTGACGATGAAGTACCGGAAATTGAAAATTTGTCACAGCTTCCGGAAGTGGTAGAGAAAGTATTTGCCGGAAAATAATTAAAATAGAAAACAGGAAACGAATGTAGAAATAAGAGAAAAAGAGTCTTGGTTGTTTGAAAAGAACGAAGCAAGGCTCTTTTTTTGCTTTACAGGAAATTGCTTTCCTGTAAAGTAAAAAACGCTCCGCGAGGATGCGCACTGCGGCGTATAAGGTAGATGTCGCAAGCGACCGCCGCAGGCGCGGGAATGTGCCAAGGCACATTCTTTTTTCTTGCCCGGCATTCGTAAAAGGCTGCCAGTGACAGGTCCTATAGGTTGACAAATAATATTATATGATATATAGTATTGGATATGAAATAGTAATGTGTTAAAAATAATATTATATTTATGAAAATCTGGAGGGAGTGATTGCATGGTATTTAATACAGGCGCAGCACTTCTGGATGCAATTGTTTTAGCTGTAGTATCAAAGGATGAGGAAGGTACTTATGGTTATAAGATTACGCAGGATGTGCGGAAAGCCATTGAAGTGTCAGAATCAACGCTGTATCCGGTGCTGCGAAGATTGCAGAAGGACGGTTGTCTGGAAGTATACGACAGAGAATGTGGGGGCAGAAATCGAAGGTATTATAAGATAACTGGGAATGGAAATGAAAGATTAACATATTATCGGAAGGAATGGGAAAATTATTCTTCGAAAATAACAGAATTATTTTCCGGAGAGGAGAAGATATGAACAGACAGGAGTTTATGAGAAGGCTGGAGCAGTTATTAGAAGGAATTCCGGAAGAGGAAAAACGGGAAGCAATTGCATACTATACCAGCTACTTTGAGGATGCAGGAGAAGAAAATGAAGAGAAGATAATCCGGGAATTAGAATCTCCGGAAAAAGTGGCAGCAACCATCCGGGCAGATTTCCCAGGATGCAATAATAGTGAGACAGCATCTTCCGGTAACCAGCAGAATTATAACGGTGCAAGCCAGAGTATGGGACAGCAGAATTATAACGGTGCAAGCCAGAATATGGGGCAGCAGAATTATAACGGAGCGAGCCAGAATATGGGGCAGCAGAATTATAACGGAACGATCCAGAGGGAAGACAATACCACAAGAAATATTCTGCTTATAATCCTGCTGGTGCTTACTTCACCAATCTGGGGCTGTATTTTAGTAGCAATTGGTGGAACGTTAGCAGGAATTATCGGAGGACTATTTGGAATAGCAGTTGGTTGTGTAATTGGTGGAGTAGCGGTAGTCGGTGTGGCAATTACAATTTTGGTGACAGGAGCAATCTCCTTAGGCTTTATCTCAATGGGAGCCGGACTTCTGATGCTTGCAATTGGATTATGTGCGGCCGGACTTCTGGTTCTGGTATGTGGAAAGTTTCTTCCATGGTTTGCAAAAGGAATTGCAAAATTATGGCAGTCACTGTTTAAGAAGAAAGGGGGCGCTTGCGCATGAAAAAAGCATTAAAAATTATTTTTGGTATTGCATTAGGCTGCTTTCTTTTAGGCTGCGTGGTATTAGGAATTGGAATTGCAACCGGTGGAACCATGCGGGAATTTGTAGAAGCAGTGCAAAATAATAAATTTGCATTTCATTGGGATATAACTGACTGGGAAGGACAGGATAAAGGAACAGCCAGTACAGAAGAGGCTGCATTTGCACCGGAAGATGTGAAATCACTTGATATCGATATGGATGCAGGAATGTTGAAAGTAGTCAAAGGAAAAGGCAAAGAGATTAAGGTAATAACAACTTCTAAAAATGCAGAGATAGAGACTGTATTGGAGGACGGAACATTAACAATCAGCGAAAATTCCCATGCAGCATATTGGGGAGATGGAGTGCATCGTTTACAGGTGGTTATTGAAGTGCCGGAACAGCTTGAGTTAGAGGAACTTTCGGTTGAAGTAGGAGCAGGAAATATTGATATAAAAGAAGGACTGCTGACGACAGCATATGCAAGCTTGGATGTGGATGCCGGAAATCTTGATTTTTCCGGTGAAGTAAAAGGTGATTTAGACGCCAATTGTAATGTGGGAAATATGGAATTGAAATTAACCGGAGAGCAGCAGGATTACAATTACAGTTTAAGCTGTGGTGTTGGTTCTATAAAAGTAGGAGATATTTCTGTTGCCGGACTTGGCAGAGATGATGAAATCGATAATGGTGCAGATTATGATATGGATATAAACTGTGACGTGGGAAATGTTGATGTAATTTTTGAAAAACGATGAGAAACACGCTTTGCGGGCTGCCAGCATAAAAATGATAGCAGATAATGTGAAAAGACATTGCCTGCTATCATTTTTTATAAAATTATTTACTTGGAAACCCACTCATTTACATCATTGATTTTACTTAAAACCGGGAGCAGAATCAGGCAGAGAATAATGCCGACAACACCCTGGACGATATTGAATGGAATACCTGCAGCAGAAGAAGCAATTCCGGTAGCAAGAGCAGCGGAGGAGAAAGAACCGCTGGCAAATGCAGCAAGACCTGCTTCAAACAGGAAGTAGCCAAGTACCATAAGAGCCTCACCTACGATACCGCCGATAACAACGCGGACACTGCGGTTAGCTTTGGAAGAAATGTTAAGCCGCAGTTTGTGGAACAGAAGTCCGGCGATGCATGCGGTCAGAGCCTTGATGATTAAAGTGGCAGGAGCCCAGGTCATATAGCCGGAGAAAATATCAGCAAACATGGAGCCGATACCAGCGGCAAGTGCACCAATTCCAGGTCCTAAGATAATACCACATAGGAGTACCAGTCCGTCTCCTAAATGAATATATCCAAAAGTTGGTGTAGGAATCTTAATAATCATAGTTGCAATGCAGGTAAATGCAGCAAGCAAGGCCGCAGTAACCATTTTCTTTGTATTTTTCATAATAAAGTAAATCCTTTCTTTGGTATGTGATCTGCAAATCGTTTTCCCTATCATATGTAAAATGTGGTTTGATTAAAATAGCCAGATATAACAAATATGACCATGTCAGTTTAAAGACAAAAGGAGTATACAAATTTTTACGATTGCCGAAATGCTCATTCATTGATAAAATAGTCACGGAAACATGACTACAAAAAAGGAGATAAAATAATGAAGAAAGAAGTTCGGATTGCATTATATATAGTTTCTATAGTGTGTGTGATTCTGCTGGGTGCAGCAATGATATATGCATCCCATCACGGTGGAAGCATCCGCCAGAAGGACAGCCGGCAGACTGCCGCAACAGCAGGGACAGAAGCGGCAGAAGACAGCAAGGATAAAAATGGAGAATCCGATTTAAAGACCAGTGATAAAACTGACGGTAAAAATGATGCGGAAGCCGGAAAGGATGCAGCTTCTGAAGATGCAGATAAGAATACGGAAAAAAATGAAGAAACAACAGATGTAACAGAAGATACAACACTGATATTTACCGGAGACGTACTTTTTGCCAATTCTTTTAAAACAAACTATGATGCCGGAGGCATAGATGCTGTCATAGATAATGGCATGAAAGAGCTGCTTGTAAATGCAGATATTACCATGGTAAATGAAGAATTTCCGTTTAGTAACCGGGGTACCCAGATGGAGGACAAGCAGTATACCTTCCGCACAGACCCATCCTATGCAGCCGCATTAAAGGAAATGGGCGTGGACGTGGTCACTCTGGCAAATAATCATATCCTCGATTATGGAAGGGAAGCATTGAGTGATACGTTTACAACATTAGATGGACAGGGCATTTTATATGCCGGAGCAGGGGACAGCGTAGAGCGGGCGCAGGAAGTGCAGATAATAGAAGTAAATGGGAAAAAGTATGGATTTCTTGCAGCATCCCGTGTACTTCCGGTTGCCGGCTGGAATGTAGAAAGCGCAGTACCGGGAGTCCTTTCTACTTATGATGAAACGCGGTTTGTCAATGCCATTGCCGAAGCACGCAGTCAGTGTGATGTGCTGGTGGTTTATGTCCACTGGGGCTTGGAACATCAGGAAAAACCGGAGGCATATCAGAGAACACTGGCACAGAAATATATTGAAGCCGGTGCAGATGTAGTGTTTGGTGCACATTCCCATTGTCTGCAGGGCATTGAATATATCGACGGAAAGCCGGTGTTTTACAGCCTTGGCAATTTTGTTTTTGGCAGCAGCATTGAGCGCACCATGGCAGTGGAAATGGTAGTGGATAAGGATGGTGCAATTTCTTATAAGCTGGTGGGAGCAAAGGCAGAAAATGGAAAGACCAGACAGATGAATGAATTAGAACAGCAGCAGTTGAATGACTATATCAACAGCATTTCCTTTGGCGTAACGGTGCAGGATGACGGAACCGTAACACCACAATAAGAGACAGCAGAGTATGAAACAGTATTGGTACAATAAGCTGAAAAGAAGTGCATAAAAATACCGGATTGCGATAGAGTAGTAATAAAAGAAATTGCCGGGAGATGGAATGAACAGTTCGAAACGGGAAAACTTACTGAATCTGGCACTGGATGCAACGGAAGAGGAAAGACAGCAGTCCTTAAACTTAAATGTAGGATATCAGGAAGAAACGGACACATGGGAAGTCATTGTAAAATATACCGGAAGTCTCAGAAAATTAGAGGAGATATTTCCGAATATTGAAGTTACAGAACTGAGCAATGAATATGCAGTTATCCGGCTGCCGGAGGCTTTGATGGATGCGGTAACAGACCGGACAGAAATTGAATATATGGAAAAACCAAAGAGGCTCTTTTTCTCTGTACAGCAGGGAATCAGAGCCTCCTGCATTACGCCCCTTTATACAAGAAAAATGGGGTTAGGGGGAACGGGATTGAGTGGGAAAGGTGTGATAACGGCATTTTTAGATAGTGGCATCGATTACAGACACCCGGATTTTAGAAAGGAAGATGGAAGCAGCCGGATTCTGGCAATCTGGGATCAGACCATTGCAGGAAATCCACCGGCGGGATTCCGGCTTGGAACGGAATACGACCGGGACGTAATCAATGAAGCATTGCAGCAGGAGGATATACAGGAGGGGTACCGTATCTGCCCCAGCCGGGATTTATCCGGGCACGGAACCCATGTGGCAGGAATCGCAGCGGGAAATGGAAGATCATCCAATGAAAGAAACCGGGGCGTGGCATATGAAAGTGATTTGCTGGTGGTAAAGCTTGGCACACCGGGAAAAAATTCTTTTCCAAGGACAACAGAGCTGATGCTTGGAATGGATTATATTCTCCGGAAAGCACTGGAACTTAAGCAGCCGGTGGCAGTAAATATAAGCTTTGGCAATACCTATGGTTCCCATGATGGAACCTCTCTTCTTGAAACCTATTTATCTGATATGGCAAATTACTGGAAATCGGTTCTGGTGATTGGCACCGGAAATGAAGGCAGTGCCAGAGGGCATACCTCCGGGCAGCTTGTAATGGGAAGAGAACAGGAAGTGGAATTTGCAGTAGGAGAATATGAGCCTGCGTTAAGCTTACAAATCTGGAAATCCTATGCGGATATTTTTTCCATCCGGATGACACATCCCAGTGGGAAAACGGTGGGGATTATCCGGCAGCTGCAGGGCCCCCAGAGATTTACTATCGAAGGAACGCAGGTTTTATTATATTTTGGAGAACCAAGCCCTTTCAGTCCTTTTCAGGAAATCTATTTTGATTTTCTTCCGGTGGAAAATTATATCGACAGCGGAATCTATAAAATAACGCTGATACCGGAAAAGATTGTAACCGGGGTCTATAATATGTGGCTGCCTTCCCTTGCGGTCATCGGAGAAGCAACCGGATTTTTATATCCCACAGAAGAGACAACGCTTACAATTCCATCCACTGCCTATAAGGTAATTTCGGTGGGGGCCTATGATGCAAGATATAATCAGGTGGCAGCCTTTTCCGGGAGAGGGTTCACCAGAGAGACCAATCAGGTGAAACCGGACATCTGTGCGCCAGGGGTGGACATTGAATCCTGTGCACCGGGCGGCGGTTATACCGTACGAAGCGGAACTTCAATGGCAACGCCATTTGTAACCGGGACGGCAGCACTTTTTATGCAATGGGGAATTGTAGAGAAACATGATGCTTTTTTATATGGGGAAAAAATAAAAGCATATCTCATCCGGGGAGCAAGACCACTGCCGGGATATTCTTTTTTCCCAAATCCAAGGCTGGGCTGGGGTGTATTGTGTGCAGCGGACAGCCTGCCATCGGATGCCGGATGAATACGGTTGTGCTTTTATGACACTTTTCTGAATAAATATTGTAAAAAACGATAATTTGATGTACAATTAAATAATGCAGGAAGGAATGTATAGACAGAAAAATATATATTTTTTGGAGGGGCTATGCAGGAGAAGAATACGCTGGATGAATTGTTTAAAGGGAAAAAAGGATTTGCGGAATGTTACCAGACTCTGCAGTTATTAAGTGAAAGTACCGATGATTATTTATTTCTGGCAGATTTAAAAGAGGGTAAATTTTATTTCGCCAGCAATGATATATCAAAGAGATATGCATTGCGCATGGATGAAAACAACAGCTGCGGCATAGATGACTGGAAAGATATTGTATATGAAAGAGACTTAAACCAGTGGGTTAATGATATGGAATCTATCTGCTCTGGAAAAAGCCTGATACATGATTTGGAATACCGGCTGGTAGACAGAAACAGCAATCTGGTCTGGATCAGCTGTCGTGGGAAAGCTGAACTGGATGAGGATGGAATCCCTTATGTAATGGTGGGAAGAACATCAGATACTGTCCTTTTGGGAAAGACAGATTCACTTACCGGACTTTTTAATAGTACTAAATTAATGGAACATCTGGATGAAATGCTGAACAGCAGAAAAGAAGGTGTTTTACTTGTTCTTGGTGTGGATAATTTTAAAAATATCAATACGAAATATGGAAGAGGCCACGGTAATTTTATTTTAAAGAGGATTGCGGCTCTTCTGGAAAATAGTATTGATGAAAACATAAAAATTTATCGTCTGGATGGTGACCGGTTTGCAGTTAATTTTGTGGGATATGATATGGAGGCTGTGCGTGAGGTATACCAGAATATACAGATGAAGATGATGGAGAACTGTACCTTTTCAGCAGGTGCAGTCTGCTATCCGATGTCCGGAATCAAGGATGCCAATACACTGTTTAACTATGCGGAAAGTTCTCTGGACCGTGCCAAGAAGAGCGGTAAGAACCGGTTGATTCTTTTCTCAGCAGAAGATTATGAGAAACAGTTGTCGGTTATTGACTTAACAGAAGAAATCAGAAAGAGTATCCGCAACCAGTGTGATGGATTTTATCTTCTCTTCCAGCCACAGATTGGGATGAGTAATTATGAAGTAGTGGGAGCAGAGGCACTGCTTCGTTTCCGCTCAAAATATCATGGGGTGGTGTCACCAAATCTTTTTATTGGAATATTAGAGCAGAGCGGAATGATTGTGCAGGTGGGAAAATGGGTATTAAAGGAAGCCATTGCCCAGTGTGCAAAGTGGCGGCGTTATAATCCGGAATTCCGTATGAGTATTAATCTTTCTTATATACAGTTACAGCAGCCGGATTTAAGCCAGTACATTTATGATTTATTAGAACAGGAAGGAATTCCCGGAGAAGCTATTATTCTGGAACTGACAGAAAGCATGCAGTTACAGGATTATACCAAATACAATCAGTTATTTTATCAGTGGGGCAAGCGTGGTATACAGATTTCCATGGATGATTTTGGAACCGGATATTCCAGCTTAAGTTATCTTAAGAGTCTGGCAATTGATGAGATTAAAATTGACCGCTGCTTTGTCAGCCGGATTAATATGAGTGCATACAATTACCGGCTTCTTCGTAATATTTTGGAACTGGCAAGAAGTGCACAGATCCGGGTAGTATGTGAAGGGGTAGAAACACCGGAGGAATTACAGACACTTGCAGAGCTTGCACCTGAAGTTTTACAGGGGTTCTATTTCAGTAAACCGATTGAAGAAGAGCTGTTTGAAAAACAGTATATTTTTGGACATGTAGAGGAAGAACGGTGGCAGGAAGATTGTGGGAATAGCACAGTGATTCTGCCGGAAGCAGGAGATGGTACCGATTATAAAGCAATATTAGACCAGTTAGAAGAGATGGTCTATGTCATAGATGCGGAAAGCTATGAGTTATATTATATGAACTCTGCCGGACAACGAATCAGCGGCGTCAGTGATTATGCCGGCAAGAAATGTTATCAGGTATTAGAGGGCAGGGAAGAACCGTGCCCAGATTGTAATATGGCAAAATTAAAGCATAAGAAGTTTTTGACCAGATATGCAAATAATGAATTCTTAGGAACCCAGATGTTGATGAAGGATAAATTAGTAAACTGGGGCAATAAGGCAGCACGCCTTCAGATAGGTATTGACATGAATACCATCAATATTTCCATGAGCAGGCTGGAAGAACAGTTAGAAGTGGAAAAGGGCATTGTGAAAGCCTTGGAAGAGGCGAAAGAAAAAGAAAATGAAGCTGATATCATCAGTGAACTTCTTCATCATACCGGGGAATTTTATCAGGCAGACCGCTGCTATATCTTTTTATATTCCAAAGAGGCAGATAGCTGGAGCAATGTCTGTGAGTGGTGTGAAAATGAGATTCAGAGCCAGCAGCTTTACCTCGCATCAGTACCGGGTGACCGGGTAAAACTGGTGATTGGCAGTCTGAAGGAAGACAGACCGGTTATTATCAAAGATGTGGATATGTATCGGGAGTCAGCACCGGATTTGTGGAAAATATTAGTGCATCAGGAAATACGCAGGCTGATGCTTCTTCCATTGTTAAATGAAGGTCATTTATTTGGATTTATTGGTGTGGATAATCCGAAATACCGCCCAAATGATAAGACTTTTCTTGCCAGAATACGTCCTTTTATTTCAAATATACTGATTCGTGACGGAATGATGGATGTAAAGAGTGAAATGATAGCCCGTATGACGGGTATGCTGAAGGAAGAAAATATATTACAGTCTGTAAAACTGGGACTGTGGACGCTGGAACTGGATACGGTCAATGGAAAGAACCGTCTGTATGTGGATAAGAGCATGCGCAGCATTCTGGGCATAGACGACATTATGAACAGCGAGGAATATTTCAGGTTCTGGTATGATAACATCAGTGATGGTTATTACGATTATGTACAGAATGCATTACATGATATTATTACAACCGGAAAGATTATTGAGATGGAATATACCTGGAATCATCCGGAACGTGGAAAAGTGACAGTACGCTGTGTTGGAGTGCTTGGTCATCAGGAAAATGGTGTCTATACATTAAAAGGATATCATCGTATCAATAATGATATGATTCGGAAAAAATTTTTAAAGAGTCAGGAATATGAACGTATGGAGTATAATGAGAAGAAACATACCATTTATTTCCATACAAATCGTTCTATGTTAAAGGGAAATCAGCTAAAAGAGGTTGGATTTCCGGAAAGCTGGGAGGATGGAATGGTACATCCCCATTTCCGGGATGTATTTCATGCAGCGTTTACCGGTGTAGAATATAGAAAAGAGAATCAGGTATTAGAAATTCTTTTAAAAAACAAGCAGGATGAGTTTGAATGGTTCCGTCTGGATATCTGTAAAATCGGAGACCAGAAACAGGATGAAAATTTGAGGATAGTTACTATTTATCAGATTGAAGATCATCAGAATATCCAGTTAAAATATTTACAGAGAGAGGACTTTTATCAGGCAATGCTGTCGGAGACCGTGGCATATGCTGAGGTAGACCTGAGTAATGGTAAGATTCAAAGCAGTGGTGGACTCTGGAAAGATTACGTAGCAGAGGGCGAGCGGGAAGCATTAAATTATATGAAGGTTTTCAACCGTCATATTGATGAACTGGTATTAGAGGAAGACCAGTTTGGATGCTATGATGTATTAGAGCAGGAAAAGATGGTTTATAATTATAACAGTGGAACGGCTACTGTGAATTATCAGCTTCGCAGAAGGATGGCAAGAGGAAGTTACCACTGGATGGAGCTTACCGTACATGTATTTCAGGAGCAGGTAACAGAAAATATGTATGCACTGCTGTATCTTAAGGATATAGATGGACAGAAACGCCGTCAGCAGGAACAGGAGCGTGCAGCCAATACCGATCCGTTGACGAACGTACTGAACCGGCGGATATTTGAACAATATACCAGCCATTATGTATTAGAAGAAACAAAGAAAGGGGAAGTGTGTGCACTTCTTATATTGGATATTGATAATTTTAAACAGATTAACGATACCAAGGGACATCCATATGGAGATAAAGTATTGCGTACTTTTGTGGATACCATTCATGAAAGCTTCCGCTGTACCGATTATATAGGAAGACTTGGTGGGGATGAATTTGTAGTATTGTTTAAAGGATTTGGCTCAAAGAAAACATTGGATAAGAGACTGGCACGGATGCAGGAACAGCTGCGGGAGAAGCTTCCGACTCCGGTATCCTGCAGTGTTGGAATCACCCTGATTAGAAAAGACAGCTATAACTATGAAGACAGTATCAGGCAGGCAGATAAAGCTTTGTATACAGCGAAGCATAAAGGAAAGGATACCTGTTGTTACTGGGAAGAGTCAGAAAAATAGGCATTGACGGAGACAAAAGGTATATGTTATGATGATGGCGTATCAGGGAGTAGTTCGCACCGGATAGCCGGTGTTGTATTTTTCGTCATCACGTTATCTGAAGAGGGATAACCGGAATATACACTGCAGAGGAACGAGACTTTTACCGTATTATTTTGATGCGGTAAAAGTGCTCGTTCCTTTTTTGCTTTACAGGAAATTGCTTTCCTGTAAAGTAAAAAACGCTCCGCGAGGATGCACACTGCGGCGTATAAGGTAGATGCCGCAAGCGACCGCCGCAGGCGCGGGAATGTGTCAAGGCACATTCTTTGTTATGCATAGTTGATACCCGGTAACATAAAAAGCAGGAGGTTAAGCGTATATGAAAGCATATTGGAATTGTACGAAAGAGCAGTTGGAAGAAATGTTTGGCTTTCGGGAAAAAGGATTAACAGAAGAAGAAGTAGAAAGAATACGAAAAGAGACAGGCGAAAACCGGCTGAGCGAGGGCAGACATAAGAGTCTGTTACAGGTGTTTTTAAGTCAGTTTTGTGACTTGATGGTCATAATCCTGATTATTGCAGCAATTATTTCCATGTTTTCCGGAAATGTTGAGAGCACTATCGTAATTTTTCTGGTATTACTTATGAATGCTGTTCTTGGTACGATACAGTATAGGAAGGCAGAAAAATCACTGGATAGTTTGAAGGATTTGGCGGCACCAGCGGCCCGGGTTATCCGGGATGGAAAACGTCAGGAGATTGCATCCAAAGAGATTGTGCCCGGGGATTATGTAATCTTAGAAGCAGGGGACATGATTGTGGCAGACGGAAGAATTCTTCGCAATTATTCCCTGCAGGTCAATGAAGGCTCACTGACAGGAGAGTCTGTCAATGTAGAAAAAAATGAAGAAGTATTGCCGGAAGAAGTACCGTTGGCAGACCGGAAAAATATGGTATTTTCTGGAAGCTTTGTAACATATGGAAGAGCGGAGGTACTTGTAACAGCAACAGGAATGGAAACGGAATTAGGAAAGATTGCCGGGTTGATGAATCAGACGAAGGAGCGGAAGACTCCGCTTCAGATAAGTCTTGATTCTTTCAGCAAAAAGCTGGCAATACTGATTATGGCAATCTGTGCACTGGTCTTTTGTCTTGGCATTTACCGGAAGATGCCGGTCATTGATGCCATGATGTTTGCTGTTGCACTGGCAGTAGCGGCAATACCGGAAGCATTAGGCTCCATCGTTACAATTGTGCAGGCAATGGGAAGCAGGAGAATGGCAAAGGAGCACGCCATTGTCAAAGAATTAAAAGCTGTGGAAAGCTTAGGCTGTGTATCGGTAATCTGCTCCGATAAGACGGGAACACTGACACAGAATAAGATGCATGTGGAAGAGGTTTATCTGAATGGTATGACTTGTAAACCGGATGAGATGACCTTGGAGTCCAGCCTGCAAAGGCTTTTTTTATACAATGCTATTTTAAATAATGATGCCAGCATAACGGATGGAAAAGTACTGGGAGATCCGACAGAATCTGCCCTGTTGGAAATGTTCCACGAAGTCCGCCTGAATCAGGACAGAACGGAAAATGTAGGGCAGCTTACCATACAGGAAGAAACGATTCGAAATATGATTCCGAGATTAGAAGAAATTCCATTTGATTCTGAACGGAAATGCATGAGCAGTAAATACCGGCTGCATGGCGAAGAAGAAATTATTTTTACAAAAGGAGCAGTAGATGTCCTTTTAAACCGTTGCATAAATGTGGCATATGAAGAAGAGATAAGACCGATGGATAATGTAGAAATCGCAAAAATCCAGAAGCAGAATCAGCATTTTTCTGAAAAGGGACTCAGGGTACTGGCATTTGCATGTAAGAAGTCCGGGGGAGAACTGACGGTGGAAAAGGAAAATGGACTTACCTTTTTAGGATTAGCTGCCATGGCAGACCCGCCAAGGGAAGAATCCATACAGGCAGTAGCAGATGCGAAGCGGGCGGGAATCCGCACCGTAATGATTACCGGAGATCACAAAATCACAGCCGTTGCGATTGCAAAGCGTATTGGAATCTATGAAGAGGGGGACCTGGCATTAACCGGAACAGAGCTGGATGCCTGCCCGGAAAAAGAACTGGAAGAAAAGATTGATAAAATATCTGTTTATGCGAGAGTGTCACCGGAGCATAAGATACGGATTGTAAAAGCCTGGCAGAAGAGGGGCAATATCGTTTCCATGACCGGAGATGGTGTAAATGATGCACCGGCATTAAAGCAGGCAGACATCGGAGTAGCCATGGGAATAACCGGAACGGAAGTGGCAAAGGATGCGGCAGCCATGATATTAACAGATGATAACTTTGCTACGATTATTAAAGCAGTAACGAACGGAAGAAACATTTACCGTAATATAAAAAATGCTATTTTATTTTTACTTTCCGGCAACATGGCAGGAATTTTATCTGTATTGTATACATCCCTTTTGGGGCTTCCGGTTCCATTTGCTCCGGTGCATTTACTGTTTATTAACCTGCTGACAGATTCCCTTCCGGCAATTGCCATTGGCGTGGAACCGCAGGATGCAGGTTTGTTGGAAGAAAAACCAAGGAAGACATCGGAAGGAATTTTATCTGGAGAGACATTCCGGCGAATTATGTTGCAGGGCTTATGCATTGCGGCATCCACCATGGCAGCATTTTATATCGGAAATGGAAAGGGTGCGGCAATGGCATCCACTATGGCATTTGCAACACTGACATTGGCGCGTCTTTTCCATGGATTTAACTGTCGTGGAAACAAGAACATTTTTGCATTGGGCTTTGCCGGAAATCCATACAGTATCCTTGCATTTGTGTCTGGAAGCGTGCTGCTGGGACTGGTGCTTTTTGTACCGCCGCTGCGGGGGTTATTTTCAGTAGAATTATTGTCTGGTCCTGCTGTGATTGAGATTATTCTGTTGGCAGCACTTCCGACCGTTGTCATCCAGATGGTCAGAGGAGTGAGAGAGTTAAAAAAATAAGCCAAATTTGCGCCGGTGTCCGGGAAGAAGCAAGCTGCTAAAATGCGACCGTTCTAAGAAAGTGTTTTTTCTTTCTATATTAAAATAGTCTTTCCAATGTTTGACATCTCGCCCCGTCTGTCCGTCGGAGTACGGATGCATTATCGGAATCTGCACAAGGGCTCTTAGAATTTCGTCTGTAACCGGCAACACTGGCACAGGGATGTGCCAGTGAGGCGCAATTGAACACGGATGTAAATTTGCGCCGGTTGCCAGCCGAAATCAAACACAATATCGAAATTCTTATGTGCCCTTGCAGATTCCAGTTCGCATCCGCTTCCGACGGACAGATGGGGTGAGCAGTCAAAGCAGCGGAAAGACAATTTATTATCAGAAAAAACACTTTCAAGAACGATAACGCATTTCATCAAAAATTTCTTCCCGGACACCGGCTGCAAATTTGTGCTTGTATTTTTCTCTCTGTCCTTAGCCTATCTGGCTGCATCAACTCTTGACGGAAGCTGTCCTGCGACATATACTAAGCTTAATCACAGGGTAAGGAATGAGACAGATGTATCGGAAAAAGATAATCAGGCATTTGGCACTGCTGTGGAGCATCCTGTTTCTGGTAGCCATTGCAGGCGCATCCACCAGAACAGAACAGGTTTCCCCGGCAGAGAAAGAAGCCTTTGCAGTAAATTACATAGAGTTAAAGAATGTCCGTCTTTTAGATACTCCGGATAAGATGTTATCCAGAGAGGAGCAGATGCAGAATACAGGCATTGCGGCATTGACACTAGGCTGCAGCGGTAGACTGGCGAACCATAGGAGAAATATTGGAATGCTGTTCTGGCTGCTGTTGGTGGTACTGCCACAGCTTTTTATGGGACGCATTCAGAGAAACCGGAAGAAGCATGGCGATAATGTACTAAGGAGCCTGATGTTAGCAAGGTTTGAGCGGAAGGCGGACGGAAAGAAGGAAGCATTGGCACCCGCATATTAAATACATAAAATAATAATATGCGAGGTGTAAGAAATGAATATTTTTATCTGGATTATGATAATCTTAGGTGGTGGAGTAGGAATTCTTTCCTGTGCTTATCTGGTACTGGCAATGCCGGTACTTCTGGTATGGAAGATTTGCCGGAAGGTAAAATATCACATTGGATTATTTGATTAGAAGATAAAGAAAAAGAAAAGAGGATTCTGGAATCTGGCGGCAGGTCAGAAAACAGAGTCCTTTTTTTACTTTACAGGAAATTGCTTTCCTGCAAAGTAAAAAACGCTCCGCGAGGATGTGCACTGCGGCGTATAAGGTAGATGTCGCAAGCGACCGCCGCAGGCGCGAGAATGTGCCAAGGCACATTCTTTGTTATGCATTTTCTAAAATTTTTATGAAAACCATGATATTTTTCGAAAGTGAGATGTAAAAATGTTCGGAATAAGGTAATATAAAAAACAGAGTGAGAAAGAAAAAGTAAAATAGAAAAATAAAAAATGGAAAACGAGAGAATATCATATGCTTCAGATTCAACACATTTATAAGGAATATAAGACCGGAAGTCTGGTGCAGAAGGCACTGGATGATGTCAGCTTAAATTTAAGGGATAATGAGTTCGTGGCAATCCTCGGGCCGAGTGGTTCGGGAAAGACCACATTGCTTAATATAATCGGAGGACTCGACCGTTATGATAGCGGAGATTTGATTATCAATGGAATATCCACGAAGAAATACAAGGATAGGGATTGGGATTCTTACCGGAACCATACCATTGGTTTTGTGTTTCAAAGTTATAATCTGATTCCCCATCAGACGGTACTTGCAAATGTGGAACTGGCATTGACCATTTCCGGTATCGGTAAGGCAGAGCGGAAGAAACGAGCCGTTGCGGCATTAGAGCAGGTGGGACTGGGAAACCAGTTACACAAGAAGCCAAGCCAGATGTCCGGTGGACAGATGCAGCGTGTAGCCATTGCAAGAGCTTTGGTCAATGACCCGGATATTCTGCTGGCGGATGAACCGACGGGAGCATTAGACAGTGACACCAGTGTGCAGGTCATGGATTTGCTGAAGGAAGTGGCAAAAGACCGGCTGGTAGTTATGGTAACCCATAACCCGGAATTAGCAGAGCAGTATGCTACCAGAATTGTTAGATTAAGTGATGGAAAAATTCGTGCTGACTCCAATCCTTATGAAGTGGATGAGGCAATGCTGAAGGAACCAGAGCATAAAAACATGGGAAAATCCTCCATGTCATTTCTTACGGCATTGTCCTTAAGCTTTAATAATTTAAAAACGAAAAAGGCAAGAACCCTGCTGACTTCCTTTGCAGGCTCTATTGGAATTATCGGCATTGCACTGATATTATCTCTTTCTACCGGTGTAAATAAATATATCAAAAATGTAGAGAAAGAGACCTTATCCGAGTATCCGCTGCAGATTCAGAGTACGGGATTCAGCCTTGCATCCATGAGCCTTGGAATGGCAGATTCCGAAAGTGATACGGAAAGTGATGACGAAAATGCCGAAACAGATAAAGAAAATTCCGGGGATAAAGTAAAAGTCATTAAGATGGTAACCAATATGTTTTCCACGATGGCATCTAATGACCTGGAGGCTTTGAAAAAGTATCTTGATGAAGGAGACAGTGGAATTGAGCAGTATACTACAGCGGTGGAGTATACTTATAATATCAGTCCGCAGATTTTTAAGGAAAATGAAGACGGGATACGTCAGGTAAATCCGGACAAATCTTTTGATGCAGTAGGTCTTGGAACTTCATCTGGTTCCAATAGTCTGATGTCATCCATGATGAGCACGGATGTTTTTTATGAGATGCCGGAAAACAGTAAGTTATATGAAAAGCAGTATGATATTAAGGAAGGACGCTGGCCGGAAAATTATAATGAGTGTGTGGTGGTGCTTACTTCCAATGGCGGAATTAGTGACTTTTTACTGTATACATTAGGTCTTCGTGACCCGCTGGAATTAGATGAAATGATACAGCAGTTTGCCAGTGAGGAAAATATCGAGACGCCATCTGATTTTGGAACTTATACTTATAAAGATCTGGTAGGAATCCGGTTTAAGCTGGTGAACAGTGCAGATTATTATACTTATGATGAAGAGTATCAGGTCTGGAAGGATAAGTCGGACAATGAAGATTTTATGAAACAACTGGTGGCAGATGGCGAAGACCTTACGATTGTAGGTGTTGTGCAGCCGGCAGAGGGAAGTAAGGCCGCATCCTTAAGTGCAGGAATTGCATATCCAAAATCCCTGACAACGCATGTGGCAGAGGAAGCAGCAAAGAGTGAGATAGTAAAACAGCAGCTTGCAAATCCGTCAGTAAATGTTTTTACCAATGAAGCGTTTGGTGAGGTAGATAAGGAAAACGGATTTGATATGCAGTCGCTGTTTACCGTAGACAGTGAAGCTCTGGAAAAAGCCTTTTCCTTTGATGAAAGTGCCTTAAGCGGGTTGGAAAATTCTATGGGGGATATGGGAAGTGCCGATTTGTCCGGAGCATTTTCCATGGATGCTTCTTCCATGGGTCAGTCAATTTCTGCGGAAGAAATGCAGACAATTGCAGGCAGTCTCTTAGAGGGATACCAGCAGTATGCAAAGGATAATCCGCAGGCAGATTATTCGAATCTGTCCCAGTATTTTATGAACTATTTAAATACGGAAGAAGCCCGGAAAATTTTATCCGATAATATCAAAGAGATTATTACGGCAAATGGCATGGTAACTATTACACCGGAGCAGATACAGAGCCTCATCCAGCAGATTATGGGTGGATATCAGCAATATGTCATAGACCATGGTTATACCGCCCCGGAGAAATTTGATGAGTACTTAGCAGAATATTTGCAGACAGAGGAAGCCCAGGGGATCATAACAGCGTGGGCATCTGAGATATTTACAGGTAGTGGAAATATTGAGATTACGCAGGAGCAGATGCAGAAATTGTCTTCTGAATTATTTGCAGGTTATCAGACTTATGCACAGAATAATGGATTACCTGACCCGGCAAAATTGGGAGATTCTTTTGCGGCATATCTGAATACAGCAGATGGTCAGCAGAGAATTGCAGCCGGACTTTCGAATGTTATGAATGTGGATGCAGTACAGCAGCAGATGATGACGGCAATACAGCAGTATATGCAGCAGGCAGTGACACAGATGGGAAACAAGCTGCAAAGTGCCATGGCATCCGGCATGCAGGTGGATGAAGAAGCATTTTTAAATGCATTTCAGATTAATATGAATGAGGATGAGCTGACAGAGCTTTTGATGTCTATGGGTTCTGCAACCGGAACAACCTATGAGAATAACTTAAAGAAATTAGGCTATGTGGATTTTGCAGTGCCAAGCGGAATTAATATTTATCCGAAGGATTTTGAAAGCAAGGAGCATGTGGTAGAAATTTTAGATGCATACAATAACCGCATGGAAAAGGAAGGCAGGGACGAGCAGGTGATAACCTATACCGATATGGTAGGAACGCTGATGTCTTCCGTAACCGATATTGTGGATATTATCACATATGTACTGATTGCATTTGTGGCAATTTCGCTGGTGGTATCTTCAATTATGATTGGTGTCATTACTTATATCAGTGTGTTAGAGCGAAGAAAAGAAATCGGAATCCTAAGAGCTATCGGAGCATCGAAGCGGAATGTTTCCCAGGTATTTAATGCAGAGACCTTTATTATCGGACTGTGTGCCGGACTGATTGGAATCGGATTTACACTGCTTCTGATTATTCCGGTCAATGCGATTATCCATAATCTTGCAAATACAACCGATGTAAGTGCGGTGCTTCCGGTAGTTCCGGCACTGGTGCTGATTTTACTCAGTATCCTTTTGACACTTCTGGGTGGTCTGATCCCATCAAAGAAAGCATCGAAGAGTGACCCGGTAACAGCACTCCGGACAGAATAATGAGATTGACATTTTTTGAAAAACATTTATAATAAGTAGCAAAGCTACCTAAAAGGAGTGAAATTATGGCAGTGAAGATGCCGCTTGGACTTCGGATTGCAATTATAGACCGGGCATTCCGTCGCAAAATGGATGAATGGGCAGAAGAAATCGGAATTACTGCCGTTCAGCTTCGGGTATTAGGCGAAGTCAGTCTGATGGAAGATAATGGAGTGGAAGAAGTAAATCAGAAGGACTTAGAACATATCGAGCAGGTGACACATCCGACAATGACGGGAATTATAAAAAGGCTTGAGGCAAAAGGATTTTTAATCTGTGCACCAAGTGAGAATGACCGGCGTTATAAGAAAATATCCTGTACGGAGAAATCCCGTGGAATTCATAAGGAGATTGCGAAGAAGGAAGCACTGGTTGTAAAAGATATGTGTAAGGATTTTACACCGGAGCAGAAGGAAGCATTTCTGCAAATGACAGAGATGATGTTACAGAATATTTCCTAAGCATAAAATAAAAGTGAAATCGGAAGAGGAGGAAGTTGCCGTGTAAATTTCCTTTTCTGATTTCACTTTCGTTTTGAACTAATAGGTAGCTTTACGACTTAATGAAAGAAAAATGGAGGTAATGATTATGCCAATGCATAAGAGAGAAAGTTTGATTTATACGGTGTTAATGTGTTTTACCATGGTATTATGGATGAGTATGTATAATGTAGCACTGCATATGGGAACACTGAATATGGAAGTAATAAGAGAAGGCTGGCTGGGATTCCCGCTGGCATATGTATGCGCAATGTGTCTGGATTGGCTTCTGGTATCTAAAATTGCAAAGGGATTTGCATTTCGTTTTCTGGTAAAACCGGAAAGCAGCACAACGAAAAAAGTGATTGCAGTTTCCTATTGTATGGTAGTTCCGATGGTAATTTTCATGTCCTTATACGGTGGACTGGAAGCCTGCGTAAAAAGCGGAGCATGGAATATGCTTCTGATTATCTGGCTTACCAATATTCCAAAGAATTTTATTATGGCACTGCCGTTTCAGCTTCTGATTGCAGGTCCGTTGGTAAGAAAGATTTTTCGGACAGCATTTCCGGTTGGAACCGTATTATTAGAAGCAGAAAGTGGAAATCCTGTATAAGAATTCCTCTTGTAAAATCCAAACATATGTGCTAACATAAAACAAGAACAAATGTTCTTGAAAGGCATTGATATGAATGGAAATAAAATCTATTTATGTATTGATTTAAAATCTTTTTATGCATCGGTGGAGTGCGTGGAACGGGGATGGGATCCGCTGACTGCCAGGCTGGTAGTCGCAGACCCGGAACGCTCAGAGAAAACCATCTGTCTTGCCGTATCACCGGCGTTAAAGCAGATGGGAGTTCCCAACCGGTGTCGTGTCTTTCAGATTCCCAAAGAAATTCCATATAAGATGGCACCACCCCGTATGCAGCTATATATTGATTATGCAGCGGAAATCTATGGCGTATATCTAAAATATATTGCAAAAGAAGATATTCAGGTCTATTCCATTGATGAAGCATTTTTGGATGTGACGGATTATCTGCATCTCTATCAGATGACAGCAGTGGAACTGGGCAGAAAAATTATGCAGGATATTTTAGATACGACCGGGATTCCTGCCGCCTGTGGAGTAGGAACCAATCTCTATTTAGCGAAGATTGCTTTAGATATTATGGCAAAGCATGAAACAGACCGGATTGCCTATCTGGATGAAGCACGCTACCGGGAGAAGCTCTGGAAACATAAACCGCTGACTGATTTCTGGCGGGTGGGGCGTGGAACGGTAGAGCGTCTATCGAATATGGGCATCTGTACAATGAAAGAGATTGCCCATGCCAGAGAGTCTTTATTATATAAGGCTTTTGGCATAGATGCAGAGCTGTTAATTGATCACGCATGGGGAAGAGAACCGGTAACGATAGCGGACATCAAGGCATATCGGCCGAAGAATACATCCTTTTCCAGCGGTCAGGTGCTGCCGCGGGATTATGAGTACGAGGAAGGTGTACTGGTGGTAAAAGAGATGGCAGATTTATTGTGCCTTGACCTGGTAGACCAGGGCCTTGTAACATCCCATATCAGTCTGGTAATCGGTTACAGCAATCAGAAATGCTTTGAACCGGCGAAGGGAAGCACAACGTTGCGCAGTGCAACCAGCTCCAACCGCCGGCTGCTGTCTTATGTAGAGCAGCTTTATCGGAGAATTGTAAGACCGGGAGCATATATCCGGCGGATTACATTGACTTATACCGGCGTAATGGCAGAAGATTATCAGCAATTTGATTTGTTTTCAGACCCGGAAGAGACAGAGAAGGATGTGAAGGCACAGCGTGCAGCAATCTCCATCAAGCAGCGCTACGGCAGGAATGCTATTTTAAAGGGAATGAATTTGGAAGAGAGTGCAACGACAATAGAACGAAACGGTCAGATTGGAGGGCATAAGAGTGGCGTATAGAAGAGACACCATGGGAGCCGGACAGCAGGAAAACGCATCCGGCTGGAATGAGAGAGAGAATCTGAGAAGAGAGAAAATGGACATCGAAGACCGTGCCAAGCAGTTTATGCCCTTCGATGCCCTGAAGGGCTTTAAGGAAGCACTGCGGAAGAAGGAAAAAGAGAAAGGGTATTGATTTTTTTGACAAAATGATATAAATATATATCTGTAGCATTGTATAGATACAGGGAGTAGATTCCACAAAACAGCTAGGAAGCTGAATCGGAATGCTGAGGGAGGAAAAGAAAGAATGATTCGAATCATGCTTGTAGAAAGTGATAAACTTTTGTGCAAGGAATATGCATTAGAAATAGCCCGGGATGAAGAATTTGCATTGGTAGCGGTAACGGGGCGGCAGAGTGATGCAATCAATATTCTGACAGAACAGGAAGTAGATGCAGTAATTGTAAATTTGGAGTTAGAAGAAGGTGACGGAATCCATCTCATTATAGAGATGAAACGGAAGTTAAAGAAACATCCGGAAATTATCGTAACAACAAATTATGGTTCGGAGCATTTTCTGCATAGCATCAATAAGTTAGATATAGATTTGGTTTATAAGAAAAATAACGAATTATTTTCACCAAAGAAAATTATTGAAATAATTAAGCTGACCGCACCAACGACTGCAGATGGAGAAAGCGAATATCATAATGGAAGAAAGGTAATCTATACGGAACAGGAAGAAACCGAAATTCAGTATGTACTGGCATGGGGTGAACTGATAAAAAGCGGTTTTGAGCCGGACCGAAAAGGAACCAAATATCTTGCAAGAGCAATTGGGATTCTGTTGGCTGTTCCCAATGGTACGTCAATCCAGATAACGAATGATGTTTATCCGCAGGTTGCACAAGTATATCAGACATCAGTAAGTGGTGTGGAAAAATCAATTCGAAACGTAATAGAACGGGTATGGTCAAGGCCAGATAAGGAGATATCATACCTCAAGAATCCAGAATGGAGAGGCTCAATACAGAACAAACCATCGAATACAGAGTATATTCAGTGTGTGGTCAGACGATTGAGGAATGTTTTACATTAAATAAATACTTACAAGATAGAAGAAATTTGAATTTCTAAGGAGATTCAGATTTCTTTTTTTACTTTACAGGAAATTGCTTTCCTGTAAAGTAAAAAACGCTCCGCGAGGATGCGCACTGCGGCGTATAAGGTAGATGTCGCAAGCGACCGCCGCAGGCGCGAGAATGTGTCAAGGCACATTCTTTGTTCTTTATGCGAGAAACTCGCAAAGTGTGCTTTTCGTAGTTGCTCTGCATTGCAAGAAATTATGGTTATAGTTATTGGTAAAAATGCACAACCAATTCGTACTTCGTGCATGAGTGTAACCGGTTTTTATATATAATTCGACTTAAAAAATTTTTGGCTCGACCTTGAATCTGCTGGAAAGCGGTAAAGGAAATTTTGAAAAAACAGCATAAAACAAGGAATTTGGAAGAAAAAATATAATAAAAATAAGGGTGGCACAAAAGTCGAATATAGGGTGCTGAAAAGTCGAATTTCAGACAAAAATAAGTCGAATATTTTTCCTTGAAAGTCGAATGGAAAAGGGGAAAAATAGATAACAGACAGGATAAAAACAGAATAATAAAAGTGGAGAAAGTTATGGGATTTCAGGTAAAGTATGAAGAAATTACCAGCATTCGGGAACTGATTCTGGCACAGCTTGACCGGTGGATAGAGCAGATAGATGCGGTAAGATGCAGTATTGTAGAGATTGCTACCATGCCGGAGATGCACGGAGAGGCAGCAGAGCATGTAAGAAGCTATATGTGGGATTATCATATGAATCTTGCAAATATGATAAAAGATACGATAGAAACCTACCGGAGCAGCTTTATACTCTATACAGACTGGTATTATAACATTGATTCTGACCAGATGGCAGAGATGTCTCAGGATTCCATGGAGGGACTGGAGGAGAACATTCAGGGAGCAAGATCAGACTTTGATGCGGTAGCAGAGGAAGTAGCGGATATTGAGAGAGAACTGTCTGCTTATCTTGATGTGGGCAGATTTTCTACAACCTGTATGGAAAGCTGTTTTGACAATGCGCTTGCCGGAGTGCAGAATGTCCGCACACAGATAGGGGAATATGAAGAGGCACACAGCCATGCAGATATGTATCCCATCGATATGATGGTAGGTTATCTTCGCAGTATTATTGGTGGACAGTTAGGTGGCAGTAGTGCTACAATCAGTGCATATGATGCATCGGTTGTGAATGCAACAGAGTCCTTCCAACTGGCACAGATGATGGATGGAATGTTAAGTACATATCTCGAGCAGGTGAAGGACAGGGTAAACTCCTGTGAGGAGTTCTATGAACTGCAGCAACAGCAGTGGCAGGAATCTATCCGACTGAGAACAGAAGAAGGCATTGTGAAAACACTTGTCGGAGTCGGAACCATGATTCTAGGAGGAATGCTTGTCGTAGCAACCTGTGGTATGGCACTTCCTTTAGTGGCTACAGTAGGAGTAATGGCAATTGGCGCAGGAACAGCAGCATATGGCTTTTCAAATACAGTAGAAGGTGGTCAGGATGTTTATGCAGGAGTAACAGGAGACCCAAGAATGGTATCGGTTAATCCAATCCGTGATACAGTATTTGCCAGCAATCCGGAACTCTATTATTTAATAGGAAATGCGTTGACAATCTCAGCTTCTATGATACTGACCGGAGGAATGGCAGCAAATGCAGCAGTAAGTGCAGGAACATCCATAGGAAGGGCAGTAGTAACAGAGTATGCAAAGCAGGGACTGACAATGGCAGCCAGCAGCTATGTGGAAAAGAGCATGACAGAAGAAACCAACAGTCCACTGGCAGGCTTTGTAGTTGGTTCACTAACCGGAATGGCAACATATGGAACGCTCAATGAGGCAGAGCTGGAAGTAGTAAATAACGTAAAAAGACCGCAGCAGTTGGGGAATATAGGGGAGAGTGGTAGTAACTCGGTGTATTCTTATGATGGTGTAAAGCAAGCATCAGAATATTTACAGAGTCAGGGTGTTCCAAGAGTATATAGAAAACAGATATTGGAGTCTTTCAATGTAGAAACAATAAAACTTCAAACTGCTGGAGACAGTACATATGGTTTGAGATTTTATGGCGGAAATGCAAATACAGAGGGAAGATATTTATTTGAAACATTTTCACCTTTAACAAATCGTCAGAATTTAGCTTTACCATATGAGTGGAATAGAATGACGGGGATTCAGCAGTTCCAAGTTAGAAGTGGAACTATAATGATTACAGGAAAGACTGCTGCTCAGAAGAGTTTTGGCAGTCAGTATATTGGTGGTGCCAATCAATGGTAGCCTGTGAAAAGGGAATTAGAATTATTACGTGATTATCTAAAAAATGGATATGAAGATGATTCAAAAAGAGTAGCTGCCTTAATTAGTTAGAAGAAAATAAGTGATCGTAATATTATGGATTGAAAAGGGAGGCATGATAAATATGCTTATGGAAATGTTGGAAAAATTGGATAGTTTAATAGCAGTATTAGCAACAGGTTTGATTACTTTCTTTATTACAAAATATAAATATTATAAGAATATTCCGCTAGATAAATTAGAAATAGCCTATAATAGAATATACTATCCAATTTATTGTATAACAAAAAGTAATATAGATATTCAGAAAAATATAGAGAAATGTAAAGTGTATTTAACTAAATATAGGAAATATGCAGATAAAACTACATTAAGAGTATTTGAAACTTTGGAGGATACTAAATTTAATAATAGGGCATATGAAAAATTTAAAAAAAATATAGACGAAATGAATACGAAGATAAGAAGACGATTAGGATATTTGGATTCAAATATAATTACGACATATAAATATTTAAGTTTATTTGAAAAAAATATGCTAAGAATAGCGCTTGAGCTAATAGTTATATATGTGCTAACTTTTATAGTGAGATATGCAAATGGAAAATGTGCTAAAATTTTTGCATATATAGATTTTTTCTTTGTTTTAGTATTGGCAATAGAGGGGATATGTATGATTGTAATGGGGTTTGTAATTGGATTTAAGGAAGTATTCCTATCAACTAAAATAAAGAAAAAAGATATATCTAAAGAATAGGGGATAGTATTATGGAATACAAGCAAATGAAAATGCGTCCTATTAATAATAAAAGGGAAGCAATTATTTTTTTGAATCAAATGATTGTATTAACAGATAAAAGAATGAATCGTTTAAAAAATGCAATTAATGATGTGGAAAAATTGTTAAAGGAATATGAGGGAAAATATAAAATAAAAACAACTATTTATCAAGCATATGCAGAAAGAATAGAATGTCTTACAATGTATATTTGTAATATATTGGGAGACGAAACGAAAAATGCTGTTTCCTATAGACAATTTAGAAAAATATTAGCTAAAAAGGTAACACAGGGAAACGAAGAATTTACACTCAGACCATTAGAAAAAGAAATAATAGATTTGCTTGATGCTATGAGAGAACAGCGAAATTGGGGGCATCATGTTCCACAATCATTGTTTGCAAGCCAGGAAAACTTTATGGTAAACGAACAAAATGGTGGAAAAAAATTATTTGAAACTTTTTTCTCTTCTGATGAGGTATATATTTCTATATGGGAATATCACGAGATAAAATGGCTTATTAATTTATATGAGTCTTCAAAGATAGCATATGAAAGTTATCGGAAAGTGTTTCAATGTATGAAGAAAGATTATTCTTTGTTAATTGGAAAGAATATGAGAATTAAGAGAATTGAAGAACCTGATGCACGTCCATTTCAATTTAGCAAAATAGCGGAAGAATCTTTGAAAGCAAATTCAAAGCGAAGTTAAGAAGAAGGTGTATTATAGGGCAAGAAATGAAAACATAAGATGTCATCTATATATTATAGTATAGAATCCCCCTTGACACCCATAGTATAATAAGAAGAAAACCAAGGATGAGAGGATGATAATTATGAGGCGTTCCAGACAGATGTCGGAATCAATAGAACTTGGAATCGTGCTGGCGTTGGCTGGAGGATTTATGGATGCATATTCCTATATGTGCAGGGATGAAGTATTTGCTAATGCGCAGACGGGAAATATGTTATTGCTCGGAATCAATTTATCGGAGAGAAACTGGGGAATGGCACTGCGTTATCTGTTTCCGGTGCTGGCATTTGCGGTGGGAATAGCGCTGGCAGATGTAGTACGGGTACATGCAAAAGATAAGAGCCTGTTTCATTGGCGGCAGCTTTCTGTATTATGTGAAGCACTGGTGCTATTTGTGGTATGCTTTTTTCCACAGAGCATGAATCTGGCAGCCAACAGCTTAACATCACTGGCATGTGGAATACAGGTGGAGAGCTTCCGGAAGATACATGGCAATGGAATTGCAACCACGATGTGCATCGGAAACTTAAGAAGCGGGACACAGAACTGGTGTGATTTCCATTATACGAAGAATAAAGAATCCGCGTTTAAAGGAATGCTGTATTATGGCATTATCCTGATGTTTATAATAGGGGCGATTATTGGAAATGCCTTTGTGAAATTATTGGCAGAGAAAGCAATTTTGATATGTGCAGCCGTGTTGTTCATGGCATTCATTATGATGTTTGTAGACAAAGAAAAAGCTTTGGAGCAGTAGTATTACTGCTTCAAAGCTTTTTTGATTGCGGTAAAGCTTTCTTTACTGATAACATGTTCCATTTTGCATGCATCTTCTGTTGCGATTTCCTTTGGTACACCAAGACTTTCTAACCAGGTAGAAAGGAATTCATGACGTTCATAAATCATTTCTGCAATTTCACGACCGGAATCGGTAAGATAGATGAAACCGGAATCGGTTACCGTAATATGATTCTTTTCTCTTAAATTCTTCATTGCTATGCTGACACTGGATTTCTTAAAGCCAAGTTCATTGGCAATATCTACAGAACGAACCACAGGAAGCTTTTTGCTCAGCATAAGAATAGTCTCAAGATAATTTTCTGCTGATTCATTTGTTGCCATATAACAACACCCCCATTAATGTTTTTTTCTATAATAATACATGAATTTAGGTAAGTATAACATATTAAGCCGAACATATCAAATCATAAAATGAATCTAAAAAATGCTTCTTAATGATAAAAAATTCTCAAAAACGTTCTTGACAACTAATGATAGTTAGAATATACTAACCAATGAAATGAGAAAAAATTAACAATAGCACAATAGAAAAGAGGAGAGTATGATGCCTTTATCTATGGTAAAAGAAGGAGAGCCGAACGTAATTAAGAAGGTCGGCGGTAAAGAAGAAACAAGAAGATTTCTTGAGAACCTTGGCTTTGTTGCCGGTGGTACAGTAACAGTAGTATCTGAGGTAAATGGAAATATGATTGTAAATGTCAAAGAATCCAGAGTAGCAATTGGAAAAGACATGGCAAATAAGATTATGGTGTAACAGCCAGAAGGAGGAAATTATGAAGACATTAAAAGAAGTAGCCTGCGGTCAGACCGTAAAGGTGAAAAAGCTGTCCGGAGAGGGACCGGTAAAGAGACGTATCATGGACATGGGTATTACCAAGGGCGTGGACGTTTATGTAAGAAAGGTTGCTCCACTGGGTGATCCGGTAGAGGTGACAGTTCGTGGCTATGAGCTTTCTCTTCGTAAAGCAGATGCAGAAATGATTGAAGTAGAATAAATTTTTTTGCATATAGGTTAGTAAATGCTAACATAAGGAATGCTAAGCTAACATTGAAACAGCCCGACTAACAAAAGAAATATCGGACTAACAGCATAGAAAGGCTCTATGCAGGAAATTTAAAAATGATAAAAGAAAGAAGAAAAGAGGAGTAAAAAAGATGGCGATTAAAATTGCATTAGCAGGAAATCCCAACAGTGGAAAAACCACATTATTTAATGCTCTGACAGGTTCTAACCAGTTCGTAGGTAACTGGCCGGGCGTAACTGTAGAGAAAAAAGAAGGAAAGTTAAAAGGTCATAAGGATGTAACAATCATGGACTTACCAGGTATCTATTCCTTATCACCATATACACTGGAAGAAGTTGTTGCAAGAAATTACCTGATTAACGAACGTCCGGATGCAATCTTAAATATTGTAGATGGAACCAACATCGAGAGAAACCTTTATCTTTCTACACAGTTAATGGAACTGGGAATTCCGGTTATCATGGCTGTAAACATGATGGACTTGGTAAAGAAATCCGGAGACCAGATACATATCGACAAGCTTTCTAAAAAATTAGGATGCGAAGTAGTTGAGATTTCTGCATTAAAAGGAAACGGAATCATGACTGCAGCAGAGAAAGCAATCGAAGCAGCAAAACAGAAAGCAGCAGCTCCGGTACATGAGTTCTCGAAAGAAGCGGAGGACATCATCCGCAAAGCAGAAGAAAAATTAGGAAGTGACATTCCGGAAGAACAGAAACGTTTCTTTGCAATCAAACTTCTTGAGAAGGATGATAAGATTGCAGAGCAGATGAAACAGAAAGCAGATGTATCTGCAGAAATCAAAGAAATGGAAGATGCATTTGATGATGATACCGAAAGTATTATCACAAATGAAAGATATGTATATATTTCAAGCATTATTGGTGAGTGTATTACCAAGAATGGCAAGAAAAAACTTTCTACTTCCGATAAGATTGACCGTATCGTAACAAACCGCTGGCTGGCACTGCCAATCTTCGCAGTAGTTATGTGGATTGTATATTATGTATCTGTAACAACAGTAGGTTCTATTCTGACAGACTGGACCAATGATACCTTATTTGGTGAATGGATTATTCCGGCAGCACAGAGTTTCTTTGAAAATATCGGATGTGCAGACTGGCTGACAGGCCTTATTGTAGATGGTATTATCTCCGGTGTTGGTGCAGTTCTTGGATTTGTACCTCAGATGCTGGTATTATTTATCTTCCTGGCATTCTTAGAGTCCTGTGGATATATGGCCCGTGTTGCATTTATCATGGACCGTATCTTCCGTAAATTCGGTCTTTCCGGAAAATCATTTATCCCGATGTTAATCGGTAGTGGTTGTGGTGTTCCTGGAGTTATGGCATCAAGAACCATTGAAAATGACAGAGACCGTAAGATGACAATTATGACAACAACATTTATCCCATGTGGAGCAAAACTTCCAATCATCGCATTGATCGCAGGTGCATTATTTGATGGAGCTTCATGGGTTGCACCAAGTGCATATTTCGTTGGTATCGCAGCAATCATCTGCTCCGGTATTATCTTAAAGAAAACAAAGATGTTCGCTGGAGATCCGGCACCATTCGTTATGGAGTTACCGGCATATCACTGGCCAACAGTTGGAAACGTATTAAGAAGCATGTGGGAGAGAGGCTGGTCCTTTATTAAGAAGGCTGGTACCATCATCCTTTTATCAACTATCGTAGTCTGGTTCTTAATGAACTTTGGATGGACAGACGGAAGCTTCGGAATGTTAAGCTTTGACGGACTGGAAGGAACCGCGCTGGAAGCTGCTCAGGCAGAATGTATCTTAGCTAAGATTGGTAATGCAGTTGCATGGATTTTCGCACCTCTTGGATGGGGTAACTGGAAGATGACAGTTGCAGCTATTACCGGATTAATCGCAAAAGAGAACGTAGTAGGAACAATCGGACAGTTATTCGGATTTGCAGAAGTTGCAGAAGACGGAGCAGAAATCTGGGGTAACCTTGCAAGCAGCATGACTGCACTTGCAGCATATTCTTACTTAGTATTCAACTTACTGTGTGCACCATGTTTCGCAGCTATGGGTGCAATCAAACGTGAGATGAACAATACAAAATGGTTCTGGTTCGCAATCGGATATCAGTGTATCCTTGCATATGTTGTATCCTTATGTATCTTCCAGATTGGTTCCTTAATTACAGCAGGAACATTTGGAATTGGAACAGTAGTCGCATTCCTTTTAATCATCGGATTCATTTATCTTTTGTTCCGTCCTTATAAGGAAAGCCAGACATTAAATGTAACAGTAAAAGCAAAATAATCCGCCATAACAGAAAGGAGTGATTACGATGGGTACAGTTATTGTTGGAACTGTAGTTGTAGCAGTCGTTGCACTTATAATTCGAAGCATGGTAAAAGACAAAAAGGCAGGAAAATCACTGCAGTGTGGTGTGAACTGCAAGCACTGTGATGGACATTGCCATTAATCTAGATTGGAGGCAGGCATGACGCAGACGACACAGACCAGAGACAAGATAATCAAGATGCTGAAAGACCGGGGATGCCGGATGACAAAGCAGCGTCGTATTCTTTTGGATATTATCTTAGAAGATAACTGCTCCAGTTGTAAGGAAATTTATTACAGAGCGTCCAAGAAGGACAAAAGCATTGGAACAGCAACCGTATACCGTATGCTCAATGCATTGGAAGAGATTGGCGCAGTTACAAGAAAAAATATAATCGTAGTAAATCTGGATGACAAGGCAGAAGAAGCATAGCCCTCGTATCCGAAAAAATTTAAACAATGTATAAGAAAAGCCCGGAGCAATCCGGGCTTTCCATGTTGAACTTTTACATAAACTGCGCCATCATATCGCTGGAGTAGACCACGCTGAGAAGAACCACAGCAATGGCAGAAAGGATAATTCCTATGATGGAAGTAATCATTCCGGCAGTAGCCATAGAGTTGTTATATGGCTTGGCTTTCTTGGAAAGAATTGCTGCAAAAATGCCCACAATACCAAGTCCAATCAGATAGCCGATGCAGGAAAGTACCAGACTGATGATGCCAAGAACAAGAGATACAATGGAAAGCATCTTTGCTTCGTGTTCATCATCATAAATCGGAACGTTGTTATAGAGCATCTCTAAGCGGATACGTCTTGATTTGCGCAGCATAACAAACATTGGAATTGCCAGCAGGATAAATGACAGGGAATTAATTGCAGAGAAAGTATTGATCTGGGACACAATATTTCCGGCATCGAAAATTCCGGTGGAAAGCAGGCTGGCAAAATCAACAAGGGCATGGAAAATGACAAGCATCCAGAAATTGCGGGTAGATGCATATATCGTACAGAATAAAATACCCATCAAAGCAGCAGAGATAACCTGAATCAGCGCACTTGTAAATTTTACTCCGGAAAGGATATTTACAAAATGCATCAGACCAAAGAGAACACCGCCTAAAACAATGGCACCGGTAATGCCTTTTCTTGTTTTTGGAAAACTGTTCAGTAACAGATTAAAAATGACACCTCGAAAGACCAGTTCTTCTACCAGTCCAACCAGAAAAATAGCAACTACATAGAAAATAATTTCCAAAGCAGGTCTTACATTTCCCGCTTTTGACATACCGCAAAGATAAATCTGTGCAATAAGGCTGAACAGACAGTAAACCACAAAGAAACCGCCGGTATATAAACTTCTGAGCCAGCCGGCAACATTTTCCGTAAAGATGCGGGCATAACCAATCACAAAGGTTATAATCAGGAAAACAATCAGAATGATAAATTCTGCGATTGCCTGAAGCAGGTAGTCGTTTTGTTCGTTTAATACCGGGATTTTTCCCATAACAAAACCAAGTCCCAACAGTAACCCGGTAAAAAGAATAACCGCTACAACAGACAGCACGATCCCAACGGGTGCTGACAGATTTTTAAATTTTTCTTTCATTGTAAAATACCTCTCCTTAGTAAATAAAATATGCGTTCATTATAGCATACATTTCCGGAAGTACATAATGAAATGTAAATGATATATAATTCCCTTTTGTGAAAATTATACAAATACAATAGTGTGTTTTATCTAAAATGCTAATTGACAGAAAAAAGTAAAATGTTTAAGCTATTAAGTGATTGTTGAGTAAACAATGGGAGTGTGGGCTATGAAAATAACACTTACATCTTTTATAGAATAAGGAAGTTCATATATGTCGGAATTCTCCGGCAAGTATCCCAAATAATTTATAAAACAATTTAATATAACATAATTGCAAAAATAAGTTGGGAGGATTGCCTGTAAAAAACAGGCAGTTCTTCTGATAAAAGAGGAGCTTAAACATGAAGAAAAGTAATGTGGCAGGGTTAATTGTTATAGCATTATTTGTAATCGGAATAGCTGTTGCATTGATGCAGTATAAAAGAGAACAGACATATTCGGATGAACAGAAAAATGTTCTGGCGTCAGAAAAAGTAGTATTGAGTGCAGATGAGAATTTGTTTGGAATGACAACAACAGATGCACCGGAAAATTATGATATTATCAAGGATTATTATGAGAATTATGATAACGCAGGATTGGAAAAGTATGTTATTCCAATTGCGTTTATGGATGAAGAATCATACATATTTGGAATAAGAGAAACAAAGTATTGCCAGTATGTTTATATAGATGATAGTCAGGATATAGTAGTAGAAATGACTAAGGAGCAAAGGGAAAAATGGATAAGTAAGTTAAAAGAAAAAATAGATGATATATTACAGCAACAAAAAGAAAGTAAAGTATACAATTTTAATTTTGAGAAAGATTATAAAACTTTGCAAATTGATGTTACAAAAGAAGTATTAGACCAAGAGAAAATGACTTCTTTTATGTCTTATCTTACAGCATTGTTATATCATTCGGAGATATATCAGGTCCTTAATGGAAATACAGATTGGGCAGTTCAGGTTATTACAGAGGATTGGGACACCGGAAAAGAATTAATTAATATAGAATATCCGGATGAAGGATTCCGTTTATCGGATGAAAATTGGGAAAATATATAAATTGCTTAGTATGATATTAAGAATGTTTTGATATAAGAGGAAAGAAAAATATGACGAGAGATTTTTCGCCAGGGGCAAAAGAACTGTTAATGCAAATTTTTTCAGATGTGCAGCAGGTTGATACCAGATATATCGGAACAGTTGCAGGACTGGTAACAGCAGGAAATGCAATAATTACATATTTTACAGATTTAGCAGATAATATTAATCCGAATGGTGGAAATCTTGATATAGAAAAATTAAGAACAACACTGGAGGCTGACAGGGAACGATTAGACCAGATGCAGCAGAGTGTTGTAAGAAATTTAATGAAAGATGGAAAGGCAGAAGAAGCAGCAGAGTATATTATTTCCGTTTCAAGATTAAATCTGACGTATGATGAATTTGAAGCACTTTCTAAAAAGGAGCAATTAGAGTATATAAACCGTATTGCAACATGGGTACTATCAATCATTCCGGAAGTAGAATTAGAGGATGGATTATATGAGGTTACAGTTCCACTAGGGGTAGATATGACGGCAACCTATTGTGTCAGCGTGAAGGGAACAACAAATTTTGGAAACCAATCAACGATTAACTTTGCAATAGAGAAACAACAGATAATGCTACAGTCTTTTAAAATATCAAGTGAATATTTGTTTGATAATAAACTTTCAGTAGCAGGAGAATTGAGCGAAGATGGTGAGGCTTCAGTTTCAATTATTGCAACCGAAGGAAATATGGAAGTGTCATTAGGACATGGTATATCACTAGGAACATCAAGTGTGAAGTATGAAATTGAAAAAACTCTTGAAGATAATGTAAAAGTAGCTTCATCTATTGAAGTAAAAAAAGCAAACAATACAGAAATGCCAGAATGGGAGGCAATTCCAATAACGGTAAAAGAAACAGCTATGGAAAGGAATCCTATACCAGAACATGAGTATCAGATAGATGGAGAAAAGGTTCGCGATTTAGCTATAGTTTTAGGAATAGCATATGGCTTGTATTTTTTGACAAAATGGGCAGTTGCAGTGGCATTTATGGCACCCACGGGTGGAGCGTTAATAATGGGGGCTTTGGTAGCTCCATAAGGATTAGGAAAAGAAAAATGAAAAAGAAAAACATAGTAAGAATAATCATTATAGTATTATTTGTAATCGGAATAGCTGCAGCGCTGATGCAGTATAAAAGAGAACAGACAGCATTGGAACAGCCAAAGGTTGGGGAAGAACCGGAGACAGTAGTATTAAGTGCGGATGAGAATCCGTTCGGAGTAGAGATAAAAAAGATAAATGAAAATTATGACCTGACAAAAAATTATTATAAAAATTATGATAATAAGGGATTGGAGAAATTTGTTATACCTAATGTCACTACAGATGAAAGGTCATACATTATAGCATTAAGGGAATCGGGATATTGTAAATATGGTTATATAGATGAGGAAGATAATATAATAGCGGAAATGACGGAAAAGCAGAAAGAAGATTGGATTGGCAATACAGAGGCGGTTATTCATAAAACAGTATTATCGGCTGATGGAGAAGATTTGTATAAATTTGCTGTATCAGAGAATTATACGATGATTGAAGCTGATGTATCAATTAATGCACATGCTACGAAAGTTATGGATAATATAATGCGTTTGCTGGAGGAGATTGAAATATATCAGATACTTAATGGAAACGATAATTGGACAGTTAATATAGTGACAAAAGATTTTGAAACGGGGCGAGAACTTTCTAATATCAATTTTCCGAAGGAAGAATGGAATTTGTCAGCAGAAATGTGGGATGAATAAAATGCAGTAACAGAATAATCTTAGTTCATTAAAGATAGGCGAAAGAATTGAAACATAACAATTATATACTTTAGAAGGAAAAGAAGAATGAAAAAGAAAAAAATAGTAGGGATAATCATTATAGCATTGTTTGCAATTGGAATAGTGGCTGCACTGATAGTATATAAAAAGATGCAGATGGTGCCGGAAAAATCACAGGTCGGGGAAGAACCGGAGACAGTAGTATTAAGTGCAGATGAGAATCCGTTCGGAATAGAGATAAAAAAGATAAATGAAGACTATGATTTGACAAGAAATTATTATAAAGATTATGACAATACAGGACTACAAAAGTATATCATTCCAGTTATTTTTACAGATAAAAGGACGTATATTGCCGAGATGAGAGAATCCGGATATTGCCAATATGGATATGAAAGTAAAGAAGAGGGACTGGTTGCAGAGATAACAGAGCAGCAGCGAAAAAATTGGCTGGAGTTAACAGAAAAGGATATAAAAAGAGTAATAGAACAAAATAAGGATGAAGAATTATATCATTTTAGAATTAGTGATGATTACAAAATACTTTATCTGGATGTATCAAAAGAAATATTAAACAGTCAAAGTACCTTTACGGCAAAGATGAGCTCACTTATGACTTTGACATATGATTCAGAAATATATCATGTATTGAATGGAAACAAAGACTGGTCATTACAGATTATCGTAACTGATATGGAAACAGGAAAGGAATTGGAAAATATAAAATTCCCAGATGAGGATTATAACTTATCAATTGAAACCTGGGACAACCTGTAAAAATAGGTGGAGCATCAATTGCAACTGCTACTGTATTACCATAAGAAAATGGAGGAAATAAGAATGAAGAAGAAAAACATAATGGGAATTATAGTGATAGCAATATTAGTGATAGGAATTGTGGCAGCGCTTGTAATATATAAAAAGGAGCAGGCAATACCGGAGAAAACAGAAACAGGAGAAGAAGAGGATACAATTATATTAAGTGCAGATGAAAATCCGTTTGGAATGGAAATAAAAAAAATAAATGAAAATTATGATTTGACGAAGAATTATTACAAAAATTACGATAACACAGGATTACAGAAATTTGAAATTACAGCTATATATACGAATGCAACTGATTTTATAAAAGAAATACGTGGAGCAACTGAGTATTGCCAATATATATATTTGGATGAAAAAAAGAACATTATTATAGAGTTGAATGAAAAACAAAAGGAAAAATGGATAAAGAAAGCCGAAGAAAATATTAGTAATGAATTAGAACAAACAGATGAAGATGAATTGTATAAAATATCGGTTTCGGATGATTATACCGAAGTTAATTGTCAGGTAGCTCAGAAGGCAAACGGACTTACATTTACGGCAAAACTAATGATTATATTTTTTAATTCAGAAATGTATCAGATATTAAATGGGAATGCAGAGTGGTCAATTCATGTTGTTGCAAAGGATTTATCTACAGGAGGAGAGTTGGTAAACATTGATTATCCGAAAGAGGTGTTTTCTATAACAGAAGAAACCTGGGACAACCTATAAAAAATGAAATTGAACGGGAGAGAAAATATGATGAGAGATTTTTCACCTGGGGCAAAAGAACTGTTAATGCAATATGTTGATGATGTTATTGCTTCCGGTGTATGGGAAACAATTGGGAATGGAAAAGGAGAGTTTAATCAGGCGGGACAGGACTGGTTGAGCAAACTTGGTATTTCAGACTATTTGGATAATATGGAAGGATATTATCAGAATATTATAAGCAAGCATTCTACAACAAAAGAAGAGATTGAGCAAATTTTTTCAGATGTACAGCAAGTTGATACCAGACATATCGGAACAGTTGCCGGATTGGTAACGGCAGGAAATGCAATAATTACATATTTTACAGACTTAGCAGATAATATTAATCCGAATGGTGGAAATCTTGATATAGAAAAATTAAGAACAACACTGGAGGCTGACAGGGAACGATTAGACCAAATGCAGCAGAGTGTTGTAAGAAATTTAATTAAAGATGGAAAGGCAGAAGAAGCGAGGAAGTCTACGGATTTGACGAATTTGGTAATGATATTCGGACTGCAAAAGATATCTTTAAAGATTCTTTACAAAGCTTCGGATTTACCGGTTATCAGATGGACAGCGTTGGTGCACTATACTTTGCACAGGCAAGACGATATGATGCCGGAGTTGGCAGATTTATCAGCGAAGACTTTATAAAGGGGCATATTGCTGCGCCATATACAATGAACCATTACAACTATTGCTGGAATAGACCGTTGGATTTGGTTGATTTGAATGGTATGGAACCAGTAATAAATATAGTAGACGAATTTAATAATATAGGAAAAAGTAAGTCGGAAGAAAAAAGCTTGATAGATTTTCCTGACGAATTTTTGGGTGGAATGAACAAAGAGGAGAATTCAATTCCAGAGGAGTATGATATTAAGAAAATATTAGAAATCCCGATGAATGAAATCAATGAGCAGGAAAAAGCAAGTAATAATGATAATGAGAGTAATAATACGGATAAAAATGATGATAGTGACAAAGATATCCCGATTGGTGTGCTGGGATTATCAGGAAGTATTGGGGCTGGAGCATATATGAGTGGAAGTGTGCAAGTTGTGTGGGATTTAAATGGTAATATTGCATTACAGGTTTCTGGTGGAACTGGAGCAGAAATCGGTCAATCCGGAAATGGAAGTATTTTTTTGGGGGCGTACAAGGCACAGTCGATATATAGTTTGGAAGATTTTGGAACAGAAGAAGGAGTAACAGTAGGTGAAGGTTTAATCTTTGGTGGAGGTGCGTGGCAGACATACGATGATAATGGAGATTTAAAACATATTGGGGGGTATGGAAGTATAGGATTTGGCGAAGAAGGGACATTAGCATCAGGTCATGTGACAATGTCTAATACATGGACAATCTGTTCAGGTAATATATTTGAATGGTGGAATAATTTATGGGAAGGAGAAGAAGAAGGGTGTTTAGAGTGAAATATAAGAAAGAACAAATCTTGAAGGGACTTCGTTGCTTTTCAATAGAAATAGCAATTTTATGGACAATTATTTTAATAGATACTTTAATAAGCACATATTATGGGAAGTATTCTGGTATACATTTGTCACAGGTTGTTGCAAGTATACCGAAGGAATATATGAATAGTGAAGAGTCTGAACATTACAAAACGGATAATGAATTTCTGATACAATCAAAGGAAAATGCTTATATGATTTATGGAATTGAATTGTCCAATGTCGATGAAAGCAGCTTGATAACTTTCCTGGATGAAGAGGATTTAAAAAAGTTAAAGTCAGCAAATTCATTCAGTCAGATATTAGAGGGAATCCAGGATGGAGTAGGATTCCTGTGGGGAGATGTGGTTACAGGAAATACAAAAAAATCATCTTATACATGTTATTATTTTTCTTCAATAGAAGAAGGACATGATGGGGATTACCAAGTATATATTATATTCTATATACAGGAAGATTTAAAATATATGGAGATATGTGTAATGGATGAGGAGCATGTTTTATCAGAAAAACAGAAGAAACATATGTGGTTATATACAGGTCGATGATAAGGGGTAAAAATGTGAAATAGATACTGGAATGAAGGATTGACTATTGAAATAAGATAAATAAAATAGTAGATGTGATTAATGAAATTCAAAGTGAAACAGGAGAACATCCAATTTATTTTATCGGTCATAGTATTACATGTAATATTTTATTATTGCTACAAAAAAAGATAAAGCCACAGGGACTAATTTTGTTATTTGGTGGTGGAGAGACGGGAAAACAACGGATTATAGCTAGAAGAAAAATGGATAAGTGGGGTAGAGGTAGAAAAGTTAAGGAAAGAGATATAGAAAGAGAATATGAAAAAGTAGAAAAGTTATTAGAAGAAGGAAATGTGGTTGTAGCAGATAAAGAATTATTTAATAAGAGACCAGAATTTTGGATTTCAAATATGTTGGAAATAAAAAATCCGGTTTTGTGTATAGCATCAGAAACTGATTGGAATTATAACGGAAAAGAAATAGCCTCAATGGTGCAGAATCCCAAAATAACGTTTAAGATATTAACAGATATAGATGCTACGATGAGAGTTGGGTTTAGAAATCATAGGGCAGCAAATAACTTGACATATATGGGATATTTGAATCAAAAAGGGAAAAGAAAACCTGAAGAAGGGATAGATATACCATGGTATTCGGAAAAAATTGGAACATACATAATTGAATATATGGAAGCGAATAAAGAGTAATATAAAATATTCAAAAGGAGATAGAGGCATCGCCAAGAGGGGCAGAATACAATGGAAAAAATACAGGACTTTTTAGAAACAAAAAAGAAATACGAGGCAACATTATGGGATGATCAGATTGGATTTTTCTTATTAACAGTAATCTTTTTAGGCATACAAATATTGAATTCACGGAAGGTATTTGCTGTTTGCGTAATAATAGAAATTTGCCTGCTGATTCTATGTTCAAGGATGGAGAGAAAAAAATATGGAAGTGTATTTTGTAGCTTTGTTCATGGAGAAATTTGGGGAATGATTTTTTTTGTAGATGGATGGGGCTTTATTGGAATGATGAGGAAACCCAATAATTATTTGATAATAGGAATAATGGGAACAATACTGATTGCATTGTGCTATTTCGGACGCTTTTGGTTAGTGAAAAAAAGAATACGCAATGGATGGTATGAAAAAGAAAAGAAAAAAGTGTCATATAGTAGAGAAATTGCAGCATCGGTAGCAATGCTAACCATTGCTACATTGAGAATATGTGGAAAACAAATCGGCTCAAAAATGGAAGGTATAGGTCATAATGAGACATGTGCGATTGTGGCGGTGTTACTTTTTTCAATTGCAATTTTTTCATCTTTGTGGGTTGATGCTGGTATGATGTATTATTATTTCAGAAAATATGAACAGGCTAATAAAAAGTAGAAATATTCTATTTTGATAAAAAAACAGAGTATATAAAATTGCATGTGGAAGAAAAGTATAGTGCAGAATGAAGTCAAAGGAGAAGAACAAGGATGTTTAGAGTGAAATATAAGAAAGAACAAATCTTAAAGGGACTTCGTTATTTTTCAATAGAAATAGCAATTTTATGGACAATTATTTTAATATATACTTTAATAAGTAAACATTATGTGCAGTATTATCAGATACAATTGTCACAGATTGCTGCAAGTATACCGAAGGAATATATGAATAGTGAGGAGTCGGAACGTTACAAAACGGATAATGAATTTCTGATAAAATCAAAGGAAAACACTTATATGATTTATGGAATTGAATTGTCCAATGCCGATGAAAGCAGTCTGCTAGATGAAGAGACTTTAAAAAAGTTAAAGTCAGCAAACTCATTCAATCAGATATTAGAAGGAATCCAGTATGGAATAGGGTTTCTGTGGGGAGATGTAGAAACAGGAAGTATACAGAATCCATCTGATACAACATATTATTTTTCTTCAATAGAAGAAAGTCATGATGGGGATTATCAGGTATATATTATGTTTTATATACAGGGGGATTTGAAATATATGGGGATATATGTAACGGATGAGGAACATAGTTTATCAGAAAAACAGAAGAGACATATAAGATTATATACTCGCTGATGTTAAAAGGTGACTTGGTCAGTTGCAGACTTCAATATGGAGATGAGGCTATGGTGAAAAAGGGTAAAGCAATTTTAAAACAAACAGGAGCAGGAATTTTTGTATATAGTGTGTTGGGGTTACTGGGAGCATTTGATAGCTATTATCGTGGAGCCGATATGGGCTTTACAGCATGTATAGCAGCGTGTGTAATAGCTTTTATTATTTTGGGGGCAGTAGTTTCATTTATAAGAAAAGAATATGATTATAGAAAATACAATGCACATATATGCTTATTTGTTTCACTGGGACTTACGATACAAATAATGGTGCAGGGAAATTTGCCACCTGAAAAAAGCACAGCAATTTGTATTATAAGTTATGTGATTTCTATAATATTGGGAATTTTGGGGGCATTATTAACAACTGGAAAAATAGTAATAAAAAATAAAAATGTAAGAAGTACGTTAAAAATTATAGAAACAATGAGTTTATTTTTATTAACGTGTTTGTGTGTGTCAGGAAGACGATTTTTTGGACGCAGAGGAGCAGTATTATTTAATGCATTAGGAAAACAAAAAAGTTCAGTATTTTTTTGGTGTTGTATTATGGTTGCAACGATGCTTTTTGCATTTATGAGTGCATTTGTAAGAGTAGATATAATTGTGAGACCAGACTTTTATAAATCCAGAAATGAAAATAGTAATTAAAACATTACTTTTATAGAATGGGGGAAAAAAGATGGTAAAGAGTAAAAGAAGAGCAAAGGTAGTTATAGGTATTATTATTCTTATTTTTATAGTATTAGTTATATTTCTTAAAATGAAATACGGTACATATGGATTACACGATTTTAATTGTTTTTTCCGCCAAAGCAAACAGGAAATTTTAGAAAAAGAAGGTGACCCTGTTAGCAGAGAAAAATTATATGGAAGTTGCGAGGATATTAAATTTGAAGATATAGAATATACCTTTATTGGAAATTATATGGAAAGTGTTAGAATTACGGATCCTGGTATTCGATTTGGAATTTTACAAATTGGGGTAGGCTCATCAAAAAAAGAAGTTATGCTGGCATATGGATTAAAGGAAACTTTAAGTAATGAGGAAGAAAATGAATATGCGGTTCAAAATGGTATTTATTCAACATCATTCTATTTTGATGAAAATGACAGAGTATATAAAGTTGCATGCGGAACAGGAGTATAGTTCATTTTAAAGTTAAGGAATGGAAAAGATGATATACATATACACATTATTTTTTATTTTGCTATTTACATATGGAATCCGAATATTATTTAGAGAGTGTTTTGCAAATTTATTTGGAGTTAGAACAAATTTTAACCAAGGCGTGGGAGTAGTAGGTGGTTGGGCATTAATATATGTAAGGCTACTAAGTATATGCGCTTTGTTTAGTATCATGATAGGTTTGTGGGCATGGAAAGATGATATATTTAATCTTTGGAAACTATTTGATAATTCGGAAAAATTGGTGTGGGGCAAATGTCTGTGCAGAATAGTCATTATTGGTATTTTAATAATTAATGTAGGGTGCAATATAAAAAGAATTTTGATACATCTGAAAACAGAAGTAATAAAAAACGAATTTGCCCAAAGTATATTAACAAATGGTCGTGGTGTAGTATTAACTTTAACGATAAGCACGGTCTTTGATATATATTTACTACAGGCAGTATTGTGTGTTATGACAGGAAATATACATCCGGCTGTCTTAAATGCATGGAAAGCCGGAATTGTAGGGAAGGTAATATTGATTGCATTTGAAAAATTGTTTTACAGTGAGAAAATTTGTATATACCAGAATGGAACGGTAACATATTCTACATTATTAAAACGGGGATACGGCAATAAATTGTATTTTGAAAAAGACCATAAGAAAGCGAATAAAGCAAGATTATATGTAGATGGTGAAGAAGTATTAGAGACGGCATTTTTTAATATTGATCAGTTACTGAAAAACTATGGAAAAAAGAATGATGAGGAAGTGAAATCAGATGCAAAAGTGACTGGAAAGAAAATTCATTATATGAAAAGTACTAAGAGAAATGAACGGACATGCAGAACAATCGCAATTTCAGTAGGAGCAGCACTTGTTTTACTTGGAGTTTTATTTTATGTTTTTTTTGCAAGTAAAGTTGTAATGATTGTGATGTGGCTTTTGGCATTATTATATTATCCGGCACTTCTGGTGATAAAAAGAACATATGATAAATCCTTTTATATCATTTTTAACAGGGATTATATGCTGGTAACGGGATATAAAGGGACAGCATTTGTTAGTGAAAAAATAGAATATTCAAAGATAGGATACATAATGACTGGCAATAATTGCCCTCATAGGACTATTTTTGGAAAGACACCTGAAAAGTTACGCAAAGATTATGGTGCATTTACAGATGTTTTTGACCGAAAGAAGGAGTATTTATTTTCATATGCAATGAATGATGATATAACACAGGAAATAATGGCAAGATGTAAAAATGTGAAAGAGATATTGGAATTGGATTAGAGCTGGCGAAAAGCAGATGATGAATAAACAAAAATATTATATTTCAGTAGTATATCACAATGTAATGAGAGGGCTGGCAATATATTGTGGTCTAATTTTAGGAATAATTGTTATATTAAAACTTACTGGTGACAGATATGGAATTGTGTCAATTCTTGTCCTGCTTGAATATGTAGGGATTGCGTTCTTATTAGTTTATGGAATCGGGTTCTTCATAGATGGATATTACATTCAGGATGAGAAAATAGTTTATTATCATAATTTTAAAAGACGAAAGAAAGATTTATCTGAAGTGAAGTCAGTTATAATATCCAATACCTATCTTTATCGACGAAATTTAAGAGTAAATATATATAAAAATGGCAAATTCGTTTATTGTCCGTGGATAACACTCTTTTTTGAAGAAATTGATGCGGGATTGTTGGTTAAAGATAGAAAAGAACTAAATACACTGAAGGTTGAACATTAATTATACAAGAATTGTTCTAAATATGGTTTCATTTATAAAAATAATATGGACAAGTTTTTAATGAATTTTACCGGAGAGGTATATATAGCTAAAACCACATATTTAAATTTTGAGGAAGAAATGAAGAAATTATTTGGAGCAAAGGTGATATATATTATTCCGGATATGGGAGGAGAGAATTAGAAGAGGAAAAGTTGTTTGGTATTTTTACAAATCAGATAAACATAGTTAAAAGAAATGGAACAGAATATCGATTCTTTTTAGAAAAAAGGAATAAGGTAGTAGAGTTTTTACAGACGAGGTGATAAAGAAAATGCACTTATTCATAAAATGTATTATGTTTTCTGTCTGGATGTGGTTTATAGTTAGGTTTTCAGAAAAACCGTCAGGCAGAAGAAAAATTTGGATAGATAATCGATTCTTATATGTATTTACCTGGTTGTGGCATTCTTATGGAGAAATTTCGATTATGGGGTTGATGTATGCGATAGGTGTACAGGTAGTTGATATTATTGGAGTCGTTTTTTATTTATTGATGCCATTAAATAGAGAAATAATATGCATTTATTGGTTAAAGTTTCTTTTGGGAGTTCTGTTTTGGGCTGCTGGAATTGGAATATTTGATATGGCAAAAAATGCAGAAGAGAAAAGAGAAAAAATTCTACTGTATTTTAGTTGTTTTTCAGTTTTAGCTTTTGGGATATGGTATGCATTATATTTAATACTGGCGGATTTTATAGAATTATTTTAGATGAGGTGATAGCATGAAATATATTTTAATTATATTAATAATTATAGCATTTGTGATAGGAATTTTTGATTTAAAGTTTATGCTTAAATATAAGAAAGAGCAGAAAAATAATAAAGCAGAAGCATTTATCTATGTAGGGGATAAAAAAATAATATGGATATTTGGAATTCTGTTTTATATAATTAGTGTTTTGGAATGGGTGATTCTGTTATTTTCATTAGAAATAGCGTCACTATTTCTATTTCTTTTTTGCTGCTGTATGGTTCAGCTTGGTTTTGCAACATTTTTGTGTCAGCATTTTACATATTCGGCAGTATTTATAAAGAAAAATGAAGTATTTTACTATGCAGAAAGAAAACTAAAAAATATCCCAATCGGGCAAATCACCGGGGTTAGTGCAATGCCGGGAAATGTGGCATATCTGTTTTTTAATGAAAAAAAGGAAAGACTGTTTGAACTTCAAATGAAAAAAGCTAATGCGAGAAAAATGCTGGAATATATCATAGATAGACAGCAGAACAATTAGAACAACGAAAAGGAGCCGGTTGCAATGGGAATCAGGGAAAAGTTACATCTTTTTAAGAATAAAGATAATGCAGTGGAAAATAGTTCCAAAGAAGCAGCAAGAAAGTGTGTATTAAAAGTACAGGATAAGTTCCGCCTTAGAAATACAGATGATATCGTGGTTGTAGGTGAACTGAAGGGAAAAATACAGGTGGGTGATGCTGTCTACATGAGTAATTTTTCGGATGATGATGGAGAAATACTGGTGACAGTAGTGCTCGGAATAGAAGTTGGTCAGGGAAAAGCTGTGCGTGAAGCAGAAAACTGCCGGGTAGGATTGAAACTGGAGCAGGCAGGAACGTATCCGATAAAATGCGGAACAATGGTATATTCAAGAACCACAACAGTTGCAGAAGTACATGATGCCTATATTTCCGGTTTGGGAGATACTTATGTATCGTCAAAACAACTGGTACTTTCACAGAAAGAACTTGATGAATTAAGCATTACAGATTGCTCAGAAATCTGGCGTTTGTATGCGTGGTATAAAACGAAAGTAATTCCGGCAAAGGATGATGCTGAGAAAGAAGAAGTCCGAAAGCGGATTGGTGTAATTGCAAAATCCCTTGTTCAAAAGGTATTGGAAGCACCTGCTATTTATTGCGTATACAGTAAAATCACAGGAGAGCCGGCACTTTTTTCCCAGACAGTAGACCGACAGGATGGCACATATATGTGTACACCACCTGACATCTGGATTCTGACTAAGGCATATAAGGATATATTTAAAGTCAGATTTCCGGAAGAACGGTATGAAATCAGAGAGATTAAAAACGATGATTCCCATAAGGCAATTTACAATTTCCTGGGATACTGTTTTTATATGAATGGTGCCTGTGGAGTCAAAGTGGTAAATGAAAATACGGCAATAGCAGCACCGGAATTTGTTCCGGAGCCGGACTACAGCAATATACCGGAAATTAGCATTCCGGTTACCAACCCTGACCTGGTAAGATGGATGCTTCTGATTGCTCAGCTTGGGCAGCCGGCAACAGACGAGCAGAAACTTATTTACAAATTATATTTTAGATTTCTGTCCATAGAAATGACAAAAGCCAGGTTTATTATTCCAACCAAAACGTCAGAAGATTTTCCAGAGCCGGATGAAAATGGCAAGACAGTACTGAAAAAGGATATGCAGATTTCACTTCCGACCATAGAAGGAAAGCACAATAATGCAGCGGTCAGAATGTATACGGACTGGAAGCGGCTGCAGGATGCTATGGGAGATGGCTGGAAAGGAATGGTACAGCCGATAGAAGGAATCATTGACCAGTTTGACTGTGCCATCAATCTGACCGAGCATGAGAAAGCCGGCTGCTATGTCGATAAGGAAATGTTCCGGGAAATGCAGTCCTTTGAAAAAGATTTCCAACAAAATAATTGACAAGAAATGACAAAGAGAGTAATCTATTAACAGAAAAAGTAATTTGATGAATGGGAGTATGAGTTATAAGCGATAGCTAGTACAAATATCACATAATTCAGATATGTTGGAATTCTCCAACAGTAATCCCATTTGATACTAATTAATATATGCAGGTAAAGAGAGTTATTATGTTAGTGTATTGAGAGCTTTTTATTTGCATATCAAAAAATTATGAAAATTTAACTTACATAAAAAATTTCTTATGTAAGGTGATGATTTAGTAGGCAAATATAGTTTAAAGAGAGAATGGTAGTTGCTACAAATAGGTGGATAATCATGTATTATCAGTCAATTAGGATAAAGAGAGGAAGATAATGTGAAAAAAACGACATGTTTATTATATGGTTCATTGATTGCTCTTGCTATATTTGCTACTATAATAGGTTTTATAGCATATAGCACTTTGTGGGCTGGAGTGCTTTCAACAGTTATAGTTATGATTCCGGCTGTATATTCGGCGATTCCATTTATTAGAGAATGGCATCAATTAAAGAATGCTAGAAAAAATAGATTAACGGAATCGATATTTACAGATCGGATGAGCGATTTAGAGGATATTATTCGAATTCTAAATATTAATGAACATTGTGTTGAAATCGCTGGAAACGAGGAACAATGTGGAAAAAGTTGGATGGCAAAACGACTTTGTGATTTTATCAATAATCCTAACGATTCAGATTTCAAAAATATACAGTGCAAATGTCATTATGTAAAGGCAGACTATTTGGATATGGATAGTTTGACGGATAATGAATTTAATAAATATTTTATAGATAATATCGTCACGAATAAGACTGTCTTAATCTTTGATCATGTGGTAAAAATTAGTATCATTTTAGACAAACAAAAACAGTTTCATTTTCAAATGATTTATATTTTAAAACAAAGAGTTGATTTGGCACTAACAACACATACTATGTCTGAGTTTCCTCAAAAGCATATTGATGAGTTGCAGCGTAAAATAGGTGAAATATATCCTAATATTAGTACACTTACACAAACTGAAATCAATACACTTTTTCAATTGACAGACGGAAATATTGGTCGAATCACAGCATTGCTTAGTGAACAAAAAGGTGTATCGTGGATTAAAGATATATCAAATAATACACCAACTGAATATGAAAAATGTCTTCATAAGATAGAATTAGATATTATTGTAGGAAAATATCAGATAGCCAGAAAGAATCTGTCAAAATTCGAGGCAGAATATAAAAATGATTTTAATAGTAATATGCATTTAACCTATAAATATAATTTTATACTTTCAAACTGCGAACATATGTTGAATCAATATGAAACAGCATTAGATACATTATCTATTATTGAAATACCAATGTATAAAAAATATAATAAAGGTTTTAAAATCGAATTACAAAAAGCACATTATAATAAGCATCTTTGGAATTGTAATGAAGCTCTTGAAATATTAAATAATATTAAAGACAATTCTTTTGCTGCTTTAGTTGATTCACTTGGTATTTTGGCAGCAAAATATTTCATCAATGATTTAAGTGTTCCATATTCTTCAGATAATTCGCTTGAAGAATTTAAAAAGAAGTTTTACAAAGCATCAAATAGTTCTTTGAAGCGCGATGATCAAGACAATTATAAATTAAAGCGTTATGAACCAATATTTCTTTTTTATGATAAGAAACCTAAAAAAGAAGATATATTACTTCAAAGCATTGATGAAGTGATTAAAGTGTATGAAGGAGAAAATAATCGACTTCGGGCAAATGCGTATTTTATCAAAGCCGAAATATATAGGTTGTATCAACAATATGATAAATCCATATTGGAATATAAACGCTGTATGGATGTAACAATCGACGATAACATTAGGATACAAACGAATTTGATGATATACTATTTAATTAAAGTAAAAGGAATTAAATTGAATTATGAATTGATGCCTGATGATGAAATTAGTCGCCTATGCCAAGATAATGTTTATTCTTGTAAAGTGCGGCATAGGATAAGAAATATTGAGTTAAATGATCCAAATGCCACAGAAATACAAGAACAAATTGATTCAAGGATAATGCCTATTTTATAGATATATCCTCAAATGTAAAAGTTGGAGTTTTCAATGATATTAAATGCTTTCTATAATCAAGAATCGCTTGCTCATTATGGTTCTTAATAGCATATAATAGTTGTGCAAGCATTTTAATATCACATAAATTCCAGTTATAGCGTGCAATTTCTTGAGTTCCTATTCTTATACCATCATTAGCAAATAAGCGTTTATGTTTTTTATTTAATGTAATATTATAATTTTCGGCTGTTTGATAAAAATCATTAGTGTCCGACTGGCTCATTAAGATGAATAACTGATGTGTATATGTATATTTGTTACTTTTCAATTTTGCAACATTAAAGCCTAAAACAGAAAGTTCTTCAGCAAGTTGATTTGCTGTTTTTACTGTCAAATTTTGATATAATTTTCCGAAATTTTCTTGTTCAATAAGAGCAAGTAATAAAGCCGCTATATGATTTGGTTGAGTATTTCTTAAATATTTGGGAGTAATATTTGTTTGCAGACACTGTTGGTAAGAATTACAATTAGTCATAATAAGTCCACATGCAGGCGCAGGCAATGTTTTGTGTGCACCTCCAATCAGAACTATATTGTTGATGTTTTCTAAAGGATTTTCCAATACACCAGCGGCAATAAGCCCCAGTGTTTGTGTCCCATCATAAATAATCCCCATTGAATCAGGCAATGATATTTTAGACATATCGGGTGGATTGATAATATCCGATTGACAAAATATTAGAAAATTGTATGTTCCCGATTTACATAAGTTATTTAATTGTTCATAATCAATTTGAAAATTATCATAATCATAAGGGATTGCTTCATAATTAATACCAAGTTTATTTAGAATAATAGGTATAGAGGCATGTCCTCCTTGATCTGGAGTGGTTATAAGAACGGAGTCTGTATTCTTTAAAAGTGACATTGCACATACTGTAAAGCAATTAATTCCTGTTACTGTATCTGCATTAGTATATTTGGCATTGAATAATAACTGACATTCCTTTTTTAATAATTCATTTAATCTAAATACATATGTTCCACCGACGAAAGCATTATTGCCATTTGTATCGACAAATGAATATTTTCCTTCAAAATTAGAAATTAATGCCTGCTTAGAAAAATCAGAAATATATGTTTCAGCTGCACAAAGCGGAATTTTATTTTTTTCAAATTCATCTAATTCTCTACATAGCTGGTTATATTCTTCCAATACTTTGCTCATTCACAGTCCTCCTTTTTTATCCTAATTGACTGATAATACATGATTATCCATCAGTTATAGTTCATTTAAATCCTGTTATACAAACAATGACAACACTCCTTCCAAGAATGAAACAAAGAAAACAAAAGAATGAATAAGTATATGAATAAAAAGAACTGCCAGAAAAGCAATACTGCCAATTCTAACAGTCCTTTTTATCTTTTACTCCACCCTGAAATCCTTCCTCGGATGCTTGTTCATCAGAATGTCCCGCTGCTTTGCGGTGGAAACATGGGTGTAGATTTCCGTGATGTGGATGGAACTGTGACCAAGCATTTTCTGGATGTAGCGGATGTCCACATCGGCTTCTAAGAGGCTGGTGGCGAAGGTGTGGCGGAACATGTGCGGAGTGATGTGCATATCAATGGAAGCAAGGCTGCAGTATTTCCGGATGGTTCGGCGGACGTACTGGGCGGAGAGCGGACGCCCTGCCTGGTTGACGAAGAAGCGGTTGGTACGCTTAATATCAGGAAGGTAACATTTCCGGTATTCCAGCAGGGTGTGGACAACATCGTCATTGCCAATCTGGAGGAGCCGCTCTTTGGAACCTTTGCCGAAGATAAGCAGAGTCCGGTTGGAAAGGTTGATGTCATCCGGTGTGATGGAACACAGCTCAGAGATTCGGATGCCGGTGGCGAAGAGCAGCTCGATAACAGCAGCATCCCGGAGCGCATTTTTACGCTGGAAATCGGTGGCAGCGTGGGAGTATTGGTGATAGATAGAAGATAAAAGCAATTCAATCGTAGGAAGCGGAATGGTTTTAGGCAGAATCACCGGTTCCCGGAATTTGATATGCAATTTGTTAAAAGGGTTGGAGACAATGCGGTCGCGGTAGTCAAGATAGTGAAAGAAGGCCTTAAGGGAGGCAAGCTTTCGTTTCACAGTTTTCGGTTTGAATTGTTCATGAAGAGTTGCAATATAGGATTCTAATATGGCGGGAGAAAGTTCGGATATGCTGGAGAGAGAAGGAAAAGCAGCCGCAAGGCTGACACCAAACTGTGTAAGGTCGATGCGGTATGCTTTTAAGGTTTTGCCATCAAGGCGTTTCTGGGTGCGGCAGTAGGTTAAATACTGGTTCATTTCAAAGTTAAAATCATGCATAATAAATACTCCTTTGTATGTGGCAGGAGGCTGTCCTGCCTGAATATAGATATAAGAGTATATCATAGAAAAATTTTTTATAAAAATTTCCAACTTCATATTGACAATTTGAAATCCCAAGCGTATTATGAACATATGAACAAATGCTCATATGTTAAAACGACCTGGAGGTGAGAAGATGGCAATGAACGATGTAGAATGCTGTGAAGAAAACTGCATTCATGCAGAGCTTCTTAAGAAGGCACGGGAGAAGATGCCGGATGAAGATGAATTATATGATCTGGCAGAGCTTTTTAAAGTATTTGGTGATTCTACCAGAATCCGGATCCTGTTTGTATTATTTGGCTCGGAAGTATGTGTGTGTGATCTGGCAGAGACGTTGAACATGACGCAGTCAGCAGTATCCCATCAGCTTAAGATTTTAAAACAGGCGAAGCTGGTAAGCAGCAGGCGGGAAGGAAAATCCGTATTTTATTCACTGGCAGATGAACATGTAAGAACCATTATCGACCAGGGCAGAGAACATATTGAAGAATGAGGAGGATATTATAATGAAGAAAAAATTTAAATTGGAAGACTTAGACTGTGCAAACTGTGCAGCAAAAATGGAAGATGCAATCAAGAAAATCCCAGGAGTCAATGATGCTGTAGTAAGCTTCATGACACAGAAGATGACCATCGATGCAGAAGATGAGCGTTTTGAAGAAATTATGGATGAAGTAGCCAAAGTATGTGCAAAGGTAGAACCGGACTGCCGGATTCTGCGATAGGAGATAGCTTATGACAAAGAATCAGAAAAAAATGCTGGAACGTATTCTGGTTACTGCAGTGCTGTTTGTAGCACTTCTGGTATTAGAACACGTTGGTGTCTTAGAACAGATTACACAGCCAGTCCTGATTTTTATTATTTATCTGGTACCATACCTTTTGATTGGCTATGATATTATTTTTAAAGCGTTCCGGAATATCAGTCATGGACAGGTATTTGATGAGAACTTTCTGATGATGATTGCAACGTTTGGAGCATTTGGAGTACGGGAGTATTCCGAGGGTGTTGCAGTTATGCTGTTCTATCAGATTGGAGAACTTTTCCAGGGCTATGCAGTTGGAAAATCCAGACAGTCCATTGCAGATATGATGGACATTTGTCCGGAATATGCCAATGTGGAAGAAGACGGAAAATTAGTCCAGGTAGATCCGGATGATGTGGGAATCGGCACAGTCATCGTGGTAAAACCGGGCGAGCGTATTCCATTGGATGGAATTGTAGTAGAAGGTGAGTCCATGGTCGATACCGCGGCACTGACCGGAGAATCTGTTCCAAGAAGAGCAGAAGAAGGTGATGAAATCATCAGCGGCTGTGTCAATGGAAGCGGTACTTTAAAGGTAAAAGTAACAAAAGCATTCGAGGATTCCACAGTATCCAAGATTCTGGAACTGGTGGAGAATGCAAGCAGCAAGAAAGCAAGAGTGGAGAACTTTATCACCAGATTTGCAAAATATTACACTCCGGTTGTTACCATTGGAGCAGTAATTCTTGCAATCCTGCCACCGATTATTTTGGGCGGCGGCTGGGCTGAGTGGATTCAGAGAGCCTGTATTTTCCTTGTTATTTCCTGCCCGTGTGCCCTTGTAATCTCAGTCCCATTGGGATTCTTCGGTGGTATCGGAGCATCTTCTAACTTAGGTGTTCTGGTAAAAGGAAGTAACTATTTAGAGGCAGTGGCTGAGATGACCACTATCGTATTTGATAAAACCGGTACACTGACCAAAGGCGAGTTCAAGGTATCTGAGGTACTTCCGGTAAATGGAAGCAAAGAGGAACTCTTAGAGCTTGCAGCCCATGTAGAAGGATATTCCAATCATCCAATTGCTAATTCCGTGCGTGAAGCCTATGGCAAAGAACCGGATATGAACCGGGTAACCGGAACAGAAGAAATTGCCGGACATGGAATTCATACATTTGTAGATGGAAAAGAAGTATGGCTTGGAAATGCCAAAATGATGGCAGCCCGGAATATTTCCTATACCGAAAACAGCAGTGCTGGAACCGTAATTTATGTTGCGGTAGATGGCGCATTTGCCGGAACCATTGTAATTTCCGATTCCATTAAGGAAGGCGTAAAAGAAGCTATCCATAGCATGAAGAAGGTAGGCGTGAAGAAATGCGTTATGCTGACCGGAGACCGTAAGGCAGCAGCACAGGCAGTAGCAGATGAACTGGGACTGGATGAAGTGCATGCAGAATTACTGCCGGGTGACAAAGTAAGTCAGGTTGAGGCACTTCTGAAAGAACAGCATGAGAAAGAAAAACTTGCATTTGTGGGTGATGGCATCAACGATGCACCAGTACTGACCAGAGCAGACATTGGAATTGCAATGGGAAGTATGGGTTCCGATGCAGCCATTGAAGCTGCAGATGTAGTTCTTATGGATGATGATGTGCGAAAGATTGCATCTCTTGTGAAGATTGCAAGAAAGACACTTTCCATCGTGCATCAGAATATCGTATTTGCACTTGGCGTAAAAGCAATTGTACTGATACTCGGTGCATTTGGTATTGCCAATATGTGGGAAGCAGTATTTGCAGATGTAGGTGTATCTGTCATTGCAATTTTAAATTCCATGCGGACACTGCGCATTGCAAAGAAATAGTATAAAGGCGTTTATTGAGAAAAAGAATCAGTAAACGCCTTTCTTTTACCAAACAGATAGTCTATACTAACAAAAGTTACAAAAATCTAACAGGAAGTCGGAAATAGTACAGCATTGGGAAAGAGGGAAGCAGGAGTAACAAAATAAAAGAACTGAAAAAAGAGTCAGAAAAGAAAAAGGAGGATGAATATGTTTCTGGAGATTCAGGATTTGAAAAAAAGTTTTGGACAGGGAGAGGCAAAAACAGAAGTTTTGAAGGGAATTAATTTCTCTGTTGAAAAAGGCGAGATTTGCGTATTGTTAGGACCGTCCGGTTCCGGTAAATCAACACTTTTGAATATTATCGGAGGAATTGACAGTGCAGACAGCGGCTATATTTCCATCAATGGAGAGAAAACAGCAGATATGAACGAAAAGGCACTGACGAATTACCGCCGTCGCCATTTAGGATATGTATTTCAGATGTATAATCTGATTCCAAACCTCAATGTGAAGGAAAATATCGAGGTAGGAGCATATCTGAGTGATAAATCATTAGACATTGACGAATTGCTTAAGACACTGGGACTTTATGAGCATCGTCATAAGCTGCCAAACCAGTTATCTGGTGGACAGCAGCAGCGTACAGCCATTGGTCGTGCCATTGTAAAGAACCCGGATATTCTGCTCTGTGATGAGCCGACCGGAGCACTGGATTACAATACATCCAAAGAGATTTTGAAGCTGATTGAGGATGTAAATCAGAAATATGGAAATACCGTTATTATGGTTACCCATAATGATGCCATCAAAAACATGGCAGACCGTGTCATTAAGCTGCGTGATGGACAGATTCGAAAGGATTACACCAATGAAGTGAAGATTCCTGCACAGGAACTTGACTGGTAAAGGCGGTGATGAAAGTGAAGAGTCCATTAAGAAAACGAATTCCAAGGGAATTGAAAACAGATTTTGGAAAATATCTTGTGATTTTCCTGTTCCTGACAGCTACTATCGGATTTGTATCGGGATTTCTGGTGGCAGGAAGCAGTATGATAACTGCCTATAATGAGAGTTTTGAAAAGTACAATATTGAAGACGGTAATTTCGAACTGATGGAAGAAGCTGACGATACGCTGCTTACAGAACTGGAAAAAGAAGGCGTAACAATTTATGAGAATTACTATCTGGAAGAAGAGGTGGTAAATGGCAAGTCAGACAGTACCCTCCGTATTTTCAAACCAAGAAACGAAGTGGATAAAGTATGTCTGATGGATGGAGAAATGCCGCAGCAGGAAGATGAAATTGCAATTGACCGGATGTATGCGGACAATAATTCCCTGAAAGTAGGAGACACCATTAAAGTAGGCGGCGAGAAAAAGACCATCAGTGGTCTGGTGGCATTATCGGATTACAGTGCGCTGTTTTCCGATAGCAAGGATCTGATGTTTGATGCCATAAAATTTGGCGTTGCCATTGCCACAGAGGATGCCTTTGATGCTTATGGCACCGGCAATCTCCATTACAGCTATTCCTGGAAATATGAAAAAACTCCGGCTGATGATACGGAAGCAAAAGAGAAAGCAGAAGATTTTATGAAAGTGCTGGGCAGTAAGGCGGCAATAGCAGCATACATACCGGCATTTTCCAATCAGGCAATTCATTTTACGGGAGATGATATGGGTGGAGACAAAACAATGGTAATGACGTTGTTATATATCCTGATAGCGATTATGGCATTTGTCTTTGCAGTTACCACCAATAATACGATTACAAAAGAAGCGGCAGTCATCGGAACGCTGCGTGCATCCGGCTATACCAGAGGAGAACTGCTGCGGCATTATCTGCATCTTCCGGTACTGGTGACAATCGTAGCAGCAATTATTGGAAATATACTTGGCTATACCGTATTTAAAAATATGGTAGCAGATTTGTACTATGGAAGCTATAGTCTGCCGACCTACCATACCATCTGGAATGGTGATGCGTTTATCCTGACAACGGTGATTCCGGCAATCATAATGATTGTTATAAATCTGCTTTTGATTTCTTCCAAACTGCGTATTTCACCACTGAATTTCCTGCGCAGGGATTTGAGCAGAAGAAAGCGGAAAAAAGCAGTAAAACTGCCGCATTTCAAATTCTTTAACCGCTTCCGTATCCGTATTATTTTACAGAACCGTGCGGGCTACCTGACTTTATTTATCGGTATTGCTTTTGCAGAAATTCTGCTGGTTTTCGGCATGATGATGTCACCACTTTTAGAGCATTATCAGGATGAAGTGCTGTCCCACATGCTTGCAGATTATCAGTATGTATTAAAAGCACCGGTTCCAACGGAAACAGATGGCGCAGAGACTTATCTTGCCGGTAGTTTAAAGACAATGCCGACAGAATTCAGCAGCGAAGAGGTCAGCGTCTATGGAGTTGAAAAAGACAGTGCTTATGTTGATATTGATTTCCCAAAAGAAGGTGTTTACATTTCGGATAGTTATGCAGAAAAATACCGGCTCGCAGAAGGCGATACCATTGAGTTAAAGGAAACTTATGGAGATAAGAAATACAAGTTTAAGGTGGCTGGAATCTATGAGTATCCGGCAGCGGTGGCAATTTTTATGCCGGAAGAGGAATATCGGGATGTATTTGACAAAGAGGAGGATTATTTCAATGGATATTTCTCCGATAAGAAGATTACCGATATTGAGGATGCCTATATCATGACGACCATTACAGAAGATGACCTCACTAAGGTATCAAGACAGCTTGATGTATCTATGGGTGGCATGTTCTATCTGATGAATGTATTTTCTGTTGCACTGGCAGCAATCCTTATTTACCTGATGACAAAATTGATTATCGAGCGGAATGCTTCATCCATATCCATGGTTAAGATATTGGGTTACAACACCCGAGAAATCGGAAAATTGTATCTGACAGCCACCACCTGGATTGTGGTGATATCCGTTATCCTGGGTGAAGCAATTGCTACAGAAACTATCAATGTCATCTACCGGGCAATGATGAGTGATTACTCCGGCTGGCTGAGCATCTACTATGACCCGAACATCTACTGGAAAATACTGCTTATGGTACTGGCAGCATACTTCGTAGTGGCATTGTTCTGCCTTCGGAAGATTCGGAAGATACCGATGGACGAAGCACTGAAGAATGTAGAGTAGAACTTGAAAATGTAATATTGCAGCGAAACTGCTGGTATTTTTATACAAGTATATTTTCATCCCACCCAGCCAAACTAAAACCATATCAAACTAACTGAAATTCTTAATATGATAAAGAATTCTCACCACGCACATTTTATGTTGACAACAGAAATGTAATTAGTTATGATAAACACAAGTTAGAAATAACTAACTAGAACGAAAGGAAAAGAAGCTATGAGTACAGAAATTCTGGAAATTGTACAACAGATGGATTTACACAATGCAGAGACGCAGTTAGCGTTACAATGTGCCCCATTGATCGCAGGAGTAAAGATATCCAATCTCTTAGTCGTTTCAACAGGCATGGAGGATGCGGTAAAACAGTGCCTGAGAAAATCCGGAATTTCATTCCTGCTACTGCTCAGGACCAGGGAAAAAGCTCGTTACCTTCTTTTCCGGAAGAAACCGTTGGAGGCGTATCTGATGCGTAAAGAGATACGGGAGCTGCTGCAGGAGTCCGGTTATCAGGACTTTACGCTCGGAAATATTCTCAGCACGTTTCAGAAACGTTACCAGGGTTATATGTGCGGCGAGCCGGGCTTCCCTCATGAGATGGGAGTACTGCTTGGCTATCCGGTAGAAGATGTAAGAGGATTTATGGAACAGAATGGACAGAATGCACTCTATCAGGGTTACTGGAAAGTGTATGCGCACGTTCCGGAAAAGAAACGTCTTTTCGCACGTTATGATATGGAAAAAGAGACCATCATCCAGCTTCTCTCCAATGGAGTGGGAATGCGGGACATCATTGGTATTTATAATGACAGCATGCCGCAGAAAGCGGCTGTTTAGGAGGTAGAAAAAATGAGTAAGATTCAGGTAGTTTATTGGACACAGTCAGGAAACACACAGGCAATGGCTGAGGCTGTTGGAAGAGGAATTGAAGCAGCTGGCAAAGAAGCAGAGGTTGTTGATGTAAGTACAGCTGATATGGATGCATTAAAAGCTTCTTCCGTATTTGCAATGGGATGTCCTGCAATGGGTGCAGAAGTCTTAGAAGAAGGCGAGATGGAGCCATTCGTTGAAGAAGTAGAAGGCTTTGCAGCAGGAAAGAAAATCGCATTATTCGGTTCTTACGGATGGGGCGATGGACAGTGGATGCGTGACTGGGTAGACCGTATGACAAGCGCAGGAGCAACCGTTGTAAATGGCGAAGGTGTGATTTGTCAGGAAGCACCGGATGACGATGCAGTCGCTGCATGCGAAAGCTTAGGCAAACAGTTAGCAGGAATGTAAATTCCAAAAAACAAAATCATTTCCGTAGGGTACAAACAAATTGTATTATATATCATAACCAGAAGAAGTCTTGCAGAAAACTGCAAGGCTTTTTCACATTTTATAAACAGCTGCATATACTGATAAGAAGGACTGGAAACAGGTGAAAGAATGAAAGTATTGAATCCGGGAGAACGCTCCGTGCTGGTACAGTATGTGCAGCTGGCATTAAACCGTGCGGGATATGACATAAGGAAAGATGGAATTTTGGGAGAGAATACCTGCAGGGCATTGCGGCAGTTTTTAAGGAAAAAGGGCGGGGAAGAATTTAACTGTAAAATAGATGATGTAGTGTGGGGAAAGCTTTTCCCCTATTTAAAAGGATATACGATGCATGAAATAAAATCCGGTGATACATTATGGGGTATTGCGGCAAATTATGACACCAGTGTATCAGCGATTATGACAGCCAATCCAACAGTAAATCCGCTGGCACTGCGGACCGGAAGTATTCTTGCAATTCCATTCTCTTTTTCGCTTGTAGCAGAAGATGTGGCTTACACTTCTTATCTCAATGACTGGATATTGGAAGGGCTTACGGTACGTTATCCTTTCTTGGCTCAGGGAAATATTGGAAAAAGTGCGATGGGAAAGGAAATTCCCTATCTTCGGATTGGAACAGGAGAGCGGGAAGTCTTTTACAGTGGAGCATATCATGCCAACGAATGGATTACTACACCGGTCCTGCTTAAATTTGCGGAAGAATATGCCCATGCATTTGCAGCGGGACGCATGCTTTATACTGTGCAGGCAGCGTGGCTTTTTTATGGATTTTCCCTGTATCTTGTTCCCATGGTAAACCCGGATGGTGTGGATTTAGTGAATGGAGTATTAGAAGAGGGTGCATCCTTAGAAGAGGCAGAGCGCATTGCAGCTGATTATACGAAGATTCCATTTCCGGATGGATGGAAAGCCAATATAGAAGGAATTGATTTGAATCTGCAATTTCCGGCGGGCTGGGAAAATGCCAGAAACATTAAATTTGCCATGGGATTTACAACACCGGCACCAAGAGATTATGTGGGAGAGGCTCCCCTTGTGGCACCGGAAAGCCGCAGTGTCTATGAATTTACAAGAGCCCATAATTTTTCGTTAATTCTGGCATATCATGCCCAGGGAGAAGTGATTTACTGGCGGTATCTTGACTATGAACCGGCAGATTCCAGAAGAATTGCAGAATATTTTGGCGAGGTCAGCGGATACCGGGTGGAAGAGACGCCCTCTGCATCTGGTTATGCCGGGTTCAAAGACTGGTTTATTCAGGAATACAATCGTCCCGGCTATACCATTGAGGTGGGAATGGGGGTAAGCCCGCTTCCAATGAGTCAGTTTGCCGGAATCTATGAAAATAACCGTCTGATTTTAGAAGGCGGAATGACGGAACTTGTGCGATAACCGGGGATGTGTTATATTGTAGCAGAGAAAAGATGAGGAAACTGGAGCGTAAGATGAACACAGCATACAGCTATGAGATACAGCCGCTGGATGAACATTCCATAAGCATAGAGCGTGTATATGGGACGACACCGGTTGTTGTAATTCCAGAGCAGATAGATGGATTCACAGTAAAGAGAATAGGCGCATATTGTTTTTCGGAAAGCAAACATGTTCCGACAGATGCCGTTACCATCGGCGGAGTGGACAGTTTTATGAAAGCATTATGCGGAAATGATATCGAAGAAATTTCTTTGCCGGATTCCGTGGAACAAATCGGGAATCTGGCATTTTATAATTGCCGCAAATTACGAACACTTACCTTGGGGCGTTTCTTAAAAGAATTAGGAAGCGATGCCTTTATGAACTGCCGGAGCTTAAAGCGGCTGGTGCTTCGTTCTTCCATGGAAGAAGCCAGTGGCGCACAGCTTATCTTAAATCAGGTTCGGGCTGATTTGGAAGTGGAATTTAAGGAAGCCTTATTTTTCTATCCGGAATATTACGATTCCTATGAAGAAATCGGACCGGCACATATATTTGCACTGAATATTGCGGGGGAAGGTTTCCGGGCAAGACAGTGTTTTCATGAGCGGATGGTAGATGCCGCCGCATACGATATGATATTTGAGCGGATCTGCATTGAGGAGAAGATGTGGACTGCAGCCAGAATGGCACTTTGCAGACTGGCATATCCGGTGGAATTAAAGGAAGAAGCCCGTGAACGTTATCTTTCTTATTTAAAAGAACATGCCAGTGAGGTATGCGATGTTTTGATTCAGAAAAAAGATTTAGCATTATTAGAGCTGATATGCCGGCTTCAGGTGGTGGAGCGGAGTGGAATCACTGCATTAATCGAGCAGGCGGCAGAAGCCGGCTGGGCAGAAGGCAGTGTCAGCTTAAGTAGCTGGCAGCAGAAATATTATAAGGAAGAAGCAGCTTCTTCCTGTTATGATATTGAGTGGTAAAAACAGCAGAAAATTAAGAAAATATGCAGTGGCAGAAAGGAGTAGAAGATGGCGCATATTAAGACCCAGACCGAATGGGAAAATGATATGTCTGTAAAAATCTTGCAGCATGCAAGGAGTGAAATCTATCTGGATTTGCGATATCTTGATGTGGCACTTTCTGCATTGAAGCCTCAGGCAATGGAAGGCTTAGAGACAATGGCTACGGACGGAGAGAGTCTCTTTTTCTCAGCAGGACAGGTAATACGCGTATTCCGGAATAATCCGGCATTTATGAACCGGGCGTACCTGCACACGATATTGCACTGTATTTTTTCACACTTATTTTTAAAAGGAAACAGAGATACGAAGCTTTGGAATCTTGCCTGCGATATTGTAGTGGAGCAGACCATTGACGGCATGGACAAGCCCTGTACCAGGCGTGCATTAAGCTTTCTGCGGCAGCAGACCTATGAAGCATTGAAGGGTGAAGGGCGGATTTCTGCAGCAGTGGTATACCGCTGGCTGCGGGGAAAATCCATGGAAGAGCTTCTTACCTTAAATCATGAATTTTATACGGATGACCACCGTTTCTGGAAAGAGGAAACCGGCAATGGCGCGGCATCTGCAGCCAGAAATAAATGGAATAAGATAGCAAGGCAGACCAGTATGGCGAAGAAGCGGCATGGAGATGAGCCGGAAAAGGGAGAAGAACTTCTGATGACACAGATCCGTGCTGCGAAAAGCCGCCGGAGTTATAAGGAATTTTTACAGAAATTTTCCATACTACAGGAAGAATTAAAATGCAATCCCGATGAGTATGATTTGAATTATTATACCTATGGGCTGCGGCTTTATAAGAATATGCCTCTGATAGAACCGGTGGAGAGCCGGGAAGTAAAGAAAATCCGGGAATTTGTAGTGGTGGTAGACACCAGTTATTCCACCAGCGGCAGTTTAATCAAAGGCTTTTTAAATGAGACATTTGGCATTTTATCCCAGCAGAACAGCTTCTTTCGAAGATGCAGAATCCGGATTATCCAGTGCGATGATAAAGTGGAAATGGATGAGGTAATCAGCAGTCAGGAAGAAATGGAGCAGCTGCTAAAAAGCTTTCAGGTAGTGGGCGGCGGAAATACAGATTTTCGACCGGCGTTTACTTATGTAAACCAACTAATCAAAGAAGGAAGCATCCGGCATCTGGATGGACTCTTGTACTTTACCGATGGCAAGGGCATTTATCCGGTAAAGAAGCCGGAATATAAGACCGCATTTTTATTCTTGGGAGCCTATGATGAGACGGCAGTACCGCCATGGGCAATGCGGCTGCAGCTGGAGCCGGAAGAACTGGAACAGAATGCATGAGAGAAATAATATAGATTGGAAGAAAACAGATGAATATCAAACAGGCAAAGGAAGAAATCAAACATACCGTAACAGCATATTTGAAAAAGGATGATGAGGGCAGATATAAGATTCCTCTGATTCGTCAGAGACCGGTCTTATTAATGGGACCGCCGGGAATCGGCAAGACCCAGATTATGGAGCAGATTGCAGAGGAGTGCAAAATCGGACTGGTAGCATATACGATTACCCATCATACCAGACAGAGTGCAGTGGGACTTCCTTTTATCAAAGAAATGGAATTTGCAGGCAAAGAGTATTCCATAACGGAATATACCATGAGTGAGATTATTGCCAGCGTATACCGGAAAATCCAGGAAGGCTGTCCGGAAGGAATCCTTTTCATTGATGAGATTAACTGTGTGTCTGAGACACTGGCACCGACCATGTTACAGTTTTTGCAGTGCAAGACCTTTGGTAATCAGGCAGTGCCGGAGGGCTGGATTATTGTTGCAGCAGGAAATCCGCCGGAATACAATAAATCGGTGCGGGAATTTGATATGGTAACCTTGGACCGTGTCCGCTGTATGCAGGTAGAGGCAGACCTTGGTGTTTGGAAAGCTTATGCCAGATCAAGACATATCCATGGTGCAATTTTAAGCTATCTTGAGCTTCGTCCAAAGAATTTCTACCGGGTGGAAGCAGATGTAGACGGCTTGCAGTTTGTCACAGCAAGAGGCTGGGAGGACTTAAGCATTTTGATGCAGACCTATGAAGAAATGGGGCTTCCGGTAGATGAAACCGTTGTAGGAGAATTTTTACACCATAAGGATGTGGCAGAGGATGCGGCAGCATATTTTGATTTATACCAGAAATATAAGGATGACTATGGAATTCCGTTAATATTGGAAGGAAAGATTCGGCCGGAAGTATTTGCCCGGATTTATGATGCAGCTTTTGATGAAAGACTCAGCGTGGTCAATCTTTTGTTGGACGGATTACAGAATCTGTTCCGAAGCTATGGAAAAGAAAAGGCTAAGACAGACCGCGACTTTGCAGCCTTGAAAGAGTACCGTAATTCCGAAGGGGCAAAGAAAGAAGTTTTTGAGGAAAAAAAGGCAGCCTTTGATATCCAGAGAAAGACATTAGAAACAATCGAAGAAAAGACCGCAGCAGCCTTAGAGCATGCGTTTGATTTTATGGAGCAGGCATTTGAGGGCGGCCAGGAAATGGTGGTATTTGTAACAGATCTTGCTACCGTGGCAGAATCCGCAAGATTCTTAGCCGAGCACAACTGCGACCGCTATTTACAGTATAATCAGGAGCTGCTGATTGGAAGCAAGCGGGCAGAGCTTTTAGCCGAGCTGAACCGGGACTAGTTGTACAGCGTAAAAAAATGTCAGAAAGGATACCTTTGAACATGAAGAAGCTGGTAATCGGAATTCTTGCACATGTAGATGCAGGAAAGACAACATTATCGGAAAGTATGTTGTATACAAGCGGAAGCATACGCCATCTGGGAAGAGTGGATAATAAGGATGCATATCTTGACAATAATGCCATGGAGCGGGAGCGTGGAATTACGATTTTCTCAAAGCAGGCAGAATTTTCCTGGAAAGATATGGCAATCACTTTGTTGGATACACCGGGGCATGTGGACTTTTCTGCGGAGATGGAGCGGACCCTTAAAGTGCTTGATTATGCAGTGCTGGTCATCAGCGGAGCCGATGGTGTGCAGGGACATACCAGAACGCTGTGGCGTCTGTTAAAACTTTATCAGGTTCCGGTATTCTTATTTATCAATAAAATGGACCAGCCGGGAGCGGATAAAGAGGCTCTTTTATGGGAAATCAAGGAGCATTTGGACAGCAACTGCATTGACTTTACACAGGAGCAGAACGAAGGCTTCTATGAAGAGGCGGCTATGTGCGAAGAAGCAGCCATGGAGAAATTCCTATCGGAAGGAAGTCTTGCATCCAATGACCTTGCACAAATGATTGCAAAGCGGGAACTTTTCCCCTGCTATTTTGGCTCTGCATTAAAGGTGCAGGGGGTGGAAGAACTGTTAGACGGGCTTTACGAATATGGCAGGACACCGCAGTATCCGGATAAATTTGGTGCTAAAATCTTTAAGATTGCAAGAGAAGAACAGGGAAACCGGCTGACTTATCTTAAAGTGACCGGAGGAACTCTTCGTGTAAAGGACATGCTTAATGGCAAAGCCGGAGAAGAAGAGTGGGCGGAAAAGGTCAATCAGATCCGTATTTATTCCGGAGAAAAATATGAGGCAGTATCCGAGGCGGCAGCAGGTACAGTCTGTGCTGTTACCGGACTGACAAAGACTTATCCGGGAGAAGGGCTTGGCATAGAAGAAGAATCAATTCTTCCGGTCTTAGAGCCGGTACGCAGTGTAAAACTGGTTTTGCCGAAGGAAGTTCCGGTGGCGGTTATGCTGCCAAAATTAAAGCAGTTAGAGGAAGAAAATCCGGAATTGCATATTGTATACCGGGAAGAAACCGGAGAGATTCTCATTAAGCTGATGGGCGAAGTACAGCTTGAAATTTTACAGAAACTGGTAAAAGAACGCTATGGCATAGTAGTGGATTTTGGCGAAGAAAAGATTATTTATAAAGAAACCATCCGCAATACTGTAGAAGGAGTCGGACATTTTGAACCACTGCGCCATTATGCGGAAGTGCATCTTCTGTTAGAACCGGGTGAGCGCGGAAGCGGACTGTGTTTTCAGACAGACTGCAGTGAAGATATTTTAGATAAAAACTGGCAGCGGCTGATACTGACCCATCTTGCAGAGCGGGAACATAAGGGCGTATTAACCGGTTCTGCCATTACTGATATGAAGATTACCGTAGTGTCCGGCCGGGCACATCCAAAGCATACCGAAGGCGGCGATTTCAGGCAGGCAACTTACCGTGCTATAAGGCAGGGACTGATGGAAGCAGATTCTGTACTGCTTGAGCCTTATTATGCATTTCGTCTGGAAATACCGGAAGAATGTCTGGGTCGTGCAATGCATGATATGGAGCAGCGTAACAGCAGAATGGACGCTCCGCAGATAGAAAATGGAATGGCACTGCTCACCGGAAGCGGCCCGGTATCGAAGCTTTCGGATTATCAGAAGGAATTAAATACCTATGCCAAAGGGCGTGGCAAATTCTTCTGCACATTGCAGGGCTACGAGGTGTGCCAGAATCAGGATGAGGTGGTAGAAGCTATCGGTTATCAGCCGGAGGCAGATTTATATAATACATCAGATTCCGTATTCTGTGCCCACGGAGCGGGCTATCTGGTGCCGTGGTATGAAGTAAAAGAGCACATGCATATGCCATCTGTTTTAGAAGAAGATGGCGGCACAAAAGAAGAACGGATAAAAGTCCACCGTCCCGGCGTAGTAGAGGACTGGGTAGATACCGATGAAATCGATGCTATTTTAGAAAAGACCTTCTATGCCAACCGGCAGGAAGGAAAACGCAAAAACGGTGTTGTGCGAAAACGCAAAGCAGAAAACAATGCACCAACCGTCCGCACTTACCACAAGCCGGAAAAACTGGAACGCTATCTACTGGTGGATGGCTACAATGTAATTTATGCCTGGAAGGATTTACATGAACTGGCAGAAGTGAATCTGGATGGAGCCAGAGGCAAATTGCAGGACATTCTCTGCAACTATCAGGGCATCTTTGGTGGCGAAGTCATTGTGGTGTTTGATGCATACCGCCTGACCGGACATAAGACAGAACAGTTGGACTATCACAATATCCATATTGTCTTTACGAAGGAAGCAGAAACGGCAGACCAGTACATTGAACGCTTTGCCCACGAACATCACAATCATTATGATGTAACGGTTGCAACCTCCGATGGCTTAGAGCAGATGATTATCCGCGGCCAGGACTGCAAGCTGATATCTGCCCGGGAGTTTGAACAGGAAGTAAAACGGGCGAACAGCGCCATGTGGGATAATTACCGGAATGGACAGAATATTTTCTGATAAATATTGCCATGGCATGGAAAAAAAGCTATGATAGAAAAAGAGTTTCACTCGGGTGATTAGAAAAGATAAAATCAGATAAATGGTATTGTTGCTGCCATTGGGGGATGTTTTCTTTTGATGAACAGGAAATGTCCTATCGTTCTTAGATACGCATTTTGCTTGTAGTAGACTGTCTTTCCGCCTGCTTTGACGGGATATCTGCACTGTCCGCCGGAGGCGGATGCCACAGCAAGCCTGCAAGGGGCACTAAGAATTTCGATAAAGTTACGAATTCGTCCGGCAACCGGCGCATATTCGCATCCATGCTTAAGATGCGCCTCACTGGCGCATCCCTGTGCCAGTGTTGCCGGTTTGCCGACGAAATTCCAAGTGCCCCTAGCAGTCTGCTCCATGCATCCGCATTCCGGCGCACAGCACAGATATCTTGTCAAACATTGGAAAGACCGGCTAAATCACAAAAGCAAAATGCAGTGTCTTAGAACGATGGCATTTCCTGTTACAAAAGGAACACCGCCAATGACGGCAACGATAGATTTATTTTGGTTCGGTCTTTTCTAATCACCCGAACAGAATCATTTCGAACAGAAGGAGAGAAGACATGGAAGGAAAAGGAAGAATAACAGGACATACAGGATTATTGGCATTGATCGGTTCCCCGGTAGGACACTCAGGCTCCCCGGCAATGTATAACTATAGCTTTGAAAAATTAGGATTAGACTATGCATACGTAGCATTCGATATAAAAGTAGAAGAAGTAAAGGCAGCCTTGGATGCCATGCGCCTTTTCCACATGCGTGGCTGCAATGTAACGATGCCATGTAAGACAGAAGCTGCAAAATATATGGATGAGCTTTCACCGGCAGCCCGGATTATCGGAGCAGTCAATACCATAGTAAATGAAGATGGAAAATTAATCGGACATATGACAGACGGTGAAGGATTTGTAGGCAATTTAAGAGACCATGGAATTGAGATAAAAGGAAAGAAAATCACAGTAGCAGGAGGCGGCGGAGCAGCCACTGCCATTCAGGTACAGTGTGCGCTGGACGGGGCAAGAGAAATCAGCATTTTCAATATCAAAGATGACTTCTTCGAAAGAACACTGGAAACAGCAGAGAAGATTAGAAAAGAAGTGCCGGGCATTGTGGTAAATGTGTATGACATTGCAGATACTGCAAAGATGACAGAAGAGATTCAAAGCTCTGACATTTTTGCCAATGCAACAATCGTTGGAATGAAACCGATGGAAAAAGAAAGCGTTGTGAAAGATACATCCGCATTCCGTCCGGGACTGGTGGTTGCAGATGCCGTTTATAATCCGGAAGAGACAAGATTACTCCGGGAAGCAAAAGAAGCAGGCTGTACCTGTCTCAATGGAAAAGGAATGTTACTGTGGCAGGGTGTTGCTGCATTCCGCCTGTACACCGGAGAAGAGATGCCGGTACGGGAAGTAAAAGAGAAGTTTTTCCAGTAGGATAAGGAGTAAGAAATGGAACAGTCGGTAGTCAGAATCAGGACATTGGAAATCGGGAACGGAATGCCAAAGATTTGTGTTCCGGTTGTAGGAAAGACGGAAAAAGAAATATTAGAGGGCGCAGAGCGGGCGAAGGCTGCAAAACCGGATCTGGTGGAATTTCGTGTGGACTGGTATGAAGAAGTTGCAGACAGTAAAAAAGTAGTAGCACTGTTAGAAAAGCTTCGTAAATGTTTGGGAGAACTTCCAGTTTTATTTACCTTCCGAAGCAGCAGGGAAGGCGGAGAAGCTGCCTTAAGCGACGGCGCATACCAAAGCTTAAATGAAGCAGCAATTGCATCCGGCTTTGTGGACTGCGTGGATGTGGAATTATTTTCCGGGGATGCTGTTGTAAAGGCAGTAGTAGAGGCAGCACATAGCAATAATGTAAAAGTCATTGCATCCAATCATGATTTTGAAAAAACACCGGCCGCAGAAGAACTCCTTGTCAGACTTCAGAAAATGGAAGCACTTGGCGCAGATATTCCAAAGATTGCCGTTATGCCACAAAGCAGCAAGGATGTTTTAACACTGCTTACGGTAACGGAAAGCTGGAAGGAAACAGGGAAGCCACCTGTTATTACCATGTCTATGGCAGGAGAGGGCTTAATCAGCCGTCTTTGCGGAGAAATCTTTGGCTCGGCAGTTACCTTTGGTGCAGCCGGAAAGAGCAGCGCACCGGGACAGATAGATGCAGAAGAACTGCGGCGGATATTGGAAATCATACATCAGAATAGCAATAGACAGTAAAAATAATAGAGAAGAATTTCAATCGATATTTGGAATCATACATATGGAAAGGAATTAGAAAATGGCAGAGAATATTTTTCTGATTGGATTTATGGGAGCCGGGAAAAGCACCATAGCAAAAGTATTAAAAGAGAAATTAAATGTTCCTCTTTGCGAAATGGATGAAATGATTGCAGAGCAGCAGAAAATGGCTATCTCTGACATTTTTGCACAGTATGGTGAAACACATTTCAGAGATTTGGAGACACAGCTTGTAAAAGATATTTCAGAAAAAGACGGTGTCATCGTATCCTGCGGTGGCGGTGCAGTGCTGCGGGAAGAAAATGTATCTTTTATGAAAGAAAATGGCAGAATCGTTCTGTTATCTGCTACACCGGAAACTATTTATGAGAGAGTTCGCTACAGCAAGGACCGCCCGATTTTAAATGGCCATATGAATGTGGAGTACATCCGTGAACTGATGGAAAAACGCCGCAGCCGTTATGAAAGTGTTGCAGACCTTGCGGTGGCAACAGACGGCAGGAGTGCAGAGACAATCGCAGATGAGATTATTGCAAAGTTAAGAGAAGCATAATGGAAATGAGAGAGTATATAGAAGCAATTGCAGAAAGCTGCAGAAAGCTGATTATCAGTAAGCCCGCCACAAAGCAGGAAGAGTATCGTAAAATTATCGTGCAGAAAAAGGAAGCCTTTTTCCAGATGGAAAAATATACGGACAAGCAGGTATTTCATGAGAATCTGTCCGTAGAAGAATTAGAGGCAGCATTGGAAGAACTGATGCAGAATCATTTTCGCCAGCTCAATGGATTTGATACAGAAGCAGAGCATATTCTTCTGGTATCCAAAAAGGGAGTGCCATCTTATAAAAGGAAAAAGCTGCAGAATGCAGTAAATGAGACTGCAACCCATAACCGGAAGAAAAATTATCTCTTAGAAGAAGGTAAGGTCATTCCGCCGTTGGTGGATATGGGAATTTTTACCACAGAGGGTAAAATTGTCCGTACCATGTATGATAAGTTTAAGCAGATTAACCGTTTTATTGAAATCATCGATGATTATGTGAAGGACTGTAAAAAAGAGAAGCTTCATATCATTGATTTCGGCTGCGGTAAGTCCTATCTTACTTTTATTATGTACTACTACTTTACGGAAGTGCGCAAGATTCCGGTAGAGATTGTAGGACTGGATTTAAAGAAAGATGTCATAGAAAAATGTAATCAGGCAGCAAAAAAATACGGATATGACACCCTGCATTTTGAACTGGGAGATATCAATGGCTACAAAGCACCGTTTCCGGTGGATATTGTAGTATCTTTGCATGCCTGCGATACCGCAACGGATTTTGCCTTATACAATGCTATCAGCTGGGATGCGGAAATGATTTTCTCCGTGCCATGCTGCCAGCATGAATTAAATGAGCAGATGGAGAGCGAAAAGCTGCATCTGATGACCCGTTATGGCATTATCAAAGAGCGTTTTGCGGCACTGACAACGGATGCAATCCGTGCCAACCTCTTAGAGTGCTGTGGATACAAGAGCCAGGTCTTAGAATTTGTGGATTTGTCCCATACGCCAAAGAATCTTCTGATCCGGGCGAGAAAGGCAAAGATTTCAAAGGAGCATAAGCAGAAGCTTTTAAAAGAAGTGGATGCCATGTGTGAAGAATTCCAGCTAAAACCGTTACTCTACGGATTACTGCAGGTGGATGAAGGGAGAAATACGGATGCATTCAGAACAGGAAAATAATAGTTTCCCGGCAGAGTTTTTAGAGAGAATGAAGGAAATGTTAGGGGAAGAGTATCCTGCATTTTTTGAAAGCTTAGGGCAGGAGCGGCAGCAGTCGTTCCGGATTAATACAGGGAAAACCAGTGTATCAGAATTTTTACAACAGACAGATTGGGAGCTAAAACCGGTTCCATGGTGTGAGACCGGTTTTTATTATGGAAAAGAGATTCGTCCGGGAAAACATCCTTATCACAATGCCGGTGTGTATTATATTCAGGAGCCATCGGCAATGGTACCGGCAGAATGTCTTAAGGCACAGCCGGGGGATATCATCTTAGATCTCTGTGCAGCTCCCGGTGGAAAGAGTACCCAGATTGCGGCAGCTATGAAGGGGGAAGGAATCTTAATCTGTAATGAGATTCATCCGGCGAGAGCGAAGATTTTATCTGAAAATATAGAGCGGATGGGAATCAAAAACGCACTGGTATTAAATGAGACACCGGAGCATCTGTCAGAGCGTTTTCCAAACTGCTTTGATAAAATCATGGTGGATGCACCATGCTCCGGGGAAGGCATGTTCCGGAAAAATGAAGAAGCAGGAAATGAGTGGAGTATAGAAAATGTCAGATTATGTGCCGACCGGCAGGACGGCATCTTAGACTGTGCGTATGAGATGTTAAGGCCTGGCGGCAGGATGATATATTCCACTTGTACCTTTGCACCGGAAGAGGATGAAGGAAGTGTGCACCGTTTCTTAGAACGTCATCCGGACTGCCAGATTGCAGAAGGAATTGACTGTGAAGGCTTTATTCATGACAAAGAAGGCTGCATCCGTCTGTTTCCGCATAAAATCGAAGGTGAAGGACATTTTGCAGCAGTGATAACGAAAGCAGGCGAAGGTTATGGCGGCTTTGGACTGACGGAAAAGGGCATAAAGGAAAAAGACTGCCCGGAATATCTTTCTTTTGTAAAAGAGAGTTTAAAAGAAAAACCTCAGGGAGCATTGCTTAAATTTGGAGAGCAGCTCTATCTGATGCCGGAAGGATTTCCTGCTTTAAAGGGGCTGAAGGTATTACGGCCGGGACTGCATCTTGGCACCTTAAAAAAGAACCGTTTTGAACCATCCCATGCACTGGCACTTGCCATGCAGCCACAAGAGGCATTTCATGTTGCCATGCTTTCTTCTGACAGTCAGGAAATCAGACAGTATCTGATGGGACAGACTTTTTCATGGGGAGGAGAAAAGGGCTGGTATTTAATCTACGTAGATGGCTACAGCATCGGCTGGGGCAAGCTGGCAGGTGGAATCATGAAGAATCATTATCCGAAAGGGCTTCGTATGGTGGATATTATCTGAAAAGAGAGAATCTGAAAAAAGCTGCTTAAAATAAAACAAAATTAAGGAAATATTAATAAACACTGGGAATATCTGCTTGTGATTTAAAGGAAAATCGAATATGATTATTAAGTCGGAAAAAATAGAAAGTTAGAAAATTATGTGTGAAGAGACAAAGTTGGGAAAATTTTATCAAAAATACATAGCAAAATGGATACCATCATACGGACCACTGCCATTGGCATGGTGTGCCATTTTTAATACCATTATTTATTGGGGCACCCAGAGGCTGATGGCAAATGCAAAGCATTATGACCTGACCAGCAATCTGGACAGGAGTATTCCTTTTGTAAAAGAGTGGATTATTCTGTATGTTTTATTTTTTGCGTTCAGTTTAATAAATTATATTCTGGTATCGAGAGAAGATAAGGAAACATTTTTCCGTTTTGCAACAGCGGATATGTTGTCAAGAGTAATCTGCTGTATCTTCTTTATATTGCTTCCAACCACGAATATCAGACCGGAAGTGACAGGGCATGATTTCTGCAGCTGGCTGGTGCGTTTTATCTATGCATCGGATGCACCGACGAATCTCTTTCCATCCATCCATTGTCTGGTAAGCTGGTTCTGCTTCATCGGGGTAAGAAAGAGCCGTAAGATACCGGGCTGGTACAAAGGATGTTCTTTTGTGATGGCAGCATTAATTTGTGCATCCACCCAGTTTACCAAACAGCATTACATGATTGACCTGGTAGCAGGCATTTTTCTGGCAGAATTCTGCTGGTTTGTATCAAAGCATACCGGAATGTACCGTCCGGTAATGAAAGTTTTTGATAAAATCGGAAGAAAGATATTTGGGGTGAAGCATTATGATGAGTAAGAAAAAAGGAATACTGAATGCAGTTTTTCTTATTACCGTATTTGCAATTACCATATATGCAATCTTTCATGGACAGGATTTAGGTGAATTGTTCGGCTATATCCGGAATACGGATTACCGGTACTGGCTTGTTGCGGTGGTCTGCGTGGTATTCTTTATCTGCAGTGAATCTGTTATTATATTTTATATGATGCGAAGCATCCGGCAGAAGATAAAACTTATGCATTGTTTCCTGTATTCCTTTGTTGGATTCTTTTTCAGCTGTATTACACCATCGGCAACCGGAGGACAGCCGGCACAGATTTATTATATGAAAAAGGATAAGCTGTCCATACCGGTATCGACACTGGTTTTAATGATTGTAACCATTACTTATAAACTGGTGCTTGTGGTGATTGGCGCATTGGTTGTAATCATTCGTCCGGCACAGATTATGCATTATCTTGAGCCGGTGCTGGGATGGTGTTATCTGGGACTTTTATTAAATGTCTTTTGTGTGGCATTTATGATGTTTCTGGTTTTCCATCCGACACTGGCAGCTAATATGATGGATGCCATCATAAGAGGACTTGGCAAAATTCATCTGATGAAGCGTACTGAATATTACCGGGAAAAAATGGCAAATGCCATGAAGCAGTATCAGGATGTGGCAGGATATTTCCGTACCCATAAATTGGTCGTAACCAATGTATTTCTGATTACCGTAGTACAAAGACTGTTACTCTTTTTTGTAACATATCTGACCTGCCGTTCCTTCGGAATCAATGGAACAGGGATGGTAACCATTGTTGTATTACAGGGAATGATTTCCGTTGCGGTGGATATGCTTCCGTTACCGGGAGGAATGGGAATCAGTGAATCACTGTTTTTATCTATTTTTGCACCAATCTGCGGCACACTGACATTGCCGGCGATGGTGGTAAGCAGGGGACTCAGTTATTACACAGAATTAATTTTAAGCGCAGTTATGACAGTCGTAGCACATTTTACGATAGGAAGACCGCATAAACAGAAGAGGGAAGAAAGGTAGAGGAAAAAATGATAGGTTTTTATGATTATACAGTAGTACTTACATATATTAGTCTGATGTGTTCTGTTTTTGGAATCACTCAGGCAATTGGAGGACATTATAGAACAGCAATTATCTGTCTGGCATTATCCGGATTATTTGATATGTTTGATGGAAAGATTGCAAGAACCAAAAAGAACCGTACTGATGATGAAAAGTTATTTGGCGTTCAGATTGATTCCCTTTGCGATGTAGTCTGCTTTGGTGCGTTCCCGGCAGTAATCTGTTATGTGCTTGGTGTAAGAGGTATTCTTGGAACCATTGTTCTGGCATATTATTGTGTCTGCTCCGTGATTCGTCTTGGATTCTTCAATGTGTTGGAAACCAACCGCCAGAGAGTAGAAGAGGGTGCCAATAAATATTATCACGGACTGCCGATAACAACGATGGCAATCGTACTGCCACTGGCATTTATGCTGAACTTTGTAATTGCGGAGCGTGAATTCAGTGTGTTACTACTCTTTGTTTTGGCAGTAGTTGGCACATTATTCATTGTAGATTTTAAATTGAGAAAGCCATCTAATGCATTTCTTGCAGTTTTGGTTATCCTTGTGGCATGTGCAGTAATTGCAATCTTCTTATTCTCAAAATATCATATTTCGCTGTGCTTTCCGGGACTGGAGAATTCCATTTTAGATCGTCTGATGAGGTAGAAATTGTGTCAGATGAGACCAGCATTATGTTCAATGAGCCGGAAATGGGATGTAACGTGACAGAAAATGCGTAACATTTCCTGCAATAAGGAAAAATGAGGAGGAAACGAAGATGCGTTGTGTAGACCGGAAGGGAAATGAAATTGGTGAGAATGCAGCACAGGGCAGAGTGTTAAAGGCATTGTATGAGACTGCTGCCGGAAGAATTTTACTTGGAATTCTGGTGAAACCTTTTGTTTCCAAAGCAGGTGGATTCCTTTTGAACCAGCCGGTATCAAAGGCTGCAATTGCACCATTTATAAAAAAGAATCATATAGATATGACAGATTATGAGGAACGGGAATACCGTTCCTATAATGATTTTTTCACCAGGAAAGTCAAGCCGGGACACCGGAAATTTGACCGTGTTAAGGAGAATTTCTGTGCACCCTGCGACAGCAGGCTCAGCATATATCCCATTACAGCAGAGGGAAAAGTCCGCGTCAAGGATACGGAATATACCATGGAAAGTCTTTTCCGCAGCAGGAAAATCGCCTGTCATTATGAGGGCGGAACCCTTTGCATTTTCCGTCTGACGGTAGATGATTATCATCATTACAGCTTTGTGGATGATGGCAGAATGGGGTACATCTATAGGATTCCGGGTGTTTTTCATACGGTAAATCCGCTGGCGGGAGAAATATATCCGATTTATAAGGAAAATACCAGAGAATTTTCTGTGCTGAAAAGTCAGCATTTTGGCAATATTTTAATGATGGAAGTGGGCGCACTTATGGTAGGCAGAATCTGTAATGAGAAAGAAAACTGCCCGGTGCACCGTGGAGAAGAAAAAGGTAAATTTGAATTTGGCGGTTCTACGGTAATTTTGTGTCTGGAAAAAGACAGGGTAGAACTGGACGCAGATATTGTGTATAATTCCAATAAAGGAGTCGAGACGAAAGTCCGGCAGGGGGAAAAGATTGGAAGGATGTCAGAATGGAAGCGCATGAAGTATTAGAACAGGTGAAAAGCGGAAAGATGACCGTAGAAGAAGCGGAGCAGTTTTTTAAAAGGGAACCATTTGAAGAGATGGGCTATGCAAAGATAGACAGCCATCGGAAAGTGCGTTCCGGTTTTGCAGAAGTGGTATTCTGTCAGGGAAAACGGGATGAGTTTCTTCTTGAAATCTTTCAGAGAATATACAAGGATGAAGGCGAGGTCATGGGAACCAGGGCGTCTTTGGCACAGTATGAGTTGTTGCACAAGGAATTACCGCAGGTTACCTATGACCCTGTTTCTCGTATATTAAAAATTGAAAAAAAGGATAAAAAACGCAGTGGACTGATAGCGGTATGTACGGCTGGAACGGCAGATATTGCAGTGGCAGAAGAGGCTGCGCAGACGGCAGAGTTTTTCGGAGCCAATGTGGAACGTATTTATGATGTGGGAGTCAGTGGAATTCACCGTCTCCTTTCACGGCTTGAGGTAATCCAGAAAGCCAACTGTGTTGTTGCAGTGGCTGGCATGGAAGGAGCACTGGCAAGTGTTTTAGGCGGACTGGTAAGCAGGCCGGTAATCGGTGTACCAACCTCCGTAGGCTATGGAGCGAATATGGGAGGCATTTCTGCATTGCTTACCATGATTAATTCCTGTGCCAATGGTGTTGCAGTGGTAAATATTGATAATGGTTATGGTGCAGGCTATCTTGCAACACAGATAAACAGACTGGGGGTACATGATGAAGAAGCGTAGTTTATATCTGGACTGCCATACCGGAATCAGTGGTGATATGGTAGTGGCAGCTTTACTGGATGCAGGAGCAGACAGAGAAGTCTTAGAAACTGTTTTAAGGAGCATTCCGGTATCCGGCTTTGGGATTGCAATCAGCAGAGTACAAAAGGCGGCCCTGTCGGCATGTGATTTTAAGGTCATCTTAGATGCCGCCCATGAGAATCATGATCATGATATGAAGTATTTATATGGGAAGGAAGAATCGCACGCACATGGAGGGCATTTCCATTCGGAAGAATCATACACCCATTCGGAAGAATCATACACCCATGGGGAACATCATCATCACGAACACCGCGGTCTGACGGAAATTTATTCCATAATCGATGGCACGAATATGCTTGATAGTACCAGGACACTTGCTAAGAAAATATTTAGGATTTTAGCAGAAGCGGAAGCAAAAGCCCATGGTGTTCCGGTGGAAGAAGTACATTTTCATGAAGTGGGAGCCTTGGATTCAATCGTAGATATTATTGCAGCGGCAGTTTGTGTTGATAATCTTGGAGTAGATGAGGTCATTATTCCTGCCCTGTGGGAAGGGGAAGGAACGGTGCGCTGTCAGCATGGAATCCTGCCGGTTCCGGTTCCGGCAGTGACTAACATAGTGATGGAATATGGAATCCTGCTTGGAAAAATCGGTGAACCGGGAGAATATGTGACTCCGACAGGGGCTGCAATTGCAGCGGCTATCTGTACGTCAAGAGAGCTGCCGGAATGTTACCGGATTGTGGGAAACGGACTGGGCGCCGGAAAGCGGGACTATAAGCGGCCGGGACTGCTCCGGGCATTGTTGCTGGAAACAGAAGAACCGGTCTATGAAAGTGATTCTATTTTAAAACTGGAATGTAATATCGATGACTGTACCGGGGAAGCACTGGGCTATGCCATGGAGCTTTTACTGGAAAATGGCGCAAGAGATGTCCATTATATACCGGTCTATATGAAGAAAAACCGCCCGGCATATCAGTTGACAGTAATCTGCAGGAAAGAAGACCGGGAAAAATTAGAAGCAATTATATTTCGTGAGACAACAACCATTGGAATCCGCTATGTAGAAATGGTGCGGACGATTCTGCCAAGAAGGACAGAAAAGCGGCAGACCTCCTATGGTGAGGTGGCGGTTAAAATATGTGAGGGTGAAGGAGAAGTGCGTATTACTCCGGAGTATGAATCCATACGGGAGGTATGCAGAGAGAGAGGACTTCCTTTTCAGAAGGTATATGATGATGTATTGCAGGAGTTGAAATAAGGATATGAAAAGGATGAGGTTAAAAGGATGCATACAAAAACAGATTTATTAGAGGGTAATATTTTAAAATCTTTGATTTTATTTGCAATTCCACTTATTATTTCCAATTTATTTCAGCAGCTCTATAATGCGGCAGATACCATGATAGTAGGCCATTTTCTAGGTGATGAATCGCTGGCAGCAATTGGTGCATGTGCAGCGGTTTATGAACTGCTGGTAGGATTTGCACTGGGGTTTGGAAATGGACTTAGCATGGTAGTGGCAAGAAGCTTTGGTGTAGGAGATAAAGACTTGTTAAAGCGTGCAGTTGCAGGCTCTTTGGTAATTGGAGCAGCGGTGACGGTTGGTGTAATGCTGATTGCACAGATTGGACTTCGTCCGCTTCTGGTCTTGTTACATACACCATCAGAAATCATTGAGGAATCCTATTCTTATATTTATATTGTAACAATCTGTGTTGGAGTAATGTTTGCATATAATCTGTTGTCCGGATTGCTTCGTGCAATTGGAAACAGTTTTATGCCGCTGGCATTTCTGATTATTTCGTCCGTTATCAATATTGTACTGGATGTTCTTTTTATTACACAGTTTCAGATGGGAATCCGCGGTGCAGCAGTGGCAACGGTGGTAGCACAGGGAATTTCTGCAGTATTATGTGCCATTTATATTATGAAAAAATGTAAGATTTTAATACCGGCACGGGAGCATTTTAAAGTAGATGGACCACTTTACCGGGAACTGACAGGCCAGGGGCTTTCCATGGGCTTTATGTTAGCTATTGTATCTACAGGAACAGTAATCCTGCAATATGCTATCAATCAGCTGGGTTATCTGATTATTGCGGGACATACAGCAGCACGAAAATTAAACAGTTTTTGTTCGTTGCCATTAATGCCACTGGCAATGGCAACAGCAACCTTTGTATCCCAGAACTGGGGAGCAGACCAGCGTGACCGTATCCTTAAGGTAGTACGGTATGCCATGATACTGTCTGTTGGCTGGGCAGTATTTATTACCGTTATTGTTGCATTTGCCGCACCTTGCCTGATTGCATTGCTCTCCGGCTCATCCGAAAGTGTAGTTCTTGAAAATGGTGTCAGATATATCCGCTGGAATACACCGTTTTATTCGGTTCTTGGAATTCTGCTGGTACTTCGAAATGTGTTACAGGGACTTGGTAAAAAGGTAGTGCCACTGGTTTCAAGCATGATAGAGCTGGTAGGAAAAATTGCATTTGTTCTATTGTTTATCCCAATCTTGAAATATTTTGGTGTAATTATCTGTGAGCCGGTTATCTGGTGCCTGATGTGTATACAGCTTGTCATATTTTATTACAGAGACCCGTATATCCGTGGAAAGGAAGAAAAGAAATGAAGCTTGGAATCGTAGGAACAGGAACTATCGTAGAAGAAGTGCTTCCGGTATTAAAACAGGTAAAAGGGCTTTCCTGCTATGGAATTTGTGGAACAAAGCGCAGTGAAGCAAAAGCAGAAAAACTAAAAGAACAGTATCAGATGAAGCTTGCAGTAAGTGATTATGAAAAACTTCTGGATTCGGAAATTGATACCGTCTACATCGCTGTGCCAAATCTTTGGCATTTTGAAATGGCAAGAGAAGCTATCCTCCATGGAAAACATGTTATTGTAGAAAAACCCATGACAGCCAATGAAAGACAAGCAGAGGAGCTTTGTGCCCTTGCAAAGAAGCAGGGAGTATTTTTGTTTGAAGCCATTACTACAAGGTATCAGCCGAACTATCAGTTTATCAAAGAGCAGTTACCGACGATTGGAAAAATCAAAATGGCAGTCTGCAATTTCAGCCAATATTCCAGAAAGTATGACCGTTTCCAGAATGGAGAAAACATTCCTGTTTTTGATGCAAAGCAGGCAGGTGGAGCTTTGATGGATTTAAACTTATATAATATCCAGTATTTAGAAGGCCTGTTTGGAGAACCGCAGTCTGTGCATTATACCGCAAACACGGAAAAAGGAATTGACACCAGCGGTGTTGCAATTTTATCTTATCCCGGCTTTCAGGCAGTTGCAATAGGCGCAAAGGACTGCCAGGGACAGCCGGAATATCGCATTGAAGGAAGTGAAGGCTACATTGCCCAGAACAGCCCGTGTAATGTCTGCGGCGCAGTGACCATCCATTACCGAGATGGAAGAGAGGTATCCTATGATGGAAATGGAGATGCACACCGGATGTATGCAGAGTTTGTTTCCTTTGTAAATGAGATAGCATCAAAGGACACTGCAACCTGCTACGAAATGCTCGACCACAGCCTTGCGGTCAGCCGGATACTGACCCGGGCAAGAGCGGATGCCGGAATTGTATTTCCGTGTGATGAAAATTAGTCAAGTATGATTTAGTCAATCGTACTTGACTAAATTGTATTTGACGAAGGTAATCCTTCCATCTCCACACTATCTCCATATCTATGTAATAAGATGTAACAAGTTCGTAACAACTTGCGAATGATTACATAGGAAATTGCGAGAAGAGAAAATTATTTGAATTTATTTTAGAAAATGAACAATAGCCAGACAGTCCGGCAAAGTGCGAAGGCATTTTCATGGCTGTTAGGGGCACTTGGAATTTCGTATGGGAACAGGCAACGCCGGTACATGGAAGTACCGGCGAGGCGCAGATGAACATGGATGTGAATTTGCACCGCTTGCCGGATAAAAAGAATACAATCCGAAATTCTTAGTGCCCCTTGCAGTTATGATACAGCCTTAGTACTTGCCGGGCTGCCCGGCTATTTCTTACTTTGTAAAAATAAATAGAATATCTCTTCTGCAATACCTGATGATTACATAGGTAAGGAGACAGATATGAAATACAAAACAGTAAAAAAATTATGGCTTGCAGCCGCAATCCTGACAACCACAACTTCATTATGGACCAATGTCAATGCCATGGAGACACCAGCTGCATCCGGTGCAGGCGTAATCCGGGCACTGAATGAGCAGCGCATTTTATCTGAACAGTATGCACTGCAGCAGATACAGACAGGAGCTGGTGAACTGGCAGAAGGTGAAGCAGCAGGCGAAGCAGAAATAAATGATATGGCAGAACTTTCACTTGGAAATGCAGAAGAGGAAATGCCGGCAGCAGACCAGCCGGAACTTGCGGTTGCAATCGCACCGAACTATGTGAATATTCGAAAAGAACCGTCTATAGAAGGAGAAGTGCTTGGAAAACTTTACCGTAATACGGTAGGTGTGATAGAGGCAGCAGAAGAGGGTTGGTATTATATTACTTCCGGTTCAGTCAGCGGATATGTCAGTGCAGAATATGTCTGTGTGGGAGAAGAAGCAAGAGCACTTGCGGAAGAAATTGGCACACAGCTTGCCCGGGTAACTACAACAACTTTAAAAGTGCGTACGGAAGCATCCACAGATGCTGCCGTATTAGGACTGGTACCGGGAGGCGATATACTAACGGTAACAGAGACACTGGATGGCTGGTTAAAAGTTGATGCAGAGGAAGGGGAGGGCTATGTAGCAGCAGATTATGTAGAAACCTATACGGAATATCCCCATGCAGAATCCATTCAGGAAGAAGCAGAACGGTTAGCAAGAGAAGAAGCCGCAAGAAGAGCGGCACAGGAAGCAGAAGCCAGAAGAAAAGCGGCAGAGCAGCAGGCAGCAGCACAAAAGAAGGCAGCAGCGAAGCAGAGCACCAATCATACAACAGCAGGGAATGCAACATCTAAAGCTTCAATATCTGGAAATGCTGCATCCGGAAACAGCGGAACAGCGGTGTCTGCATCTGATGCCGGTTTAGGCAGACAGATTGCAGATTATGGATTGCAGTTTGTAGGAAATCCATATGTATATGGTGGAACCAGTCTTACAAATGGGGCGGATTGTTCCGGCTTCGTGCAGAGTGTATATAGGAATTTTGGAATTAATCTGCCAAGAACCTCCGGTGAGCAGGGAGCCTGCGGAAGCGCAGTGGCATCTTTGGCAGAGGCACAGCCGGGAGATTTAATCTGGTATTCCGGTCATATCGGAATCTATATCGGAAACGGACAGATTGTGCATGCAAGTTCAGCAAAGACCGGAATTAAAGTATCAAATGCAGGCTACCGGACGATTCTTTCTATCCGAAGAATTGTATAAAGAGAATAAAAAATTTTATCCGTGGAGATACTGACTACAATAGAAAAGAGTATAAATTAGTAGAAAAGATTGTAGCAGGAAGGATAGAAGATATATGGGAACAAAGGGAACCATTATCATTCAGGAGTCAGAAGGAAGGATGCCCCAGGAACTCTGCCAGCAGCTTTTAGAAGAGGGCTACCGCATTGTATACGAAGAAGACAGGCGGGCAGGAAGTCAGATTGAAATTGGAGCGGCCTGTATCTTAGAAGTAGACAATCATTGTATCAGAAGAGGCAGGAAAAAGATTCATCTGACACCTAATGAATATAAAATTTTATATACCATGGTGAAATCTCCCCACCGGGTATATAGCAGAAACCAGTTGATTACTTATGCGTTAGAGGATGCCTTTGATGGCTATGACAGAACAATAGATTCCTATATTAAGAGTATCCGGAAGAAAATTGAAAAGAATCCCAGACGGCCGCGTTATATCATAACGGTGCACGGAGTCGGATATAAATATGTTCCATCAGACAGTGAGGGCACTCATGGAGAATAAGAGCCTGGAACAGAGGATGGAAACAGAACCGGTGCATCGTGTGATTTTGTCACTGGCGGCACCTACGGTACTTAGTATGCTGGTAATTTCTGCTTACAGTATCGTGGATACCTTCTTTGTAACAAGACTTGGCAGCAGGGCAACCGGAGCGGTCGGAATTACGTTTGCTCTGGTGGCATGGATACAGGCAGTGGGCTATACTGTTGGCATGGGAGCGGGAAGCCTTGTTTCAAGGCTCCTTGGAAAGAAAGAAAAAGAGCAGGCAGAGCAGATTGCAATTTCGGCAATTATGTCAGGGCTGCTGCTTGGACTTATAAGTCTGGGGGCAGGTCTGATTTTTTTGACACCTTTGCTGAAGCTTTCCGGTGCAACAACAGAGCTGCTTCCATATGCAAGGGAATATGCCCTCTTTGTATTGCTGTCGGCACCCTTTACCATAGAGACACTGGTACTTGGTACGCTTCTTCGGGCACAAGGCAGGGCGAAAGCATCCATGGCAGGAATGGTAACCGGTGGAATTCTTGATATTATACTGACACCGGTGTTTCTGTTTGTCTTAAATCTTGGAGTAAAAGGAGCCGCATTAGCGGCATTTATCGGACAGGCAGTGGCAGCGATGGTACTGGGAGGCTGTTTCTGGCATGGCAGAATGAAACTGAATGGAAAGAAACAAAGTAAAAATTTTTTTAAAATAAAGGACTATGGTAGCATTATAAAAAATGGTCTGCCGTCGCTTTGCAGGCAGGGATTTGCCAGCGTGGCAGCTGTATTGTTAAACCGGCAGGCGGTAGGATATGGAGATGCGGCAGTAGCAGCAATGTCTGTAGACGGACGGTTATTTATGGTATTTTTCAGCCTTTTTATCGGATATGGTCAGGGTTTTCAGCCGGTGGCAGGGTATCAGTTTGGAGCTGAAAATAAAAAAAAGTTAAAGCAGGCATTTATTTTTACTTTATGGAGCAGCACCATAGCGGCGGCAGGAATCGGTCTGGCAGGATTCCTTTTCGCACCGATGACCATGAACTTCTTTTTAAAAGAGGATATGGCAGCACAAATCGGCATTTTTACTTTTCGAAGCCAGTGCCTGATTCTTCCGCTGATTCCGATAGGAATTTTAAGTAATATGCTGTTTCAGGGAATCGGGCAGCAGGGGAAGGCGGCATTTCTATCAGCGTGCCGTCAGGGAATTGTATTTCTTCCGTTGATTTTCCTTCTACCGGAATGGATCGGACTGGCGGGAGTGGAGATTGCGCAGGCATTGTCAGATGGGCTGACTGCAATCATCAGCATTCCATTTGTGTTTTGTTATTTCCAAAAGAGTGAGAAAAAAAGAACAAAAAAAAAGACCAGTGACGGAAAGCGGCGGCTATGAAGCGCCGTTTGGTCAACTGGTCTACTGAACCATTTCTACCAGATAAGCTAACATGGTAACAGGTTCTTTCTTCTGTGCTTTCATCTCTCTTACATATGCTTCGTATTTTGCTACGAACCTGGAAAGACCCAGCACTGCATCCTGCTCTAAGAACATACAAATCCCTCCTTATGCAATTTATTATCTGAACAAACCTCTTTGTTCATTTAGTATTATATACTTACCTTTGGTAAATGTCAACAAAAAAGATGTGAAAAAATTGTGTAAAATTACCATAAAAGAAAATTAAGTTTTTGTTAATAAAATGTAAGGAACATTTGGTGTATGATGATAAGGAATGAAATAACAGATAACGCATATAGGAGCAGATAAAAATAAATGAGACAGACCGGAAGAGGAAAGAGAAAAACAGGAAGAAAAAAATATACATATGAGAAACCACATACAGCAGCAGAATACCGGCGCAGAAGAAGACAGCAGCAGGTGCGGATTCAGAGAATGCTGCTGCTTTTAGGAATTGTTCTTGTAGTAATTTTCATATTTGTATTAGGTGGGAAATTGCTCCGCTGGATAAGGGGAAAACATTTGGCAGCAGCAGATGTGCCGGCAGCCGTTACCAAAGTGGTAGAAAATCCGCCGGATTATGATGTGCAGCTTCTTACGATAAATGATTATTCCAGACCGGGACTTGCAATTGATCAGGTAAATGGCATTGTGGTGCATTATACTGCAAATCCGGGAACCACAGCGCAGCAGAACCGTGATTATTTTGAAGGCTTAAAGGACAGCCATGAAACACATGCCAGCAGTCATTTTGTCATCGGACTGGATGGTGAACTGATTCAATGCATCCCATGCAAAGAGATTTCCTATGCATCCAATGACAGGAACAGTGATACTATTTCCATCGAATGCTGTATCCCGGACGATACCGGAAGATTCAACGATGCCACCTACCAGACATTAGTGCATCTGGTGGCATGGCTTTGTGGCAGATATGATCTGACCATGGATGATGTCATCCGTCATTATGACGTAACCGGAAAAAACTGTCCGAAATATTATGTGGAACACGAGGATGCCTGGAAGCAGTTTAAGGTAGATGTGGCAGATTATATAGAAAAGAATGGAGTTGCCCCGGAAAATCTAAAAAATGACAAGGAGTAAGTCTTGCCAAATCTTCTGATTTCAAGTAATATTAAATCATTGATAGTGGAGAGACGAAAAGTCCACTGGTTGTAAGAAGGAAAAACATGTTAGAAGAGATTTGTAAGGCACTGACCGAAGAGACGAATATACGTGAAAATCTGATAGAATTAAAGAAAAGCATAAAAAATCAGGATGCATTGAAGGAATGGAAAGAATACCATGCAACGCATCCGGTTTTGTATGCTTTTTTGAGTTCCGAAGATGCTAAAATCCGGAAAAATGCAGCACTTATTCTGGGTGAGACAAATGAATCAGGGGCGGCAAAAGCACTGTTTGAGGCATACCAGAGGGAGAATACACGCTTTGTGAAAAGTTCTTATCTTACTGCAATGAATGGACTTGATATAGAGATTTATCAGGACGCATTCGGGAAGCGTTACAAGGAATTGTTAGCAGAAGTTCCGGCAGAAAGCGAAAAGAAGCACAGAACGGAAGAACTGCATGCTCTGGATAAATTGTTAGGTGGGCTGAACCAGAATAAGAAGCATCGTTTTACTGGATATGAAGAAGAGGTAGAAGTGCTTCTGACAACCAATCCTGCATATCGTGAGATTACGGCAGAACAGATAAAAAAAGATCGTCCGGTGCTGGTTCCGGCAGGTGTAAAAGTAAAGACAACACATCTTAGGGATGTGATAAAGATTCGTACTTTCCGGGAGATGCTGTTGCTGTTGTCCGGGGGACACCGGATTGCTGCAGAACCGGAAGTGGTAGCAGAGGCATATGCAAAATCAAATCTTATGGAGTTATTAAACAGGCTGCATGAGGGCAATCCACCATTTCGCTTCCGCATGGAAGTAAGGGGCATTGCACCGGAAGAAAAAGGCAGCTTTATCCGGAAAGCGGCAGCAACATTAGAAGATTTAACCGGACATCAGCTGTTAAATACGGTAGATGGCTATGAAATAGAATTGCGGCTTACGAAGAATACGGATGGCACATTATATCCATCCTGTAAATTATTTACGATTCCAATGCGGAGATTTTCTTACCGGAAGGAAGCAGTTGCAGCATCCATTCATCCGGCAAATGCAGCATTATTTATGAAGCTGGCAGAACCTTATCTGAAAAAGGGTGCACAGGTATTGGATCCGTGCTGCGGAGTTGGTACCATGTTAATAGAACGTGACCTTCTGGTGCCGGCGGGAGATATGTACGGACTGGATATTTTTGGAGAGGCTGTGATAAAGGCAAGAGAGAATGCCAAAGCGGCAGGAAGGCAGATTAATTATATTAATCGTGATTTTTTTGATTTTACACATAAATACCTTTTTGATGAAATCATTTCCAATATGCCATTGAGAGGGAAGAAAACAAGAGAAGAACAGGATGCCTTTTACAGTCAGTTCTTTGATTGTGCAGGAAAATTCCTGAAAAATGGTGGTCATATGATTTTATATTCCAATGAGGGCGGCTTTGTAAAGAAACAGCTGCGGAGACATATGGAATATCGTCTATTAGACGAGTTCTGTATACGGGAAAAAGAAGGTTTTTATTTATTTATAGTCGGTAAAAAGGGGTAACAAAAATGAAGCAGAAGTTGGATATGCAGGGGAGTAATGAGTTAATGTTTGGAGCGGAATTACTCGACGGAAGAGTGCTTCAGGGATTACAGGACCGTTTCTGTGCCTGTAATAATTTATATTGTGTATGCTTAAGTCAGATGCAGGGGGTTGTGACCAAGGCATATGGTTCCAAGGAAGAACTGAATTATATTCATGAAAAAGTCGGTATGGCACGCCATATTGTGCTGCTGAACAGACTGATTACCTCTGAGATGGAAGATGTAGTGGAAGAACCATTGGAAGAGGATTATTTGAAAATGAACGGTGTTGCAATCCGTGTAGGCGGTAAGATTGCAGCAATCTGGATTGTCATTGGTGTGCTTTCTGATATAGCCGCACCAGAACAGGAGATTCCGGAGAATATCCAGAAGACTACGACAAAGCAGTATTACAATTCACTTGATTTTTTAACCTATATATCCAAACAGTATTTTGCTACAAAGTTGGATGAGCTTCTGGCACAGGAAGCATTTGCCAAAAACAGGGAAAGCCAGGAGCAGATTAAGACAGAATTACAGCGTACAGAGGTCATGACTTCTATCGTGAAAATGCTGGAGAGTGAAAATGGCTTTTCCAAAATTGCAGACGAAATTCTGACAGATGTATGCAATTATCTGAAAATCAGTAATGCAGCATTGCTCCGTATTAACCGGGATGGCGAGACTGCGGATATGATAAGTGAATGCTGTCTGGAGGAAGAGGATGCATTGATTGCAAAATGCCAGGGCATTTCCACATCAGAATTTCCTTTTACCAATGGCAAGCCTTATATGATTTCAGCAGATTCCATACTGCCGCCCGCATTTGCACAGTTTTTTGAAAAATGGAATATTCAGGCGGCAATCAGCCTGCCGGTAGAGATTAACGGGGAAGCTGCCATGTATTTATGCTTCTTTGAACTGCGGAAACGCCGTATCTGGGATGTTTCCGATATTAAATTTTTAAATGAAGTAAAACAGATTGTGCAGAGTATTTTGATTAAGCGGATTACAAAGAATTCGCTGGCAAGTTCTTATGCATCCTTAGAGGCAATCCTTGAAAATGTAGGCTGTGGAATCTGTGTAAGGGATATGCTTTCGGAGAAGATTCTTTATACGAACCAGCAGTTTCACAGGTTATTTGCAGATGGCCGGTTTGAAAAGCAGCAGGATGAGATTTTCCGTTCCGGTAATAAGCGTTATGGAAATGGTAATTTTGTAGAATATTATTCCAAAGAGGATAACCGGTATTTTGACATTTATCATACCCAGATTAACTGGGTGGATGGCAGAAGGGTTATGCTGCTGACGGTTTATGATGTGACGGATAAAAAGCTTTATCAGCAGAAGATTGAACGCCAGGCGAATAATGATTTCCTGACGGGACTTTATAACAGAATGCGTTGTGAGCATGATGTGGAAATCTATATCCAGAGAGCCAGGGAACAGGGTGGCAAGGGAGCACTCTGCTATATTGACCTGGATGACTTTAAGCATATTAATGATGGTCTGGGACATCAGTATGGGGATATTCTGCTGCAGACGATTTCAAGAAGCCTGCAGGGAGTGACCGGACTGGATTCTACCTGCTACCGCATGGGTGGTGATGAGTTTATCATCATTGTTAATCAGGAAGAATATCAGCGTCTGGATGAGATTTTAACAGAGATTAGGAATATTTTCTCCAAGCCGTGGTTCTTAAAAGGTGGAGATTACTACTGTACCATGAGTATGGGGGTGGTATGTTTCCCGGATGACGGAGACAATGTACAGGAATTAATCAAAAAAGCAGATATTGCTTTATACGAAGCAAAAAAAGGCGGTAAAAACCGTATAGAATTCTATGATGAGAATGTAGAAGCAACATCCTTTAAGCGGCTTGATTTAGAGAAGAATATGCGTTATGCCACTACAAATTCCTGCCAGGAATTTGAGGTGTATTATCAGCCGATTGTGGATATTTCCAGACCGGGAGATCCATGTAGTGGAGCAGAGGCACTTATCCGCTGGAATTCCGAGGCAATGGGGATGATTTCCCCGTCTGAATTTATTCCACTGGCAGAATATTTAGGACTTATCAATCCAATCGGAAGCTTTGCATTGAAAGAAGCCTGCCACCGTTGTAAATACTGGAATGACATGGGACATCCGGAGTATCATGTCAATGTAAATCTTTCGGTGGTACAGCTATTGCAGAATGATATGAAAGAAAAAGTCAGGGAAGTGTTGGAAGAGACAAAGATGGATCCGGCAAACCTTACCCTTGAAGTAACAGAGAGCCTTGCAATTAACGATATGAAGCGTATGAAGAGGATTCTTTCGGATATCAAGAGCCTTGGAGTAAAGGTTGCACTGGACGATTTTGGAACAGGTTATTCTTCCTTGAACCATATCCGTGAGCTGCCGATTGACATTATCAAGATAGACCGCTGCTTTATCATTGACATTGGAAAAGATGAGTATGCAGAGGCCTTTGTAAAGATGGTATCAGAACTGGCAGAGACCATCGGAGTACGGATTTGTGTAGAGGGGGTAGAGGAAACGGAACAGGTGGAGAAGCTCCGCAGCATGAAGGTGCAGTATATTCAGGGCTATTATTATGGCAAGCCAATGCGTGCTGAGGACTTTGAAAAGAAGTATCTGTAGAAAAAAAGAATGGGTAAAAGCTGATGGAAGGAAAGCTTTTTACCCATTTTAAATTTAGCAGTCTATCTCCAGTTCTACCGGACAATGGTCGGAACCAGGGACTTCCGTATGAATGGCAGCTCCCTTTAACTTCTCTTTTAAGGGCTGGGAAACCAGGAAATAATCAATACGCCATCCGGCATTCTTTTCCCTTGCGTGGAAACGGTAGGACCACCAGGAGTAGATGCCTTCCTGTTCCGGGTAGAAATAACGGAAGGTGTCGATAAAACCATTCTCTAAAAGAACAGAGAATTTTTCCCGTTCTTCATCTGTAAATCCGGCATTTTTACGGTTGGTTTTCGGATTCTTCAAATCAATTTCTTTGTGGGCAACATTCAGGTCACCGCAGAAAATAACCGGTTTCTTTTCTTCTAAACCCTTTAAATACTGTAAAAAAGCATCTTCCCATTCCATACGGTAGGAAAGCCTTGCCAGTTCGCTCTGGGAGTTTGGTGTGTAGCAGGTGATGAGATAGTAGTTTTCATATTCTAATGTGATAACACGTCCTTCTTCATCATGCTCCGGGATGCCAATGCCATAGCTTACAGAAAGAGGTTCCTTTTTGGTAAAGATGGCAGTGCCGGAATAGCCTTTTTTCTTCGCATAATTCCAGTACTGGTAATAGCCCGGAAGGGAAAGGTCAATCTGTCCTTCCTGCAGTTTAGTCTCCTGAATACAGAATGCATCTGCATTGATTTCATGGAAGAAATCTAAAAATCCTTTATTGACACAGGCACGTAAGCCATTTACATTCCAGGAAATAAATTTCATAGTGAGTCTCCTTTTTATTGATACATATCGGTGATTGCGAAAAAGCGGTGTTTTATTTGAAAAAGGTCTGTATTCGAAGAATTGGTGGCTTATGTGATGTGAAATGCCAGCAATTCTTAGCTGCATATTTTTCTTAATGGTAAACTGTCTTTCCGTTGCTTTGACCGGATGCCGTCACTGTCCGCCAGGTGCGGATGCCACATAATAACTGCAAGGGGCACTAAGAATTTCGAGACATATTTTGTCAGGTCCGGCAACCGGCACAAATTCACATCCATGTTCATATGTGCCTCGCTGGCACGTCCCTGTGCCAGCGTTGCCGGGTGCCGGACGAAATTCCAAGTGCCCCTAACAGCCATTAAAAGGCATCCGTACTCCGGCGGACAGTACCGGCATCTTGTCAAACATTGGAAAGACTGCTTTCTATCACAAAAAGAAAAATATGCAGCTTAGAACTGCGGTATTTCATGTCAAAGCCACTGTGCTTCGAATACAGCCTTTTGAAATAATAATTTCTTTTCGCAATCACATATTTGTTTCATTATACCCATTAGACTGGATATTCTTCAAGAAAAATATTATACTATTTCTATATATAAAAATGCAACGTATTGTGGAGTTATAAGCGAAGGAGGATATGCGATGTTAGAGAAGGTAGATTTAAACCGGAAGATGGGGAAAAAGGAATATAAGGAGTGGATGGACGATTTGCAGCCAAAGTTGTCCTATCTGCAGAGAGCCTGTAAGGAACAGAAGATTCCGGTCATGATTGTATTTGAGGGATTTGGTGCAGCAGGAAAAGGAACATTGATTAATAAAATCATTGAGCCTTTAGACCCGAGGGGATTTTCGGTATACGCTACTGCAGTGGAGACCAAGGAAGAGAAAATGCATCCGTTCCTGTGGCGTTTCTGGACGAAGATTCCATCCCAGGGAAGAATTGCAATTTTTGACAGAAGCTGGTACCGGAGAGTGTTGGTGGACCGCTTTGACGGTGTGACCACAAAGGAGCAGCTTGATTATGCGTTCGGAGAAATCTGTTCCTTTGAAAAACAGCTGACGGATGATGGCATGGTAATTATTAAGCTGTTCGCAGATGTGTCAAAGAAGGAGCAGAAGAAGCGTTTTGATAAGCTTCTGGAAGATAAGAAGACTGCATGGCGGGTAACAAAGGACGATTTGGCGAGAAATAAGCATTATGAAGAATATCTTGCCATGAATGAAGAAATGCTGGAAAAGACGGATTCTGAATATGCACCGTGGCATATTTTAGAGTGCACCGACCGGGAATATGCGGCAGCAAAAATGACGGAAATCGTAGTTTCTGTGTTGGAGCAGGCAATCGCAGATAAGAAAGCCGAACAGGAGAAGAGGGAGCAGGAGAAAACAAAGGCGCAGGAAATAAAACAGGAAAAGGATACTTTGCAGGAAGCAGGAGCCGCATCACAAAAGGAGCAGGTACTTAAGAGCTCCGTACTGGCAGGAGTAGACCTTTCAAAGAAGATGGAAAAAGAGGAGTACAAAAAAGAACTTGCACGTCTTCAGGCAAGACTTTCCGAGCTTCATAATGAACTTTATAAATACCGGATTCCGGTGGTGCTGGCATTTGAAGGCTGGGATGCCGGTGGAAAAGGCGGAGCCATCAAACGGCTGACCCAGGCATTGGATCCAAGGGGGTATCAGGTAAATCCGGTGGCAGCACCCAATGATGCAGAAAAAACACATCATTATCTGTGGCGTTTCTGGAAACAGTTTCCAAAGGATGGTCATGTAGCAATATTTGACCGTTCCTGGTATGGCCGCGTTATGGTTGAGAGAATCGAAGGCTTCTGTCAGGAAGAAGAATGGAAGCGTGCTTACCATGAGATGAACGAAATGGAAGAGCAGCTGGCGCATCATGGAACCATTGTTTTAAAATTCTGGATGCACATTGATAAGGATGAGCAGGAGCGTCGTTTTAAGGAGCGTATGGAAAACCCGGCAAAGCAGTGGAAGATTACCGATGAGGACTGGCGCAACCGTGAGAAATGGGATGCTTATGAAAAGGCAGTGGATGAAATGCTGATTCGTACCTCTACCACTTATGCACCATGGATTTTAGTAGAGGCAGACTGCAAGTATTATGCCAGAATTAAAGTGCTTCGTACGGTGGTAGAAGCAATTGAGAAGCGTCTGAAAGAAGAAAAAGAACGGAAATAATTACCACTTGGTTCGTATTTCTTACCACTTATTCCAAAGGCATTTACAGAAAAATGTGTTTGTGTATAATGAGTGACATAGGAAGGAACGACAATGAAGATACGGATTGAATTAGACGAAAACTTAATAGAGGATGAAGTGCTGATTCGCTGCAGATCCTTAGATGAAAATGTAAGGAAAATACAGGAAGCCGTGTCACAGGTGCTTACCGGAAAACAGCAGTTAATCTGTTATAAGGAAGATACGGAATACTATCTGTCTTTGGATGAAATCCTGTTTTTTGAGACAGAGACCAAAGAGGTATGGGTGCATACAACAGATAAGATGTATCAGACCAGATATAAACTGTATGAGCTGGAAGAACTGTTGCCGGGACATTTTATGAGGGTTTCCAAATCCACGATTTTAAATACCAACCGGATTTACTCCATTACAAGAAATCTTACGGCATCAAGTGTGGTGGAATTTATGGGAAGCCATAAACAGGTATATGTATCAAGATATTACTACAAACCATTAAAATGTAAACTGGAAGAAAAGAGGATAAGAAAATGAAAAAAGAGAGAATCTTCTGGGGACTGTTTCTGATTTTTGGAGCGGTATTCCTGATTGTAAGCAAACTGGGACTGGTGGAAGGCATTGGCTTCTGGACGGTAATCGGAACAATATTTTTCGGTTGTATTTTATTAAGCAGCCTGATAAAGCTTCGATTTACCGGAATCTTTTTTTCATTGGCATTTCTTGGAATTATTTATGATGAACAGCTTGGCATACAGGCGATTACACCATGGCCGATACTTGGAGCGGCACTGCTTTTATCCATCGGCTTCGGTATCATTTTTAAGAAGAATACCACAAAATGTTGGAAAAAGAAAAAAGATACGGACTATGAGACCATTATAGATGAAGAGGATGGTAACCGGATTTCTTTCGATACCTCCTTTGGCGCATCCATCAAATATGTGAATACGGATGATTTCCAGTCTGCTTCCTTGGACTGCAGCTTTGGCAGCATGAAAGTGTATTTTGATAATGCGATGATGCAGCAGCCACAGGCAACGATTTATCTGGATGCATCCTTTTCCGGAGTAGAGCTTTATATTCCAAAGAGCTGGGCAATGATAAATAAAGTCCATGCAGCATTTGGTGCAGTGGAAGAGAAAAATCGGAATGTACCGGATGGTGTGCACAGTGTGATACTTACTGGAGAATGTAATTTTTCCGGCGTAACAATTATATATGTATAAGAAATAGCATAGAGAAAGCTGTCAGCAAAATTTTGCTGGCAGCTTTCTCTAATGTATTTTATGCCTGTGTGCCCGGAAGCCGGAGGCTTGATTTCATCAGCAGGGCTGCAATTGCGGCAGTGAGAATTTCCGTAATCCAGAAGGCATGGAATACGCACTGTGGACCAAAGGCTTTGCAGAGAACAAAAGCAAGCGGAATGATAAAAAGGATATAACGGAGCAGTGAAATAATTAAGGACTGTCCGCCCTTTGAAAGCCCTTCCAAAGCACCGGAGGCAGTAATGGATACGGTGGAAATCAGGAAACCACAGCAGATAATCCGAAGGGCATTGCTTCCCACGGAAATTGTGGTGGCATTGTCTGTAAACATTCCGATAAGGTAAGGTGATGCAGTAAAGCAGATAATCATACCAAGGAGCATAATGACACCATTCATACAGAGGGTAAGATGATAGATTTTCTTCACACGCTTTATTTCACCGGCACCGTAATTGAAGCCCACCAGCGGACGCATCCCCTGGATAATTCCATTGGCAGGAAGGTAGAGGAAGGTCTGCAGCTTGTAATAGATTCCGACGACTACCACATAACACTGGTCATATGCGGCAAGGAGTCCGTTTAAAAATGAGATCAGTAAGGACGGCAGAGCCAGATTTAAGATGGCTGGAATGCCGATACCATATAATTTCAAATCAAGATGTTTATCCAGGATAAGATATTTTCTGCTAATCCGTACACTGATTGGGCGCAGAAAATAGGCAAAGAGATAAAAAATAAGAGTCAGCAGCTGTCCGATACCGGTGGCAAGGGCAGCTCCGCGCATTCCCATTTTCGGGAAGATGCCAATTCCGAAAATTAAAAGCGGGTCTAAAATGATATTGGCAATACATCCTAGCATCAGTCCAATCATGGAGACATTCATTCTGCCGACAGACTGAAAGACTTTTTCAAAGGTTAAATTCATCATAATAATGATACTGAATACAAATACAATATTTGCATATTCTACACCTGACTTAAGAACATTACTGTCGGTGGTAAAGCGGCTTAAAAACGTAGGAATCAGGGCAATGCTTCCAATCGTTAAAATGACACCATGCAAAATAGAAAAGAAGAACCCATGGGTTGCAGCAATATTGGCTTTTTCCCCTTCTTTTGCACCAAGGTGAAAAGAAATTAAAGCATTAATTCCGACACCAAATCCAATTGCCACAGCATTGATAAAATTCTGCACCGGATAGACCAGGGAAAGGGCAGTCATGGCATCTTCACTGATTTTGGCCACAAACAGACTGTCTATAATATTATAAAGAGAATTTACCAGCATGGAGATAACCATAGGAAGTGCCATGGTAGTCAGCAGTGGCAAAATCGGTTTTTCTTTCATAAAATCTTCATTCATAATAATTACTCCTTTTTTCTTTTTTCTCACTAATCCAAAGTGTGAGAAAGAACAAAGAATGTGCCTTGGCGCATTCTCGCACCTGCGGCGGTCGCTTGCGACATCTACCTTATACGCCGCAGTGTGCATCCTCGCGGAGCGTTTTTTACTTTACAGGAAAGCAATTTCCTGTAAAGTAAAAAACGCCACACAATTATCACAAGGATAATTGTGTGGCGAAAAGTAGTCAGACTAGAAAAATCCACACCAGTTTTAGCGTTATGAAAATAGCATAAATCATAGGAAAAGTCAAGATAATATCATAGAGCGGAAGAGGATGGCTTGAATATGAATTGGAACATTCAATGGAAAAATGATTGACAAATACCCTATGGGGGTATAATATAAGCATACCGGTAGGGGGTATATGACTATCGGGAAATGTGTATTGGAATGTGAAGATAGAAGGGAGCCTGACTATGGCAGAAGAAAAAGAGATGTGCCCATCCTGCTGTGGACGGAAGAAGCACAGACAGGAAGCAGAATATCAGGATTTATTAAAACGCTTGAACCGGATTGAAGGACAGGTGCGGGGTGTAAAGAAAATGTTGGAAGAAGACCGCTACTGTGTGGATATTTTAACGCAGGTGTCTGCAATTAATTCTGCACTGAACTCCTTTAATAAAGTGTTGTTAGCGGAGCATATCAAATCCTGTGTGGTGGAAGACATCCGTGCCGGAAAGGAAGAAGCGGTGGATGAGCTTTGTGCGACCCTTCAGAAACTGATGAAATAGAGGAGGACAAAAGTGTGAAACAGGAACGTTATGAAGTCACAGGTATGACGTGTTCTGCATGCTCTTCCCGTGTGGAAAAGTGTGTGTCAAAGATTGACGGAGTGGAAAATGTATCCGTAAATCTGCTGACCAACAGTATGCAGGTGTCCTATGACGAGAATAAGGTCAATGAAGATATCATTGTATCAGAAGTAGAGAAGGCAGGTTATGGTGCTGCACTGGCAAATGCCGGAAATGAGAAACGTACAGGCAAAGGGAAAAAGATAAATAAGGCAGAGCAGGAAATGCATGAGATGAAAATCCGTCTGATCTGGTCTGTTATTTTTCTGATTCCGATGATGTATATTTCCATGCACCATATGTTTTATGAATGGTTTGGAATTCCGGTACCGGGATTTATCAAGGCTGCATTTCACGGAGATGAGAATGCTCTGGCATTTTCCTTTTCCCAGTTTTTATTGCTGCTTCCGATTATGTATCTGAACCGGAAATATTTTATTGTAGGATTTAAGAATCTTTTTGTACACAGAAGCCCGAATATGGATTCGCTGATTGCACTTGGGGCATCGGCTTCCGTTATCTATGGTGTATTTGCCATTTTCCGGATTGGTTATGGCCTGGGACATCAGGATATGGCACTGGTAAGCCGGTACAGCATGGATATTTATTTTGAGTCTGCAGGAATGATTCTGACATTGATTACAGTTGGAAAATATTTAGAGAGCCGTTCCAAAGGAAAGACCAGTGAAGCTATTGAGAAGCTGATGGACTTGGCTCCGAAGCAGGCAAAGGTCTTAAGAGATGGCAAAGAAGTTACGGTTCCGGCAGAGGAACTGGTAAAAGGTGATTTGGTGCTGGTTCGTCCCGGTGAAACCGTTCCGGTGGACGGAGTAATTGAAGAGGGACAGTCAAGCCTCGATGAATCTGCCATTACCGGGGAGAGCATTCCGGTATATAAGGAAGTGGGGGATATTGCAATTTCCGCAACCATTAACCAGAATGGCTTCTTGAAAATCCGTGCATCCAAGGTCGGGGAAGATACCACCATCAGCCAGATTATTCATCTGGTGGAAGAAGCTGGATCCAGTAAAGCACCGATTGCCAAGATGGCAGATAAGATTGCAGGAGTATTTGTGCCGGTGGTTATTACAATTGCCCTAATTGCTGCAATCATCTGGCTCATCAGTGGGGCAACCTTTGAATTTGCACTTTCTATTGGAATCGCAGTGCTGGTTATTTCCTGTCCGTGTGCCCTTGGACTTGCAACACCGGTAGCTATTATGGTAGGAACCGGAAAAGGTGCAGAAAACGGAATCCTGATTAAGTCTGGCGAAGCGCTGGAAACGGCGCACAGTATCGATACTGTAGTTATGGATAAGACCGGAACCATAACAGAAGGTAAGCCAAGGGTTACAGATGTGAGTGTTGGAACCACAGAATTAAACGAAAAAGAATTTGTGGCAATTGCAGCAGGCGTTGAGCAGGGAAGCGGGCATCCACTGGCACAGGCAATTCTGCAGTATGCGAAGGAGCAGGAGATTATGCCCCTTGCCATGAAGAATTTTAAGACAATTCTGGGCAGAGGAATTGAGGCAGAAGACGAAAATGCATCTTATTATGCGGGAAACGAAGCCTTTATGAAAGAAAAGGGAGTGTCATTGGATGACCTTGGAGATACTCTGGACAAGCTGGCAGAAGAAGGAAAGACTCCATTAATCTTTGCGAAAAACAACAGCCTTCTGGGTATCATTGCAGCAGCAGATGTGGAAAAGAAAACCAGCCGCTATGCTATTGAAGCATTCCGTAAGATGCACATTGAGGTAGTAATGCTGACCGGAGACCATAAACGTACCGCCGAAGCTATTCGTAAGAAGCTTGGAATTCCAAAAGTAATTGCAGAAGTATTGCCGGAGGATAAGGAACGGCATATTGCCAAACTGCAGCAGCAGGGACATAAGGTTGCCATGATTGGAGACGGAATCAATGATGCACCGGCACTGGCAAGAGCTGATGTAGGAATTGCCATTGGAGCAGGAACAGATGTGGCAATCGAAAGTGCAGATGCGGTACTGATGCGGAATGATCTGATGGATGCCGTAACAGCCATCCGGTTAAGCAAAGCGGTTATCCGCAATATCAAGGAGAACCTGTTCTGGGCATTCTTCTATAACAGCATTGGAATTCCACTGGCAGCAGGCGTTTTATACCCGGCATTTCATATTAAATTAAATCCGATGTTCGGTGCAGCCGCCATGAGTTTAAGCAGCGTCTGTGTTGTTTGCAATGCTCTCCGGTTAAAGCTTTTTAAGCCGCAGCGATTAGAGCAGACGGCAGGAAATGTGGCAGAACAGATAGCGGAAAAAGCAACAGGAAGTCAGACAGAACAGACAACAGAAAAAGTGACAGATAATAATGAAAATGATAAGGAGGATAATAAAATGAAAGAAACACTTAAAATTGAAGGAATGATGTGTGAACATTGCAAGAAACATGTGGAAGAAGCATTAAATGCCATGGAAGGAGTACAGGCAGCTGTCAGCCTTGAGACAAAGAGTGCTGAAGTAACCATGGACAAAGAGATTCCGGATGCAGCATTTGCAGAAGTGATTGAAAAAGCAGGATATCAGCTTACCGGTGTTGAAAAATAACAAAATAACGTTATGAAAATCAAAAAAAATTAGGAAAAATGCAAGAAAAAAATTCCCTTATGCTATAAAGTTATGTTATAATAAGCGTAATTGAAACAACATGGGCGAAGGTAGAGGGAAGAAGTTAGGAGGATGGTTCCCGCAAAAGGAACCGTCCTCTTTTATTTACGCAGGTAGCGGGAAAACCACAGCACATGATGGACAGACAGGAGGAACAGTTTTTATGTGGTCATATGACAGTGTATTTTATCAGATTTCAACATTGGGATTTTGCGGAGCACCAACAGAAAATGATGGTGTTCTGGCTCATCGGATAAAGAAAGTGGAAGATTGGATTCCGCATATGGTAAAGCTTGGAGTGGATGCAATATATTTCTGTCCGGTTTTTGAATCAGACCGTCACGGTTATGATACCAGGGATTATACAAAGTTAGATGTAAGACTTGGAACCAATGAGGACTTTAAAGAAGTATGTGGAAAATTACATGACAACAATATCAAAGTAGTGTTGGACGGAGTGTTTAACCATGTGGGAAGAGGCTTCTTTGCATTTCAGGATTTACTGAAAAACAGAGAGAATTCTCCATATAAGGACTGGTTCACAAATGTGAATTTTGGCTGGAATAATAATTATAACGACGGACTTTCCTATGAAGGCTGGGAAGGACATAATGAGCTGGTAAAGCTGAATTTGCGGAATGAAGAAGTAATCCGGCATATCTTTTCAGCAGTAGAGGGATGGATAAAAGAATTTGATATTGACGGACTGCGTCTGGATGTTGCATACAGTCTGGATATGGATTTTGTAAGAAGATTACGTCAGTTCGTAGATTCGAAAAAGGATGATTTTTATCTCCTGGGCGAGATGATTCATGGTGATTATAACCGTCTTCTGGATGAACAGAATATGCTGCACAGTGTAACAAATTATCAGGCATATAAGGGAATGTGGTCCAGCTTTAATGACCGCAACCTCTTTGAAATCAATTATACCCTGGAGCAGCATTTCTGTGGAATGTATCAGGGCAAACATTTATTAAATTTTCTGGATAACCATGATGTGAACCGTCTGGCAAGCACTTTAAAGGAAAAAGAACATCTTCCACTGGTATATGCAATGCTGTTTGCAATTCCTGGCATTCCATGTGTCTATTATGGCGGTGAATGGGCAGCAGAGGGAAAGAAGGAAAATGGCGGGGATGAAGCACTCCGTCCTTCTTTTGAAGCACCGGAATGGAATGAACTTACCGATTATATTTCCAGACTGGCGAAGGTTCATAAATCGGAAAAAGCACTTTGCTATGGCAACTACCGAAAGGTATTCTTAACAAACCGGCAGATTGTATTTGAGAGAAGCTTTGAAGGTGAGCGGATTCTTGTAGCAATCAATCTGGAAGAGAATCCCTTCCATGCATCCTTTGATGCAGGAGCAGCAGAAGCAGTTGACCTGCTGACCGGAGAAAAAGCAGCATTTCAGGGTGGTCTTGATATGCCGGCATTTTCCGCAGCTTATTTAAAGATAACCGGATAAAAAGATAATACATAAGAATAAGAATAAGAGATAAGAGCTATAAGGAGGAAGTGCAGTAATGGCAGAAAAACGTAAATCTTCAGAAAAAAGTAATATAGGAAAGAAACTGGCACTTGGATTAATTGCAGTAATTTCACTCCCGATTCTTCTGGTTGGACTTGCCGGAATTATCATAATGCATCTGGTACAGAATACAGCATTAAATGCAGGTGTGGGAACGATTATTTTAATTGTGGTTTTAGCGGTATTTGTGGCAGGTTCCCTGTGGCTTGCAGTAGCAATTGCCGGAAAACTGAAAGCTGTAATTGGAAGTATGGATAAGATTGCGGATGGAAGCCTTCAGTTAGAAGAACCAAAACATAATGAAAAAAATGATGAAATCAGCAAATTGTTAGGCTCTGCCAATGATATGGTAAGAAACTTTGCACAGATTGTAACCGGAATCCGTAGAGCCAGCAGGGAATTAAGCGAACTGTCTACGACATTCAGCCAGTCCTTTGACACTATGAATGAAGCGTTGGATCATGTGAGCGGTGAAGTTGCTTCCATTACAGATAATACCGTTTCACAGGCAGAGAAAACACAGCATGTACAGCAGAAAGTAGCAGAAATCGGCAATGCCATTGAAGTAATTGCCAGCAATATTACACTTCTTTCGGACAGTGCATTAAAAATGAAAGACTGCAATGAATCAGCAGAGGTGATTATGCAGCAGCTGGTGGAAATCAGCAGACAGAACAGGCAGTCTATTGATGAAGTGCAGAGCCAGACAGACAGAACCAATCAGTCTGCCTTACAGATTCGTACTGCAACAGAGATTATTGCAGGAATTGCAAGCCAGACAAATCTGCTTGCTTTAAATGCAAGTATTGAAGCTGCGCGGGCAGGAGAACAGGGAAAAGGATTTGCCGTAGTTGCAGAAGAAATCCGTACCTTGGCAGACCAGTCCAGAGAGTCTTCAGAGCAGATTAATAAAATTGTTAATGAACTGATTGATAATTCTAATGTCAGTGTAGACATTACCGGAAAAGTATCAGAAGCATTTGAACAGCAGAATGCAAAGATTCGCGAGACAGAGACAATCTTTACTGCCTTGAATCATGAAATTGAAAGTGTCAGCACTTCTATTCAGGGAATCAATTCAGAAGTCGGTGGCTTGAATGAACATAAGAGTGCCATTGAAGAGAAAATGGATTCGCTTGCTGCAGCAGCAGAGACAAATACAACAAGTGCCAGAGATACATCTGAGGCAATGAATGAGTTTGAAGCTTTGGTAGAAGAATGTAAGAATGCAACTGCCAGAATTACTTCTGTAGTAGCAGAACTGGATGAAAATATCCGTAAGTTTAATGTTTCTTCCATGAAAGAAGAAGTAGAGAAAAACATGATGTAATAAACGGTATACAATTGCAAAGAGAAGGGTATTCCACAGGCCGAAGGAGTGCATATGGAATACCCTTTTGTGTATCTTTAAGGAGATTAAAATGAAAACAGAGATTTATACGATACCAATACAGGATGCATTTGCAGAGGAAAGCGAATGTCCGGTCTGCAGAATGTATCAGAAATTAGAAGAAAATGCTATCAATTATACCATTGGACCGGGTGCAAGTTATATGGAGGGAGATATCCGGGAGCAGAGCGATGAACAGGGCTTCTGTCAGAAGCATTTGGAAATGTTATATGAATATCCGAATAAATTAGGACTTGCCATGATGTTAAAGACCCATATGGATAAGACAGCTAAGGAGTTAAAAAAAGCAATGAAAGCACCACTGCCTCAGGCAGCTGTACTTTTCAGGAAAAAGAGCCAGACGGTCCATCCGGTGATTACCTTTGTGGAAGAAAAAGAGAAAAAGTGCTTTGTGTGTGATTACATTAATCACAGCTTTACAAATTATATCAATACCATTTACTATTTATATGAAAAAGAAGAGGACTTCCGCAAACAGTTTGCAGCATCCAAAGGCTTTTGTGTAAATCATTATAAAGTTCTGTTTTCCGGTGCCCCGGAATATATGGGTAAGAAATACCTGAATGAATTTCTGATGACTTTAAATGAGACTTTTATTAACGGATATGAGAGGGTGCGGGATGATTTAGAATGGTTCATCTGTAAGAATGATTACCGTTATAAGGAGCAGCCTTGGAAGAATGCAAGGGATGCACTGCAGAGAGGACTGGTAAAGGCAGGAAGTATCATGGAGGCAGAAGAAAAGAAGGAATAGGTAGAGGTAATAAAAGAAAAGGGGATAGAAGAAGACGTAAGAGCAACAGGTAAATAAAAACAGGAAAGAGAGGTATTTATGACAAGCTATATTTTACTGGTAGCAGCAGTGATTTTATTGTGCCTGTCATTGAATAAAATGTCCAACAAACTGGGAATTCCAATGCTGTTGGCATATATTCTTCTTGGCATGATGTTTGGAACAGATGGAATTTTAAAGATTCCTTTTGATAATTTTACGATTGCCGAACAGATTTGTACGGTGTCCTTAATCTTTATCATGTTTTACGGTGGATTTGGAACCAACTGGAAACAGGCAAAGCCGGTGGCTGGTAAAGCAGTATTATTATCAACAGTGGGTGTGATACTGACCGCAGTAACAACCGGAGCATTCTGTCATTTTATATTGAAAATGGATTTCTGGGAAAGTATGCTGATTGGCTCTGTAATCAGTTCTACGGATGCGGCATCGGTCTTTTCAATCCTTCGTTCCAGACGGCTGAATCTTAAGAACAATACTGCATCCATGTTGGAGGTGGAAAGTGGTAGTAATGACCCATGTTCTTATATGCTGACCGTAATTATATTAACAATAATGAGCGGAGAATTAAGTGGTTCTTCGCTGGTTGTCATGATATTCTCGCAGATTATTTTTGGCATATTAGTGGGGGTAGTTGTGGCACTGGCAGCAGCATTCATTTTAAAAAAAGTGAATTTTGCAACGGATGGATTTGATACGATATTTGTATTCAGTATGGCACTGGTATCCTACGCCGGAGCATCCATGATAAATGGAAATGGTTATCTGGCAGCATACATTGCCGGAATTATCCTTGGCAACACTCCCCTTCATCACAAAAAATCACTGGTGCATTTCTTTGACGGAATCACCGGATTGATGCAGATGCTGATTTTCTTCCTGCTTGGTCTGCTGGCATATCCATCCCAGCTGCCGAAGATACTGCCGATTGCACTGGCAATTGCGGTATTTTTAACATTTGTGGCAAGGCCGGTTTCTGTATTTGCTATCTTGATGCCATTCCGCTGCCCGGTAAAGCAGCAGCTTCTGGTGTCCTGGGCGGGGCTTCGTGGAGCGGCATCCATAGTATTTGCAATTATGGCAACAGTAAGCCCGGCATATACGAAAAATGATTTGTTCCACATAGTTATTTTCATTGTCCTGTTCTCTATCAGTATTCAGGGTACACTGCTTGGACTGGTGGCGAAGAAGCTTGACATGATAGACGAAAATGGCAACGTCATGAAGACCTTCAGTGACTACTCCGATGAAATGCCGGTGGAGTTTGTTAAAATCAGCATCAAGGCAGGACATCCATGGGAGAACCGCAAGATAAAAGACCTTGCTTCCCTGCCGGATTTATTACTGGTGCTGATTCTAAGAGGCGAGGAGCGTATCATTCCAAATGGCAACACGGTAGTGCTTGCCGGAGACAAGATTGTCTTAAGTGCCTTATCTCCGGAAGAAAATCTTGGCATCTGTCTGACAGAAATCCCAATCGAAAAAGACAGCAAGTGGATTGGAAAGCCATTATCCAGAATAAAACTGGGAGAAGAGAAGCTGGTTCTTGTTCTAAAGCGGAATGAGAAGGTTGTGATACCGAACGGAAATACTGTGATTCGTGAAAATGATGTGCTGGTAATCAGCCAGTTATAAATATGTTTTTTTGAATTTTGAAGAATAGCAGGAGTGTTCGCCGAAGTGCAGATGCATTTTAAGGGCTGTTAAGGGCACTTGGAATTTCGTTAGATATTAGGCAATGCCGGCACAAGGATGTGCCGGCAAGGTGCATAGGAACATGGATGTGACTTTGCACCGGTTGCCGGATATAAAAATGATTTTTCGAAATTCTTAGTGCCCTTTACAGCACTTAGACAGCATCTGTATTCGGTGAAGAGTACTGCTATTTTTAAAAATTTAAAAATATATGCAACAGAATGGAATTCAGCGACACTATATATATGAGACCGGTCAAAGGAAAGGACATAGGAAGGTATAGGGTGAGCATATGGAGCAGGAACTGCAGCTGGTGCGCAGGGCACAAAGTGGGGATACTGGTGCATTTGCACAATTATATGAAGGCGTTTATCAGGACTTGTATCGCTTTGCGTTATATGTGCTGAAGCATCCGCAGGATGCACAGGATGTGGTCAGCGATACCGTGACAGATGCATTTGCACAAATCGGGGAGCTTCGAAAGACAGAAGCGTTCCGGGCGTGGATATTCCGTATTTTAAGTAATAAGTGCAAACGTAAATTAAAAGAGTATGCGACCCGTCCGGAAGAGCTGACACCGGAGCTTTTAGAGCATCTGGGAAAATCCGGAATGGATGAGCATGCAGCAGTCCGGAGCCTGTTCTTTGAGCTGCCTTCCGAGGAACGAATGATTATCGCCATGCATTTATTCTGTGGGTATAGCAGCAAGGAAATCGGAAAACTGTTAGTCCTTAACGAAAATACCGTCCGCTCAAAAGAGAGCCGGGGAATAAAGAAAATGGTGGAGAAATATTGGAAGTGAGAAACGGAAGATATGCAAAAAGTCTGAAAAACAACAGAAAATTCAGATGAGATGGAGGTGCCGGTATGAATGAACAGGAGATTTTAACCCAGTTAAGAAAAGCGGCGGAAGAGATAGAGATACCAGAGACTCTGAAACCGGAACAGATAGAAAAACAATTACAGGAACAGAAAGCAAAACAGCAGCAGGAAAATCAGCACTTGGAACCGAAAAAATCGAAGAAAATAATTCCATGGCGCAGACTTGGAAGTATGGTGGCAGTGCTGGCACTGGTAGTATGCAGCGGAATTTATATAACAGTGACCCGTTTCGATAAGAATTCCGGTACAGGGCAGACGGATTCCGTAGCAATGACAGATACGCAGCAGACTGTGGGAGAAGCAGATGAAACAGGGTATGTGGATGTGGCAGCTCTTGGAACAATGTATCATCCTGCATCGGATTATAAGGAGGTATATCAGACCCTTCTTAAGGGGTATCAGCAGAATTGGATAGAAGATCTGGAAACAAGTGCGGAGACAAGCGAAGTTGCATCGGGAGCAATGAATTCCGGCAGTGACGAATATTACTACAGTGATGAAGCTAAGTACGGAAGTGCCGATGCCGATTTGCCGGAGAGCAGCAAGGAAGGCGGAAAAGATTATTCTACGACAAATCTGCAGATGGAAGGTGTAGACGAGAGTGATATTGCTAAAATTGATGGCAGTTACATTTATACGGTAGAGGATAAATACATTGTTATAACGGATATCCGGGATGGAAAATTAGAAGAAGTAACACGATTTCTCCCGAAAGACTGTGGCGCAGCAGACCGGGTGATGGAAATTTATGTGGATGGAGACCAGCTGATTCTGGTTGTGCAGGGCTATGAGACATCCTTGGGCGAAAGCAGCAAAGCTGGCTCTGATAAGGAAAACTCAGATAAAGAAAGCTCAGATGAAGAAATTGCTGTATCAGATGCTTCTGAAGACAGTGCATTCTGCTATAAAATGAATGGAAAAAGCACCACACAGATTCAGGTATACAGTATCGTAGACCGCAGGAATCCGGAATTTGAAGGAAGATTAATCCAGGATGGTTATTATAATACTTCCCGGAAAATCGGAGATGTAGTCTATCTTTTTACACAGTATCATATGACATCCGATGTGGTGGGATATGTAGAAAAGGAATATACCTCAGTGATTCCGAAGGTAAATGGAGAAAAGGTTGCCGCCGGTGAAATTTATCTGCCGGAGTCATCAGGAGAAAGTGGTATACTGGTTTCTTCACTGGATGTAAATAAGCCGGATAAAGTGCTGGACAGTAAGCTTGTAATCTCTGGATATGCCCAGACTTATATCAGCAAAGATGCCCTGTATTTATATGAGGAAGATTATGATGGAGCAATGATTACCAATATTGCAAAATTTGCACTGGATGAGGGCAGAATCAGTGGTGTGGCGGCAACGGCAGTAAGGGGTTATGTCAGAGATACCTTTGCAATCAATGCCAGTGATGGATATCTCAGGGTATTGACCACCGATTATAGTACAGAGGATGAGGTGAATGCACTTTATATTCTGGATGAGAACTTGAAATTAACCGGACAGTTGACGGGCATTGCACCGGGAGAAGAAATCTATGCTGCCCGTTTTATGGGAAACACTGGTTACTTTGTAACCTACCGGAATACCGACCCGCTGTTTACCGTGGATTTATCAGACCCGGCAAAACCGGAAATTATCGGCGAACTCAAGGTGACCGGCTTCTCCGAATATCTGCATTTCTGGGATGATACACACTTACTGGGAATCGGCTACGAATCTGATGAGAAGACCGGAAATATAGAAAACATTAAGATTTCCATGTTTAATATAGAAAATCCGGGAGAAGTAACCGAAGAGGCAAAGCTGGTATTAAAGGATGTAGATTATAGCGAAGCATTATATGATTATAAGTGTGTCATCATTTCAAAGGATAAGAATTTAATCGGTCTGGTTTGTGAGGATTATAGCGGCAGCGGAATAAAACAGACCTATCAGATATATTCCTATGAAAACGGAGCCTTTAAGAAACAGGCAGAAATTCCGGGTATTAACGGAGCAAATTACGAGAATGTCCGTGGAATGTATAGTGGCAATGTATTTTACCTCTGGATTAATGATAACATTACATCCTATGACATGACCGATGGATTTAAAATGTTAAAGGAGCGGGAGTGATTCTTGCAAAACTTTCCCGATAGCTTTATAATGACAGTATATGTGCCGGGTGGTGGTATGAAAATATCATCACCCGGCAACTTATGCAGAATCGGTAACTGCGAACTGGAGAAATGATAAATAGGGATGTCTGTTTTCTTAATGCTTGTCAGGATGCAGTCTTCTGTTCGCCTGTAGACGAATACATTTGCGCAGGCTGCTAGGGGCTCTTAGAATTTTGGTAATACCAGGCAACGCTGGTACAGGGACGTACCAGCGAGGTGCAGAGGAACATGGATGTGACTTTGCACCGTTTGCCATATATAAAAGAATTGTCCTAAAATTATTAGAGCCCCTTGCAGCCGGAGTGGTATTCGCTATAGGTGAACAAAAGGCGCATCCCGTCAAAGCAGTGGTAAGATATCCTTATTATCATTTTCCATTTCACAGCAGCCATAACAACAAGTGCAAGGGAGAATAAACATGCAATATAGAGAAAATCCGGGAAACAAAGACCAGCTGTCCATCTTAGGCTACGGCTGCCTGCGTTATTCAAAGAAGGGAACCACAATCGACCAGGAAAAGGCAGAGCGGGAGATGGCAGCAGCAGTGGAAGCCGGGGTCAATTATTTTGATACCGCATATACTTACGGTGGAAGTGAAGCCTGTCTGGGAAAATTTTTGGCAAAAGGCTATCGGGATAAAGTGAAGATTGCGACCAAACTGCCGCATTATTACATAAAAGCAGAAGGGGATATGGAACGGTATTTTAAGGAGCAGTTAGAACGCCTTCAGACGGATCATGTGGAATATTATCTGATGCATATGTTAAATGATATTGCAGCATGGGAGCGTCTTACAGAACTTGGTATACAGGACTGGATTGCAGAGAAGAAACAATCAGGACAGATTGGAAATATCGGTTTTTCTTTCCATGGAGGAGCAAATCAGTTTAAGAAGATTATAGATGCTTATGACTGGGATTTCTGCCAGATACAGTATAACTATATGGATGAGCATACCCAGGCAGGAACAGAAGGCTTAAAATATGCAGCAGCAAAGGGAATTCCGGTGATTATCATGGAACCGCTGCGGGGAGGCAGACTGGTCAACGCACTGCCAAAGGATGCCAGAGCCATATTTGCATCCGCAGAACCACATCGTTCCCCGGCAGAATGGGGACTCCGCTGGATATGGAATCATCCGGAAGTAACTGTGGTACTTTCCGGAATGAATGATATTGCACAGGTAGAAGAAAATGTGCGGATAGCATCAGATGCCACAGCAAATGCACTGACAGAAGAAGAACTGGAAATTTTTGAAAAAGTGAAGAAGTCAATTAACCAGCATATGAAAGTGCCATGTACCGGCTGCGGCTACTGTATGCCATGCCCTCATGGAGTAGATATTCCGACCTGTTTTGCAGCATATAATACACGCTATACCGACAGCTTTTATTCCGGTATGAAGGCATATATTATGTGTACCACTTTAAAGACAAATCCGACCAATGCTTCAAAATGCCGTCAGTGCGGAAAATGTGAGAAACACTGCCCGCAGTCCATTGCCATCCGACAGGAATTAAAACAGGTGGCAAAGAAGATGGAGAATCCGGTTTATAAGGTAGCAAGGGCGATTTCGAAGCGCATTGGAAAGTATTAGAAAAAATATTATGAAATTTTGTAAAAAATAAAGGAAATTTGAAGGTGGACACAGAATTATAATAGCAGAGGTCGAATGACGTCCTCATAATGGTAAAGATGATGGCAGTGCATTTACATCATGAAATGGTGATGTGACAGGAAGGGAGAAGATAAGGATATGACAATTCGGGAACGGATGGAGCGCATGGAGCATGAGATGTTAAGCCCTTATGCAGCATTAAGCGAGAATTCCAAAGGACGGGATTATCCGGAGGCACCTTGTGATATACGTCCCGTATACCAGAGAGACAGAGACCGTATTCTCCACTGTAAGGCATTCCGCCGTCTGAAGAATAAGACGCAGGTGTTCTTAACACCGAAGGGTGACCATTATCGTACCCGTATGTCGCATACCTTAGAGGTATCACAGAATGCCAGAACCATTGCAAAGGCACTGCGGCTGAATGAAGATCTGGTGGAAGCCATTGCATTAGGGCATGATTTGGGACATACGCCATTTGGTCATGCCGGAGAGCGGGTGTTAAATGAACTTTGCTCCGGTGGTTTTAAACATAATAAACAGAGTGTGCGTATCGTAGAGAAATTGGAAAAAGGCGGACAGGGGCTGAATCTGACATGGGAAGTGCGGGATGGCATTTTAAATCATCAGACCAGTACGATGCCGCATACATTGGAAGGCAAAATCGTCCGTTTTTCCGATAAAATCGCCTATATTCATCATGATATCGATGATGCGGTGCGTGGAAAGATAATGGTGGAAGAAGATATTCCAATTGAGATACGGAAGGTATTGGGAAAGAATTCGGCAGACCGGCTGGATACACTGATTCATGATATTATAACCAACAGCATGGATAAGCCGGATATCATTATGTCCGATGAAATTTTCCAGGCAATGCAGGATTTACGGAAGTTCATGTTTGTAAGCGTATATACCAATCCCATTGCCAAAGGAGAAGAGACAAAGGCAGAAGGCTTACTCAGCAAACTGTTTACATATTATATGGAACATCCGATGACAATGCCGGCGCAGTATACCGATATGATTGCAGAAGGCGAAGAGGAAGAACGGGTAGTATGTGATTATATCGCAGGAATGACCGACCAGTATGCAATTGCCAAATTCTCAGAATATTTTGTACCGAAAGCTTGGCAGGTGAATTAAGGAATGGCATATTATTCAGATGAATTAATAGAAGAAGTACGTTCCAGAAATGATATTGTGGATGTGATTTCCGGATATGTACGGTTGACAAAAAAAGGCAGCACGTATTTTGGACTGTGCCCCTTCCATAATGAAAAGACCGGTTCTTTTTCCGTATCACCGAATAAGCAGATGTATTACTGCTTTGGATGCGGAGCAGGCGGAAATGTATTTACCTTTTTGATGCAGTATGAGAACTTTTCATTCCCGGAAGCGATGGAGGCATTGGCAGAGCGTGCCGGAATCGAACTGCCGAAGCAGGAAATGAGTGCCCAGGCAAAGAAAGAAGCAGACAAACGCCAGATTCTGTTAGAGATTAACAAGGCAGCTGGCAAATATTATTATATGCTGCTGCGGAGCGAACACGGAAAACAGGCGTATGAATATTTTAAAAAGAGAGAATTATCGGATGCCACCATGCAGAAGTTTGGGCTTGGCTATTCGGATAAATACAGTGATGATTTGTACCGCTATTTAAGAAAGCTTGGATATGATGATGCAATCTTAAAGGAATCCGGTCTTGTGTCCATTGACGAAGTCCGGGGCGGACATGATAAATTCTGGAATCGTGCCATGTTTCCGATTATGGATGTGCATAATAAAGTAATCGGATTTGGTGGACGAGTCATGGGGGATGGCGAACCGAAGTATCTGAATTCGCCGGAGACCAAAATCTTTGATAAGAGCCGGAATCTGTATGCATTGAACTTTGCAAGACAGACCAAGAAACCGCAGATGCTCTTATGTGAAGGCTATATGGATGTAATTGCGCTGCATCAGGCAGGCTTTGACAATGCAGTGGCATCCTTAGGAACCGCGTTTACCAGTGGACATGCCAGTCTGCTGAAACGATATACGAAGGAGGTTTATCTTACCTTTGACAGCGACGGTGCCGGAATTAAGGCGGCACTTCGTGCAATCCCGATTTTAAAAGAAGTAGGGCTGACAGCCAAAGTCATCAACATGAAGCCGTACAAAGACCCGGATGAATTCATCAAGGCACTTGGAGCGGAAGAATACCAGAAGCGGATTGATGCGGCAGAAAACAGCTTTATGTTTGAAATCAGGATTTTAGAGCAGAAATATGATATGAAGGACCCGGAAGGAAAGACCGCATTCCAGACAGAAGTGGCAAAGAAACTGCTTGATTTTACCACGGAACTGGAACGGAACAATTATATGGAAGCCGTGGCGGATAAATATCATATGAGCTTTGAAGCACTCCGGAATCTGGTAAACCAGCTGGGCACCCAGGGAGGACTTGTAAAAGAGCGGACACCGCTTAAGAGTGGGCTGAATGAGAAGAAGCATAAGAAAGAGGACGGCATGAAGCAGTCCCAGAAATTGCTTTTGACCTGGCTCATAGAATATGATAATCTGTACGATAAAATCAAAGATATCATTACACCGGAGGATTTTACGGAAGACATTTTCCGTAAGGTAGCAGAGCTTCTCTACGAGCAGAAGAAGTCGGGTACTGTCAATCCGGCACAGATTATCAGTTTATTTGCAGAAGAAGAGGAACAGCGGGAAGTAGCAGAGCTCTTCCATGCGAGAATCCATGAAGTAGATTCTGCTGCAGAGCGGGATAAGGCGTTAAAAGAGACGATTCTGCGGGTGAAGGATAACAGCATCTCCTATCGTTCGGCGCACTTAGAACCTACGGATATGCAGGGCTTGCAACAGCTTGTGGCAGATAAGAGAACCTTGCAGAATATGGAGAAAATGCATATTTCTATAGATTGAGGACAAAATACTATTTAGTCCCGTTTATATGACGAATCATGAGAGGATGAACAAGAAAATGGATGAAAAGATGGAAAAGACTACGAAAAAGACAACAAAAGCTGCAAAAAGTGCTCCGGCAGCAAAAGACGAAAAGATGAGCATTGAGGAGAAAAAAGCAAAATTGCAGGAAAAACTCCAGGAACTCCTTGCACTGGCAAAGAAGAAAAAGAACAGCCTTGAGTATCAGGAAATCAGCGAGTTCTTCAAGGACATGGAACTGGATGCAGATGAGTTTGAGAAAATCTTAGACTTCCTTGAGACCAATAACATTGATGTGCTTCGAATCATGGATGATGACGATATCGATGACGATATCATCTTAGATGACGAAGACGAGGTAGAGGTAGAAAAGATTGATTTATCGGTACCGGACGGCGTATCCATTGAGGATCCGGTCCGTATGTATTTAAAGGAAATCGGTAAAGTACCTCTTTTAAGTGCAGAAGAAGAAATCGAGCTGGCAAAGAGAATGGAATTAGGAGACCAGGAAGCAAAGAAACGTCTGGCAGAAGCCAACCTTCGTCTGGTGGTAAGTATTGCAAAACGTTATGTAGGACGTGGTATGTTATTCTTAGACCTGATTCAGGAAGGTAACTTAGGTCTGATTAAAGCCGTTGAAAAATTCGATTACCGGAAAGGCTATAAGTTCTCTACCTATGCAACATGGTGGATTCGTCAGGCAATCACAAGAGCCATTGCAGACCAGGCAAGAACCATCCGTATCCCGGTTCATATGGTTGAGACCATCAACAAACTGATCCGCGTTTCCAGACAGTTACTGCAGGAGTTGGGACGTGAACCGACCCCGGAAGAGATTGCAGCAGAAATGAATATGCCGGTAGACCGTGTACGCGAAATCTTAAAGATTTCCCAGGAGCCGGTTTCTTTAGAGACTCCAATCGGTGAAGAGGAAGATTCCCATTTAGGAGACTTCATTCAGGATGATAATGTACCGGTACCTGCTGATGCAGCAGCATTTACCCTGTTAAAAGAGCAGTTGGAGGAAGTGCTTGGAACACTGACCGAGCGGGAGCAGAAGGTATTAACCCTTCGTTTTGGTCTGGAAGATGGACGTGCCCGTACACTGGAAGAAGTTGGAAAAGAATTCAATGTAACCAGGGAGCGTATCCGTCAGATTGAAGCAAAGGCACTCCGTAAACTGCGTCATCCAAGCAGAAGCCGCAAATTAAAGGACTATCTGGAGTAATATATGAATAAACTTTCAAAAAGAATGCAGGCAGTTGCAGCATTGGTTCAGAATACCACCTGCCTTGCAGATGTAGGATGTGACCATGGTTATGTTCCGATTTATCTGATTCAGTCAGAATGTATTGGGCATGCCATTGCAATGGATGTGAACCGGGGTCCGCTTCTTCGGGCAGAGGAGCATATCCAGGAAGTTCATTTAGAAGATTACATAGAAACCAGATTGTCCGATGGACTTACGGCACTGGCTCCATCCGAAGCCGATGGCGTGGTAATCGCCGGAATGGGTGGAGCGTTGACAAAACGGATTCTTGCAGAGCATCCGGAAGTCTGGAAGAAGATGAATAATCTTGTGTTACAGCCACAGTCTGAAATAGAAGAGGTACGCCGTTATATTTATGCGGAAGGCTTTCACATTGAAGAAGAAGATATGGTGGAAGAAGAAGGCAAATATTACGTGATGTTAAGATGCGTACCGGGAAAAGCAGCACCGTTGACGGATGTTGCTTTTCGTTATGGTGGATATTTATTGCAGACAAAAAATGAAATATTAAAACAATATTTAACAAAACAGAGACAGCAGTTCTCGGAAATCTTAAAGAAACTTGAAATCCAGAAGCTTATGCCGGAGCAAACTGTATTGCAGAAACCAGAATTGCTGCAACAATCTGCAACGCAACAGGATGAATTGCAGCAGAAAGAAGATGGCAGTACAAGACGTTTTGAACGGCAGAAAGAACTGGAAGAGAAACTTGCAATGATAGAAGAAGCAGAGCGTATCATGGGAGAAAATATATGAAGTGTGAACAGATACGGGAAATATTAGAGACACTTGCTCCTGTAGCAATGGCCTGTGAATGGGATAATCCAGGATTTCAGGTCTGCAGATGGGGGAAAGAGATAAACAGTATCTATCTGGCGGTAGATGCAACCGATGAAGTAATTGCGGAAGCAAAAGAACTTAAGGCTGATATGATACTGACGCATCATCCGTTAATCTTTGGTGGAATAAAAAATATTCTTACCAGTGATTTTATCGGCAGAAGAATTTACGGACTGGCACAGCAGGATATGGTTTACTGTGCGATGCATACGAATTTTGATATCTGCGTCATGGCGGACCTTGCAGCAGATTACATGGAACTAATGGAGACAGAACCATTGGAAGTAACCGGGGAGTGGCAGGGAAAATCCTGTGGTATCGGTAAAGTAGGAATGCTGCCGCAGCAGATAAGCCTTGAGGATTGCGGCAGGATTGTAAGAAGCCGGTTTCAGACAGAAGCGGTAAAAGTATTTGGTGATACCAGCCGCATGGTACAGCGTGCAGCAATTTGCCCCGGCTCCGGAAAGAGTGAAGTGGATGAAGCGATTGCAAAGGGTGCCCAGGTGTTGATAACGGGAGATATTGACCACCATACGGGAATCGACGCAGCAGCCCGAGGCTTAAGTATCTTAGATGCAGGACATTATGGATTGGAGCATATTTTTGTAACCTATATGGCAGAATATTTCAAGGAAAAATTACCGGAACTGAACATATACAGCCAGAAGTTACAATCTCCGTTTTCCTATATTGTATAAATAGTAATCAAAGAAATGGGGGACTACTATGGGAGAAATTAGATGTAGAATTAATATTCACGGAAATGTAAGGGAGTATGTGCCGGAAACCACATACAAGCAGCTTGCCAAGGAATATCAGAAACAGTTTTCGGATGATATTGTCCTGGTGCTGGTGAACAACCGCCTGCGGGAGCTGCGTGAGAAGGTAGAATCGGGAAATCTTACCTTTATTACAACAGCAGACAAGGATGGAAGGAAAGCATACCGGAGAAGTACGGCGTTACTGATGCAGAAGGCAGTGCATAATCTTTATGGGGAAGAAAAGATTACGGTCCGCATCATGCATTCCATTGCCCAGGGATATTATTGCGAACTGAAGCGGAATGAGGAAAAGAACGGAACATCAGAGCAGGCAGAATGGGTAGCTGTCGATGAACAGATGTTAAGGAATTTAAAGCAGGAGATGCAGCGTCTGGTAGAAGCCGATTTTCTGATTGAAAAGCACAGTCTGCCGACGGCAGATGCAGTAGAACTCTTCCGGAGACTGGGAATGACCGATAAAGAAAGACTGTTCCGCTACCGGAGAAGCTCAAGAGTCAATATTTATGAGCTGGATCATTACAAAGATTATTTCTATGGATATATGGTACCGTCTACCGGTTATCTGAAATATTTTGACCTGACATTATATAAAGAAGGTTTTATGCTGCTCTTTCCGGGAAAAGATACCAGGACGGTGGATGTTTTTGTCCCATCGGATAAACTGTACCTGACACTGGAAGAAGCGTCAGAGTGGGGACATACCATGGGAGTAGGAACCATAGGAGCTTTGAATGATGCAGTTTCTGCCGGCAGAATACAGGAAATTATTCTGATACAGGAAGCTCTGATGGAACAGAAAATAGGACAGCTGGCAGAGCAGATTAAAGAAGGACATCATAAGAAATTCATTATGATAGCAGGTCCATCCTCTTCCGGGAAGACAACGTTTTCCCACAGGCTGTCCATACAGCTTGCCGCCCATGGCATGAAACCGCATCCGGTTCCGCTGGATGATTTTTATGTAGACCGGGATAAGACACCGAAAGATGCAGATGGAAAACTGGATTTCGAATGCCTGGAGGCATTGGATATTGACCGTTTTAATAATGATATGACAAGTCTTTTAAATGGAGATGCAACGGAACTGCCGGTATTTAATTTTAAAACCGGAAAACGGGAAGCAAAAGGCAGAATGATGCAGCTTGGAGAGGAAGATGTACTTGTTATTGAAGGCATCCATGGACTGAATGACAGGCTTTCCTACTCTCTGCCGCAGGAAAGCAAATTCCGTATTTATATCAGTGCGCTGACCCAGCTGGATATTGATGAACATAACTGCCTGCCGACGACAGATGGCAGACTGATCCGGAGAATTGTAAGGGATGCAAGAACCAGGGCTACATCAGCGAGGGAGACCATTGCCATGTGGGATTCGGTAAGGCGGGGAGAAGAAAAGAATATCTTCCCATTTCAGGAAGGTGCCGATGTAATGTTTAATTCAGCTTTAATTTATGAGCTTGCTGTGCTGAAACAGTATGCAGAGCCATTGTTGTTTGCAATTGAACGGGACTGCCCGGAGTATCTTGAAGCGAAGCGGCTGCTGAAGTTCTTAGATTATTTCCTTCCGGTACCGGCAGATAATATCAATAACAATTCGATTATCCGTGAGTTTATCGGTGGAAGCTGTTTTAATGTCTGATATAGAAGCTATATGAGGGATAGACCGTGTTTCTTGTACAAAAGAGACATTTGTCTATCCCTGAATTTTACTTAAAAACACAAAAAAATAGACAAAAATTACGAAAAAAAGCGAATAAAAATAGAAATTTTGTTGAAAAGCATATAAAGAATGGCTATAATAAAATAATGATGATTTTTGTCACATCATGATATGTGAAGAATGATTTGGAGAGTGGCAGAGAATGGAAAGCAGACAGAAGAAACGTCTGGGGGATATGCTGATTGAGGAACAGATTATTACAGATGAGCAGCTCTCAGATGCATTAGAGAAGAAAAAGGGGACTACAAAGCGGCTGGGTGAGGTTCTGGTAGAGCTGGGTTATACCAATGAGACGGATATTGCCAAGGCACTGTCAAGCCAGCTTGGACTGGAAATAGTCTCGCTTAGTGGAATACAGATAGAAGAAAATGTGCTAAAGCTGGTGGACGTGGCAGTTCTGAGAAAATATGTCATGGTACCAATTGGCTTTTCACCGAATAATATGAATGAAGTCCGTGTGGCAATGGCCGACCCGATGGATATGCGTGGAATTGATGATTTTTCTATTATTACTAATCTGCAGGTCGCACCGGTAATTGCCACAACCCATGATATTATGCTTACCCTTGACCGTTTCTATGGAAGCAGTGAAGCAAGGAAGGTGGCTGAGGCATATGCACTGGAGCGCCGGCAGGAAGAGCAGAGGGAACAGGAGAAGGAGAATGATGAAGATATTGCAAATTCCCCGATTGTCCTTCTGGTAAATGCCATGATTGAGCAGGCAGCAAGACAGCGTGCCAGTGATATACATATAGAAGCATTGGAAAGCCGTGTAAGAATCCGCTACAGGATTGATGGTGTGTTATATGAGAAGGCGAGCTACGACATCCGGCTTCTGAATGCAATTACAGCACGTATCAAGATTATTGGCGGCATGGATATATCAGAAAAAAGAAAACCACAGGATGGACGAATTACCCTTGTGGTAGATCGTGTGGAATATGATATCCGTGTATCAATCCTGCCAACGGTTTATGGAGAGAAGTGTGTACTTCGTCTTGCACAGAAGAAAGCACTGACCAAGGATAAGAGGGAACTTGGATTTACCCCGGGGGAGCTGGAAAGCTTTGATCGTATGTTAAAGCATCCGAATGGAATCCTTTTGGTAACAGGACCAACCGGAAGTGGTAAATCAACGACGCTTTACACAGCACTTTCTGAACTGAATACAGAGGATATTAATATTATCACAGTAGAAGACCCGGTAGAGGCGAATCTGGACGGCGTCAATCAGGTACAGGTAAATGCCAAAGCGGATATGACCTTTGCATCTGCACTGCGTTCAATCCTGCGACAGGATCCGGATATTATCATGATTGGAGAGATCCGAGACGAAGAAACTGCAGAGATTGCGGTACAGGCTTCTATTACTGGACATCTGGTAGTAAGTACCCTGCATACCAACAGTGCGGCAGGAACCATTACCCGAATGTTAAATATGGGCGTAGAGGGATACCTCCTTGCGGATTCCGTAATTGGTGTAATTGCCCAGCGTCTGGTGCGGAGACTCTGTCCGAACTGTAAACAGCCGCATAAGCCGACAGAATACGAACGCAAGCTTCTGAATCTGGATGATTTGGATGAGACGATGATTTTTGAAGCAAAGGGCTGCCCGATGTGTGCCAATACAGGATATAAGGGCAGAATCGGTGTCTATGAGATGATGGAAATCAGCACGGAAATGAAAGACGCTATAGCAAAAGATGCTTCCACTGCCGAAATCAAACATCTGGCAGTAGAAAATGGAATGGAAACTCTTGCAGCGGGAGCCAGACGTAAAGTTTTAGAAGGAATTACTTCTGTGTCAGAGCTGGTGGGAGTATCTGCTGAGGATTAAGGAGAACTGGGGATTTTACAATGAACAGAATAGAAATGTTTTTGCGGGAAGGAAATGAAAAAGGGGCATCCGATATCCATCTTGCACCGGGAAGCCCGGTGATGTTCCGGATTGATGGAGAACTGGTTCCTGCATCAGATGAGAAGATAAAACCATTTGAAATAGAAGAAATGATAGAACCGCTGTTGACGGAAGAGCAGAAGGCAGAGCTGAAGGAAAATGGAGAACTGGATTTTGCGTATTCTATCGCAGGCTTTCACAGGGTGCGTTTTAATGTGTTCCGTCAGAGAGGTACTTATGCGGTAGCACTCCGTATACTCTCGTTTGAGATACCGGAAGCAAAGCGGCTTGGTATTCCACCATCTGTGGTTGACCTGACCAACCGCAAGCGTGGGCTGGTATTGGTAACAGGACCGACCGGAAGTGGTAAATCTACCACACTGGCGTCTTTGATACATATTATTTCTGAAACATATGCTAAGACAATTATTACACTGGAAGACCCGATTGAGTATTTGCATCCTCACAGCAAGTCAATTGTATTGCAGAGGGAAATCGGTTACGACAGTAAGAGTTATGCGTCAGCACTTCGCGCCGCATTGCGTGAAGACCCGGATGTAATTCTGGTGGGGGAGATGCGTGACCTAGAAACAATCAGTATTGCGATTACGGCGGCAGAAACCGGACATCTGGTATTTTCAACCCTGCATACCAACAGTGCAGCAGCAACCATTGACCGTGTCATTGACGTGTTTCCACCGCATCAGCAGCAGCAGACCAGGATACAGCTGTCAGGTGTTATTGAAGGAATTATCGCCCAGCAGCTTCTTCCAAAGGAAGGCGGCGGACGTGTGGCGGCTTACGAGGTCATGCTTGCCACTCCGGCAATCCGTAACCTGATACGTGAAGGAAAGAGCTTCCAGATACAGTCTATGATACAGACCAGCAAGAAGCTTGGCATGCAGGCAATGGATGATGCCATTTATGACCTTTATATGCAGAATAAGATATCCGCAGAAGATGCCGTAAGCTTCGCACAGGAGCCGGCAGTTATGCAGCAGAAGGTAACGCTATTCTAAACTGCGGAGCATCTGCAGGGAACTGTTAACAGCAGCTTCCGTGGATACCGTAGAATGAGAAAAATGGTTAACAAATTTGAAATTTAACCGATAAATATACTGTAAGGGGGATGAGAAGGTGCCCAGTTATTCATATATAGCAGTGGATGCCATGGGAAAAGAGAAGAAGGCAACCATTGATGCAGAAAATCAGGACAAGGCAGCAGCCCGGCTTAAGAAAAACGGACTTACTTTAATATCCATAAAGGAAGTCGGAATGTTGGAAAAGGATATTAAATTAAGCTTTGGGCGGAAAGTAAAACCAAGGGATTTAAGCGTGTTCTGCCGGCAGTTTGTCAGTATGATAGAAGCCGGGGTTACGGTAATTGATGCCCTTGGAATGTTAGAGGAACAGACGGAAAACAAGAGACTTTCCGCTGCACTTCATGAAGTGCGTACCGAAGTGGAGAAAGGACAGACACTATCCGAAGCCATGGGACATCAGGGAGAGATTTTCCCGGAAATGCTAGTGAATATGGTGGCGGCAGGAGAGACCTCCGGTAATATCGAGCTTTCCTTCAGCCGTATGGCAGTGCAGTTTGATAAGACGGCAAAACTGTCCGGCTTAATGAAAAAATCACTGGCTTATCCGGTAGTACTGCTGATTGTGGCAGTATTAATCGTCATTCTGATGGTAGTAAAGGTAATACCGGGATATGCAGCAACCTTTGAGCAGGCAGGCATGCAGCTGCCGGGCATCACCCGGGCAATGATGAGCATGAGCCATGTAATTACAAAATTCTGGTATCTTTTCGTGGGAGGAATCCTGCTGATTGCGCTTGGTATCCGGGAATGGCGCAAGACAGAGAGCGGAAAGCTGTTCTTTGGCAAAATAGCCATGAAGCTTCCAATGTTTGGTAAGTTAAACATAAAGACATATTCTTCACAGTTTGCCCGTACATTAAGTACTTTAATGTATGCAGGAATTCCATTGATTCATGGAATTGATGCAGTCACCAAGCTGATGAAGAACCGTCACTTCCAGCTGCAATTGCAGTCAGCAAGAGAGGAAGTGGCAAAGGGTGTTCCGTTATCAGAACCGCTGCGGAAGGGCGGACTGTTTCCGCCTATGGTAATCCACATGCTTTCTATCGGCGAGGAAACCGGTGATATTGAGGGCATGTTAGACAAGCTGGCCGATTATTATGATGAAGAGGTTGAGATGACTACCCAGACGGTTATGGCGGCAATGGAACCAATGATTATCGTAGTAATGGCAATTATCGTAGTCATTCTGATTGCAGCAATATATGCGCCGATGCTTTCTATGTACAACCAGCTCGGCAACATGTAAAACGAATTAAGATTCCGTAATAGGGGCGGAATTTTAAGATAAAATATTTATATTTATACAAGAAGGAGAATAGCATTATGAACAAGATTAGAAACAGAAAGAACAACAAAGGCTTTTCATTAGTTGAGTTAATCATCGTTATTGCCATCATGGCAATCTTAGCAGGAATCTTAATTCCTCAGTTTGTTAAGTACATCAGCAGCTCCAAAGTATCCGGAGATATCCAGCAGGCAGAGAACATCTACAATGCAGTAGCAGCTCAGTACGCAGATTCTCAGGGGAATGCACCAACAGGTATGACTTATGATGGAAACAAGCATATAGTAGACAAAGATGTTGCAGAGGCATTAGATATGGGAAAAGCAGCACCTACATGTAAAGTAGATTCCACCTATAAATTTATGTATAGCTGTGATGACAAGGGTACGGTTGCTGTATATCTTGCACCAGAAAGCTCGGATGGTTCAGCATATAGTGCTACTACCGATACCAAGATATCTCCATCCATCGAAGGTAAAGATGCAGATAAGTGGAAAAAATAATCCACTGAGTTAAGAAAGGACACTACATACCATGACACCAATGCCTGCACTCATTACAGTATTTATTTTCATATATGGAATCGTCATCGGAAGCTTCTTAAATGTCTGTATCTACCGGATACCGCAGAAAGAAGATATCGTCCGGGAGAGTTCCCACTGTATGAGCTGCGGGCACCGGTTGAAATGGTATGATTTAGTGCCGCTGTTCAGTTATCTTTTCTTAAAGGGAAAATGCCGTTACTGTGGTTCGAAGCTGTCAAAGCAGTACCCTATCGTCGAAGCACTCAATGGAATCCTTTATGTAGTTGTATTTTATGCAACAGATTTTAGCTGGGACAGTATTTTATACTGCCTTATGACTTCTGCGTTAATCGTACTTAGTGTGATAGATTACCGCACCTATGAGATTCCTTTTGGAATCAATGTGTTCCTGTTTGTACTGGGGGTTATCCGGTGCGTATTTGGGAAAGGGGACAGAGGAACCTTGATGATTGGTTTCTTTGCAGTGAGCTTGTTCTTGCTGTTATTATCACTTCTTACCAGAGGAGCAGCAATTGGTGGTGGAGACATCAAGCTGATGGCGGCTGCCGGGCTGCTTCTCGGATGGAAGTTGATTATTCTTGCATTTGTGATTGGATGTATTGCGGGTTCTGTGGTACATCTGTTCCGGATGAAGGTATGTGGTGCCGGCAGAATGCTGGCGCTGGGTCCATACTTATCGGTCGGGATATTTATTGCTGCCCTGTGGGGAAATGGGATGATAGACTGGTATCTGGGACTTTTTATGTAGAAAAGAGTGATTATAAGTGGAAAGTGTATGAAGCATAGGTATGCTTTCCAGTTATAATCACGAAAGGTGAGTGAAGGATGAAGATATTAAGTATAGAAATAGGTGTTGATGTAACCCATGTATTGGAGATGGATTACCGGGTGAAGAATCCGAAAGTATATCGAAGCTTTAGCTTTCAGACTCCGGTAGGTGTAATTGGAGAAGCTGGTGTGCGTAAGAGTGAGGAATTCCGCACAGCCTTACATAAGCTTCTGGATGCAAATAAGATTAAGACACGGAAAACTTTGTTTGTAGTTAATTCCGGTAAGATAGCAAGCCGTGAAGTGCTGATTCCGATGATAAAAGAAAACCGTATCAAGGATTTCTTAAATACAAATTCGGCAGATTTCTTCCCGGTAGATTTATCCCGGTACCAGCTGGTATACCGGAATGAAGGTGTGGTACAGCAGGACAAGGTAAAGAAGAGAAAATTATATGTATTTGCTGTGCCGGGAGATCTGGTGCAGACTTATGAAGAGCTGGCAGATTTCTGCTCCCTGGAACTTACCGCACTTGACTATGTGGGAAACAGTATTTTCCAGATGATGCATAAAGCGGTAGGAAATAATATCTGCTGTTCTGTAAAATTAGACGATAATGCAACCATGATTACGATTATCAATCAGGGAATGGTTGTATTACAAAGAACAGTATTTTATGGCTTTGAAGAAGTAGAGAAGGTTGTAGTGGATTCCGGTCTTTTCCCGAAGGAACAGTATCCGGCAGCAATGGATATATTACAGCAGACAGACTGTCTGGATGCAAACCAGGCGGCACCGGAAGATGCCATGAATGCCATGCGGGCAGAAGCGGTAGAAGCACTGCGTCCGATGATTGGCAATATCCGGCGGGTATTAGATTATTATCAGTCCAGAAATAATGGGGCAGAAGTAAAAGAGTGTTTCCTGATTGGTAACGGAGCTTATATCAAGGGACTGGACAGACTGATGTCCCAGGAATTGAATCTTCCGGTACATTTGCAGGAAAAAGATGTTTTAAACGGTTTCCGTACATCCGGAGGCAGATTGGATGCCATGTATGAAGCCTGCTATGGAGCAGCAATACAGCCATTAGACTTCGTGTTTGGTTCGGCACAGACTGCAAAGATTATAGAAGAGAAGAAAAAACGCGAATTGCTTGCGGCAAAGCTGATTGGTCTGCTTTGCGTGGCATGTGCTGTGATATTGCTGGCATTATCCGGAGTACAGAGGATTGCATTATCCCACGAACTGAATACTCTGAGTAAGCAGAAGGATGAACTGGAATATATACAGGATATTTATAATGCATATGTGGATACCAAGAGCCAGTATGATGATGTGACAAAAATGAATGGCAAGACAGAGACAGTCAGTGATGCACTGGCAGATGCCATTGAAGAAATGGAAGAAAAATTCCCATCCGGTGTAAAGGTAACAAGCCTTACCAGTAATGGAGAGGGAATTTCCATGGACATTGAAGTATCTACAAAGGAAGAAGCAGCAAAGATTTTGCAGAATCTTGCAACCTTCGATGCTTTCCGCAGTGTAACGACCAACGGAATTACAGAATCCACAGATGAGAACGGTAAAATTACGGTAACATTTTCAGTGATGTGTACCTATGTAAATGGTACAGCAGATGATTCCATTGATACCGAGACCACACCGGAAGAAGATGTCGAGACCTATATGAATGGTGACCAGTATATTTATCCGGATATGGAAGGCAGTACCGAAAGTGGGGAGGCAGACAATGAATAAGGAAAATAAGAAAGTAAACGACAGGGAATTAAAACTGATATTTGTATTAGGCGGCATAGTATTATTTTTCTTAATCTACCAGTTTGGATATCTGAATGTCCAGAAGGCAAATAAAAATTTAAAGAGCCAGGTAGATGAGGTGCGTGGAGAAGTAAAGGTTATGCAGACCATGAAGCAGAACGAAGAGACTTATAAGGCATATACAGATTCCATGACACAGGAAATGCAGGAGGTAATGGATGCAATTCCATCAGAGATCCGTTCGGAGGATAAGATTATGTTTGCCAGAAGTCTTGAAAAAGAGTATGGCTTTCATGTTACCGGCGTAGGTCTCCAGACGGACGAAATGGTTTATGAAATGAATGAAGATGGAAGTAATCCGGCAGATGATGGCAAATTGTTATATCGTACCGTGGTAAGTCTTGACTGTGAATGTGATTATACACAGCTTAAGAACTGTCTGCGTGGATTAAAGAATAATAATTTCAAGATGTCTGTGGATACAGCAAGCTTCGAGCCGGATGAAGAAACCGGGAAACTGAAAGGAAACATGACGGTAAATATGTATTATCTTTACGGAAGTGAGAAACCATATGAACCATTAACCATTGATGGGGTATCCTTAGGAACAGATAATATTTTTGGAATGGGAACGATTACTCCGTCAGCTCCATCGGATGCCGCAGGTACAGAAGATACCACAGGAACAACAGGTACTACAGGAACAGCAGGTACCACAGGAACAACAGGTACTACAGGAACAGCAGGTACCACAGGAACAACAGGTACCACAGGGACAACAGATACCACAGGAACAGATACCGGGCGGTAAGAAAAGCCGGACAGTATAGAAGAATATGTGAAAAGCAGAAAGGAGCAGAGACAGTATGAGCGGTTATAATAGCAGAAAGTTAAAACATAAATTAAATCGTAATTTAAATAACCGGGGATTTTCACTGGTGGAAATTCTGATTGCAGTAGCGATTCTCGTACTGTGTGCAGTTCCTTTACTGAAAGCATTTGTAACATCTGCCCAGACCAATGCCAGGGCAAGACAGAATTTAAATGCTACTACGTTGGCTGAAAATATTATGGAAGAAATAAAAGCGGCAGGTGTTGAAGGCTATGGTGTGAAATCGGGAGATACGGTTACGATAGATGGTGTGGAGCTTCCGGTTTATGAGGCAGAGTATAGCAATTACAGCTTTGATGGCAGGGCATATGATGTTAAGGCAGTAATGACACCATCGCAGGAGACCTATCAGGATGGTACTGATGAAAAGGCATATAATGCTCAGGGTATCCCGGAGATTTCTGTTATGGATGACAGCCGGGATGCTGTTTATGTAGAGGACAAGAATGCAAGATTTGACATAATAGATGAAAATGCGGATTCGCTGGGCATGAAGGCGGAAGAACTGCTGAATGCATGCAGAACGGAATACCGCTTTGCAGTAAAGGAAAATCACGGCAGATATACCGTTACCCAGACGGTAACATACAGTGATGCTTCCGGAAATACAATCGGAACACCCCAGACCCTGACCATATTTGATTCGGTGCTGACCGGAGCAGATCTCAGAAGTCTTTATGTGTGCTATATTCCGGCACTTCGAACAGCCGGTGATATGTACAGAACGCAGGAGAAGGTGGTAATCGAAAACAGACAGGATATTCCGGTTGATGTATATCTTATCCGTCAGGGCTCGCAGGATACACCACTTGCAGTCAGTATTATAGAAAGTGCTCCATCAACAGTGGCAGCAACACAGATTCATACAAATCTTTCTGTAGATGATAAGACAGACATCGGCAGTATAGAACGAAATGGAAGCAGTATTACAGCAGCTACAGCTAAAAGCGCCTTTGGTTTTCAGAAGATGGGCGAGGCTGCAAAGGCAGATGCAGCCAGACTTTATACAGTAGAAGTAACCGTTAAACCGGTAGATTCGGAAAAATCAATTACCTTAACAGGAACGGCAATGAAGTAAGGCGGGAAAACAATGAACAGATGGAAGAAATCACGGGACAATCGAGGAATGTCACTGGTCATGGTCATTGGAACAGTGGCACTGGTAAGCATACTGGTGGTTATAGTACTGTCTCTTTCTCTGATGAATATACAGATGAAGTCAGTATATAAGAAGTCTGCGGATAATTTCTATGATGCAGAAGCGGCAATGGATGAGATACGTATCGGTCTGCAGCAGGATGTGGCAGATGCAGCAACCACGGCATATCTTTCTGTTATGTCACAATATTCTGCCAGCAGTTATCAGGATGCTGTGCGTCAGAGCACCTTCCGGGAATTGTACCGGAAGGAGTTAAAGAAGAAAATCGGGCAGACCATGGATGATACCCATTATGATATCGGCTATCTTGAGAATTATATCGGTGCGTCCCACCGTTATGTAGCAGCAACCGGTACCGGAGCCAGACTTACAACACAGGATGGCAAAGATGCAGATTTTGTGGTAACACAGTCCGGTCTTGTGATTATGAATCTGGAGCTTTCTTATAAGGATGCAGATGCTTATGAGTCGGTTGTAGATACAGATCTGGTATTGAGCTATCCACAGGTAAACTTTATCCAGTCAACGTCAGTACCGGATTTGCTGAATTACTGTGTGGTAGCAGATGAAGGTGTCTGGGTAAACAATGGAAACCGTACACTTACCATGAATGGCAATGTATACGCAGGCGATTATTATACCGGGAGCAGCAGTGACCGGAATGGATTCCACATTGATAACAGTGGAAGTGTAATGCTTGGACTGCGCAAGACGCTGATTACCAGAGGCGGACTTACGGTAGAAAACCAAGGCTCTTTTACAACAGATACCAAAGCTGCGATATGGGCAGATAATCTCAATGTTTACAGCAACGCAGCCCTGTCCTTATCCGGCAGTACATATGTATCAGATGATTTGACGATTACCGGAAGCGGTGATGTTACCTTGCGTGGAGAGTATTATGGCTACGGTAATCCGGAGACTGCCAAGGCAGCGGCATCTGTAGTTACAGAAGAAGTCAATGCCAATAAGGCAGCATACAGCAGTGCCATGATTATCAATGGAATTGCAGACAGTGGCAAGGCAAGTATCCGCATGAATGGATTAAAGACACTGATGTTAGCAGGAAATGCCTATATCGGAAGCGGTAATGCCATGATGGGAGAATCCCTGGCTGTAAAGAGTAGCCAGACAGCATATCTTGCACCGGCAGACTGTTTTCTTATAAATACTACCAATCCCACAACGGTAGCGGAAGATTTTATGGCAAAGAGTGATTTTGCAGCAACTCCGGAAAAATATATTAATTATGAAGTGTTAAAAAATTATCACGCTTTGGATATCACACCATTATATAAAGATGGTCTGGTTTATTATTTCTTAAAATTCGAGAATGCAAAGGAAGCGGCGGCATTTGACCTTGCATACTACAATAATGCAGACCATGCAGCCACAAGGGAGCAGTACCTGTCTCTTTATGTGGATGACGCAGAATTATCTATCCGTGAGAGCAGCTCTGTGGAGAAGATTACCAACGGAAGTATTCTTGTCTGGGATACAAAAGGAATCCGTACCATTGAGCCGACAACCATAAGTAATGGATTAGACGATATTTACGAGGATGGTTATTATGCCGGACTGCAGAGTGGCTGGCAGGATATGTATGCTTCTTATAATATTTCACTGACAAAGGATTATGAGAGGCTTACAGCGGAGCAGAAGGCAGCCACTGTGTTTGAAAATCTGGTGGATGTAGACGGGCTGAAAAAAATTACTGGCACATTCGGAGCAGTTGAATTTGAATTTACCGATGGGGATGGAGTCCGGCAGGTGGCATACGTAACAGATAATGAAGGTGCATCAGCATTGGAGGTGGATGCTTCGTTTCTGGGTGGAAAGAATGTACCGCTTATCATTGCAACCGGAGATGTGAAGGTTACAGCAGATTACTCCGGCACAATTTTAAGTGGTGGCCAGGTGACCTTTGGCATGCCGGGAAGCAGCAGCTCAACAGTGTCATCTGATATGCAGGATGCTGCCAGAGTCATTCAGAATGCCGAATATAAGAAGGGGTCAGATACTTATATTCTGTCACAGGTATTGAAGAACAGCCAGTACTATGTAGGCAGTATTGGAAAGGCATATACCGGAGAGGATGCCGTGGATGTAACAAAGCTTGTAACCTATCAGAACTGGTCAAAGGAGTAAAGATAAGATGCAGAAAGGGAATCGTATAAGCGGAAAAAAGAATAGTGGATTTTCGATGGTAGAGCTGATTGTTACCGTGGCGATTCTTGCAATTATTTCTGTGGGAGCGTTTCTGCTTACCGGTTCACAGAATGGATGGAAACTGCGTCATGCTGCGGAAAGACTGGATTCGGCACTGGATAAAGCTATGGTTCAGTCTATGAGTAAGAGTGATACTGCAGGTCTTATTGTCTATGAATTAAATGGAGAATATTATGCAGCAATGATAAAGGAATCCTGCCGGGACGGAAATATTTACCGTGTAACTGAGGACAAGGTGCTGGAAAAGTATTCACTTGGAAAAGAACCGCTGACGATTACGCTAAGTTATAAAGGAAAAGACGGGACAGCAGTATCAGATGTTACATTATCCAATCAGGGCAGTGAGAGTAATTTAAGCAGTGCGGCAGAATTTCTCTATGACAGAAGTACCGGAGCAGTTAAGACCGTAAAGGTAAACAGCGTGGAAAGCTATTATACTGGTATACATTTGAAGTTGTCAGACCGTGATATGCAGATAAAAATAAGTGCTGCCACCGGCAGACATGAGATACAGTAAGCAAAAAGCAGGGAGGAGGAAAACAAGGTGGGTCACAGGAAATCTTCAAAGAAGTATTGTGAAATCAGAAAATGCGGGATATATGATAATAAAGGATTTACGCTGGTTGAACTGCTGGTAGGAATTGCGATTGTGGCAATTGTCGGCGGGTTGATTGGCACATTTTTGATTTTCTCCACAAGAACATATGGAAAAGTAACTGATGAAGCAGACTTACAGGAGGATGCACAGATTCTCCTATCCCAGATGGATAATTATATTATCGATACAGACAGTGCGCTTCGTTATTATGCAGATGTATCAGAGAGTGGAAGCGGCACGGAAATCTTAAAGGACAGTCTTTATCCGGGTGGAGCAGCAGGACTGACCAGAAAATGGCTGGAGATTTATAAGACCACCGATACCGGATATACGAAAGAGACCGTTTTGTGGACAAAATCCACAGAGAAGTTGACATATAAGCAGGAGACGATTGATGCGGCAGGAACGGTAACTGAAAATATAGAAGAACAGGAACTGGCAACGCATGTAACAGATTTTTCCATTGATCTGACGAAAGTAACTTCACTGCGTCAGGTAACAGTGTCTGTTGCTCTTGCCAGTGGAGAGAAAAGTTATGGAGCGGATACTACAGTGTATCTGCGTAACCAGATTGTAGTAAATGGGGAACCTTATACACCGGATGCAGCACCGGTCATTTCATCCGTACTCAGCGTTAAGGTTCTGCCACAGACGGTTATGATGCGGCCTGGCGGAAGAAAGGCATTTCAGGCAATTGTTTATGGTAATAATTCACCATCCCAGGAGGTAACCTGGAGTCTTTCCGGAAATACGTCTTCCCTTACCACTATTTCAGCGGATGGACTGCTGTGGATCAGCATGGATGAGAAGGCAAAGACCTTAACGGTAACAGCAACATCGGTACAGGATACCACCAAGTCAGGAACGGCGGAAGTAACAGTAGTACATGGCAAGAAGCTGTCTTTAGGCCAGATTCGGAAATACTGGCTGCAAAGAGGAAAATCAATGTATATCTATGCAAGGGTGAATGGAACATTAAGTGGTTCTATTACCTGGGAAAGTAATCCATTGGATTTACTTTCGGTGAATCCCGCAGATTCTGTAACAGTTGCAGGAGGATATCCATCATTGGATTTGATGAATGCGAGATGTGTGAAAACAGAGTATCCGGGGACACCTTTAGGAGAATATACAGTGAAGATTAGCGGTATAGTAGATGGTCAGCCGTATGAAGATATGGTTTATATAGAGGTGGTGGATTCGCCTGAAATAGCTGGAGCAGGTGATGTTGTATATTTTGATAAATCAAATGGTTTGGATTATTGGGTACATCCTGGAGACACCGTGAATTTGTCTACAGCATTAAAGAGGTTCGATATTGGAACAAAACGTAGTTATGAATTTAAAGAAGGCGGGAATATAAATAAGGATTCCTATACTTTTGAGACCTCTGGAACAGATGATGAAAAGATAAAAATAAGTATTGATGAAACAGCTGAGGATGGTGAAATTTATGTTACAGTCAAAGCTGGAAATCAATGGCATACAGGCTATGATTCTGTTACAATTCATGTGGCGGAGGAATTGGATTTCCCATATATTGTGGAAACAACATATTTTCCAGATCAGGAGAACTGGTTCTGGTCAAGTGTACATTGCAGGGGACCGGTAATGATAGCAGATTCAACATTACAATTTACGAATCTTACTTCCGGAATCAATGGGTTGATAGCAAATACCGGCGAGCCGCATAAACTTACACCATCGGAGCAGCATACAGGTGAGAATGAGCGTACGCTGTCTGGCGTAAATGAATTTACACAGGACGGACCGGGAAGGTATGAAAGTTCTAAGATACTTAATTTAGAGGGAATTATTATTATTGATAAAGATGTTGAACTTGATGCACCTTTTATTTGTTGTAATAGTGATACGGTGATTTATATAAAGGGAGAACATAGCTTGAAATTCAAAGGAATTACTACTTTTGACGGGCTGATTTATGCACCGGAAGGAGATGTTTATTTTGAAGGTCAGGCGGGTTATTGCCGGGGTGTTGTAATAGCAAAAAATTTGCATGTAAATAGTCGGGGAGACAGGGAGTTCTCCTTTATGGAAAAAAGCAGTGTAATGGATCTGGTTAATACATTGAAGGCAAACTAGCTTGTTGAGAAGTAAAAGAGGACAGGATATATGAAACGGAAGAATTCTTTGAAAAATTCCAGAAAGAGAATCATTCAGGCAACGGTAGCAGCAGTAGCCGGTATAACAGTTGCGGTTGCTGCATTCCGGCCGGTAGAGACTTCAGCAAACGGAGTACTGCCGGGGGTGGAAAGCATCGTTGCACAGAAGATGGCAACAGAAGATAAGACCTATCGGATTTTAGAGATTATGCCGGATGGAGCAGAAAGTGAAATGGGCTATCTTGCAGCGGGCAGTGAGCCGGTAGCCCTAGCAGCAGATGGAATGCTGGCTTACTTTGCAGAGAATGGTATCGAAAATACGCAGCAGGAGAGAATGAATTATATCAACAGCTTAAAGCAGCGTTTGGAGGACGGGAAGATAGCTTCCGGTGATACATCGAAGACACCACTTTATGCAGAAGCTTATGAGGAGACTTTTTTCCCGACAGAGGAGCAGCAGAAGGACTACAAGAAGCTGGTATTTCCGGAAGAACAGTATGAGACAATTACTGCTGAGGGACATTATGCTTACCGGCAGGATTATGACGGAAACTATAATCCCAATGTAGTTTCCTTCTCTTATAATGCAACTGGGGATTATGCAGTAGAATTTGAACGGAGAACACCACTTAAGGATGAAGCACCATATAACCAGCCATATGAGTACCGGGATAATGGAACAGATGGTTATTATGAAGCGGTTGAAAATCCTATGACAGGTGGTAATTATTACTATATTTCAGACTTTTACTATGTTGGAGCAGATTCCGAACATGGACATTATCTGGCACAGTTAGATGCTGCAAAACCATATTCATATACTGCATCAGGGGATGGAGCATTTGCATTTGTGCCGGGAACAGCGGAAGAGGACAGTGCAAATCAGTCCTGTCAGGTGGAGATGGGTTCTGTCTGGTATACCGGTGGACTTTATAATAATAACCTGTTCCGGGACTATGTATTAGGAGCATTGTCCAAGGATGATTTAAAGGTGGAAGTAACGGCAGTGACAGAGTCTGGACTTGCTTCTGTAGATGTATCCAGTATGGATTTTATTTATATCGGCGGACAGGGTTATGATACCGGAATGAAATATCAGCTTTCTTCTCCGGAGCTTCTTGCACAGGTGGATAAAATATATAAGAAAATTTTAGGAAAAGCACCGGTTCTTATTGATTCCACTGTCTTAGAAAGTGCACTTACTGATTATAATACTTCTGATATTGCAAAGCTTGTGGTGTGGAGCATCCAGAAGGAGTTAAAGGATGACCCGCAGTCTGTGGATGCGGCAGAATTATGTGATACCGCTTCTTTAAACAGCAATTACACCGGCAATGATACTAATTATGCGGAAAATAATGTTTACTGCATGAAAATGACAGATGCAGACGGGGTACGTCAGCATGTATTTACCGGTCTGCTGGAAGCTTTTCCACAGGAGCTGCAGGAGGCGGAGGGATTTGCATCCGTCCGGGCATTGATTGAACAGGAGAATACCCTCCGTACATCAGCGGATGCGATTGATACCACGCTTTCAAAAAACATGGTCTTACAGTATATTTTAAATTATCCTTATGAGAGAACCTTTAGTGATAAAGAGGAGCTGCGGGTGCTGGATATCGAACCGGCAATGGGTGCACTGTATCTTGATGAAAATGCAGCTGATGACAGGATTCTTACCAAAAAGAAGCTGGCAGACTGGACAGGTGTTGCCATTGACAATATCAGCATTACCCGGATGACTTCAGCGGAGTTTATTGGTAAAATCGAAGACATGAATATGGAATACGACCTGGTTTACTTTGGGCTTGGTTATGCCGGAGAGAATGGAAATTCTGATGCAAAGCTTCAGGGGGATTATATGAACCGTGATGCTGAAGGAAATACGGTTTATAATGATTCACTGATGAACGGACTGGTCTATGCACATACCGGGGATGCATTCTTAAGAAAGGCTATTCTTGGCGGACTTTTAGATACTGATTATGTAGATAATAATACATCGAATTATCTCTATGGAGGCAATCCGGACAGCTCAAGAGACCCATACGGTGACCGGGATGAGTGGGACAGCGGATTAGGTAAGCTCGTTACCGCAACAAAGACCATCAGTGGTTTCCAGTATGATAATCCAAAGAATAGAAATGACCGTCAGGAAATTACCGTTACAGTAGGAAATGTAGGAGTATACCGTGCCAGCGGAAATGATATAACAGAGAGCAAGAAACGTGACCTGGAAGAATTCCTCGGAGCGAAATATCCGGTTCTTTTTGCACAGAATTTTGTGACCACAGAAGGTGAAATCAATGCAAAGGTGGTAGATAATTCTTCTGTTCTATATCAGTTCGCAAAGGAAAATCTTGCACAGGATAATGTCTTTTATCTGGATACCGAAGGCAGGCCAAATGATGAGAGCAGCTTCCGGTACTATATTAATATGCCAAAGGTTAAACTTGCCATGCTTAATCCGTCTACCGGAGCAGAAGAGAGTGATACGGCATTAAGTACAGGAACAGCACGTACTACGGATAACAATTATGGCAATAAAATAGTAGAAATCCGTACCGATAAGAAGGATTCCGGAGTCTATACGCTGCGTTACCGCTTCCGGATTGATAGTACCGTAGATGCCAGCGTGGCTACGGTATATCATGCAGGACTTTATTTTGATATGAATGCCGATGGTAAATTTATCGAAAATGATACATATTCCGAACGGCAGAAGGACTGCATCATTTTTGATGCTTCCGGCAATGAAGTCAACCGGGATGCAGCTGGAGAATATCAGTTGAGCAGCGGACAGGAGTACTATCTTGAGAAAGACATTCCAGGTGACTATCGTGGTATGCTGACCTGGAAACTGGAACTGACTCAGACCACCAATGCCTATATCCGTACAGCAAAGACAGGTTATACGATTGTATCAAGACCAGCTGGTGATGATAGTGTACAGGTTGTTAAGGTGCTTCAGATTATGGGAAATAATAATGAATGGGGCGGTTACTTTAATCTTTCTACAGATGGTGACGTGCGGAATTTTATCAGCAATTTTGAAAATACAGAGGGAGTCCGGTTTGAAATTACAGCCATTCCAATGCGCGATTTCGATGGCAAATATACATCCTTTGAACAGCTGAAGGATTATCAGATGTTAATCTTTGGTTTCCAGGACAGTTATTCGGATATGACCAATGCTGACACACTGACAGCAGTAGATGATTATATTGTCAGCGGACGAAGTGTATTGTTTACCCATGATACCTCTTCCTTTGTCAATGTGGCAACCGAGCAGATGTACTGTCAGGATAATCCGGATGGCGATAATGGCTGGAACCCGGGCTGGCTTAGCAACCAGGGTAATGCAGGAGATTTTAACCAGGTGGAACGTCACTGGGGCTATATGGTAAACCAGAAATTCCGTGGTGTTCTTGGAATGGACCGTTATGGAATTACTTATAATGAGCGGACTTCCAAAGACCCGCAGGCGGCACAGCTTCGTTCCCTTCTATTAAAGGAAGGACAGCTTTTAGACATCAGTACTACTACAGATGCCTCTGGCAATGAGATAACAACCGGAACCATTGATACGGCACATGGTGGTGTAACGACACGGGAGAATCCGGATGGCAGCGGGGCACTGACTTCTGCAGTATTAGGAAGTGATAAAGATATTGCGTATGTACCGGGAACGAATCAGAAGCAGTCCTATGGACAGACACAGGGTTATACTTATGGAGCAATCAATTTCCATTATTATTATAATGCTCCGTGGCAGTGTACAACGGAAGCAAAGTATGCTTATAACCAGTACATGATGTGGCGTACACTTCCGTTACCAACACAAAGAAATGATGTTTCTCTTGGAAACCTGAAAAACAATGCCAGCATGTATGCAACCCAGGTAAATGATGGACAGATTACCCATTATCCATATGAGATTGGCAGTCAGATTACGATAGCTAATACCCATTACCAGTATTATCAGCTGAATATGGATGAGGATATGGATGGAGATGAAAACAGTGATATTGTAGTGTGGTACTGTCTGGGTGCATCCGGTGATGGTTCGGCGATTTATACCAGTTCCCCGAATGATGTGCGGAACAATTATTATATTTACAACATTGGAAATATTACCTATTCCGGTGTGGGACACAGTACAATAAGTAACGTGAATGAGAAGCAGTTATTCTTTAATACCATTGTTGCAGCGTACAAGACAAGAATCAAAGATCCGGTAGTAAAGCTTTTAGAGAATGGAAGCCGTACTTCAGCAGAAAAGGAAGCTGTTTATGTACATACTGATAATGCCATCGGAAATAAGGCACTGGAAAATGAAGTAAGTTTTTATTACACCATAACAGATTCGAATCTCGTCACATCGGATAAGGAAATCAGTGTGGATTATTCCATGGTAGATAAGAATGGCAGCAGTATTGCAATTCCGGTACAGGCAGCAGAAAATCAGGTGTATATCACAACAGAAGCAGTAAACGGAGATACGGTTACGACAGATTCTGCCGGAAGACTGAGAGGCTTAAAGAGCGGGGAAGTGTATAAAGTCACAGTTCATAATCTGACGGATACAAAAGTACAGGAGGCAATTACCAATGGTAATATGCGGATTGCAGTTCATGCAGTCAGTACCTTTGACTATTATGGAGACAGCTATGGTCTGGGTGAAAATGCCCAGGGCATTCCACAGAGCAGTGCATCTATGAAAATATTAGGAACAACGCTGTTTGATTTGGATTAGAATAAAAGAAAAAAATTTTATTGGAAAAATGGAAACGAAATCGTATAAGACCGGAAAAGCAATTCGTAAAATCAAAAAAAGGTTGAAAAACTGGTAACGTTACCATATAATAAAACCATGAAGAACCAAGTAGGGTGAATGGTCGCGGCTGCATTGTCGAAAGACATACAGACGAGGAAAGTCCGGGCTTCGCAGGGCAGGATGCCGGATAACGTCCGGTGGAGGCAACTCCAAGGAAAGTGCAACAGAAATGTACCGCCAGGTAACTGGTAAGGGTGGAAAGGCAGTGTAAGAGACTACCGCATCTCTGGTAACAGAGATGGCTCTGTAAACCCCATTCGAAGCAAGACCAGATTTAAGCATTGACGTGGCCCGCCAGCTTAAGGTAGGTTGCTTGAGGCGGTTGGCAACAGCCGTCCTAGATAGATGACCATTTTCAACATAACCCGGCTTACAGCCCTGCTTGGTTTCTTACTATCAAATCTAATGTAATTCTAAAATGTTTCTTAAAAGACAATAACTCTGTTGACACAGAAAAGCAGGGGACTTAAGATGAATATCAGGGTATGGTGATATGTGAACATACATATCACCATATTTTTGCGTAAGCATCCGTAAGGAACTGCCGGTGGCAGGTGCGTAGATATAAAAAGAAGAGAGGTCTTATATTTGAAAGAGAAGTTAGCGAGATTTATGTCAGGAAGATATGGAGTAGATCAGTTATCAAGATTATATCTTGGAATTGCACTGATATTACTGGTAGTTTCAATTTTTAGTCACCTTGGTATATTTTATATAGTTGGAATTGTTCTTCTGGTGTATACTTATTATCGTATGTTTTCGAAGAACATTTCCAAGATGTATGCACAGAATCAGAAGTATTTGAATGCAAAATATCGTGCGGTGGTAAAAAAGGATGCATGGAAGAAACAGTGGCAGCAGCGTAAGATTTACCGGTTTTATCGTTGTCCGGGATGTAAACAGAAGGTTCGTGTTCCAAAGGGAAAAGGTAAAATCTGCATTACCTGTCCAAAATGCAGAATGGAATTCATAAAGAAAAGTTAAGCTGTAGCTATTTGGAGGAAGCAGTATGTTTGGATATGTAAATATCAATCGTAATGAATTATCAGATGAAAATAAAAAGATTTACCAGGGTTATTACTGCGGACTTTGTCAGAAACTAAAGGAGGTTTCCGGCCGTAAAGGCCAGATGCTTTTAAACTATGACATGACATTTCTGGTAGTGCTTCTGACCGGACTTTATGAGCTGGAGGATAAAAGCACAGATTTTGTATGTGCACTGCATCCGACGAAAAAACGGACAGCCAGAATCAATGAAGCAACAGAATATGCTGCTGATATGAATATTATTCTTTCCTACCAGAATTTTGAAGATGACTGGAGAGACAATCGTTCTTATTCGAAAAAAGCATTTGCCAGAATGCTGGGAAAAGATTATAATCGCATCATGGCAAAATACCCAAGACAGGTAAAGGCAGTAGAAACCTATATCGAAGAACTGGGTAAGGCAGAGGATGCACAGGAATCCAATATTGATAAAATATCAGGACTGACAGGAACCATGCTGGGCGAAATTTTTGCATGGCGGGAAGATATATGGGCAGAAGAACTCAGATATTTTGGATTTTATTTAGGAAAGTTTATTTATCTGATGGATGCCTATGAGGATTTTGAAACAGATAAGCGTAAAAATGCATACAATGTTTTCCGGGTACAGCGGAAAGAGGATATGCAGAATCTGGATACCTTTGTGAAGCTGCTGCTGACCAGTATGATGTCAGAGTGTGCCAAGTCCTTTGAACGTCTGCCAATTCTTATGCATGCAGACATTCTGCGGAATGTATTATATTCCGGAGTCTGGACGAAATATGAGTACAACAGACTGAAACGTGAGCGGAAGCAGCAGAAGCTTCTTGAAAAACAGAAAGCCGAAAAACAGAAGGCAGACAGGAAAAGTGCAACAAAGTGAAGTTAAGAATTAAGAAGGAGTAAGTAGTATGGACCCATACAAAGTGCTGGGCATAGCTCCGGGAGCAACAGATGAAGAAATCAAACGGGCATACCGGAATCTGAGCCGCAAATATCATCCGGATGCCAATGTAAATAATCCTGACCGTGCACAGGCAGAAGAAAAATTTAAAGAAGTACAGATGGCGTATGACCAGATTATGAAACAGAAACAGCAGGGTTACAGCTATGGAAGCGGTTACGGCGGCGGTGGCGCCTACGGTTATGGTGGTTTTGGCTATGGCAGAACCAATGGTGCATATGGAAACAGCGGTTATGGCAGCAGTGCTTCCGGTGAATCGGTAGAGATGCAGGCGGCTGCAAATTACATCCGGAATCGTTGTTTTAAAGAAGCATTGCATGTGTTAGATGGCATTTCTGACAGAACGGCACGCTGGTATTATTACAGTGCAATTGCCAATGCCGGAAGCGGTAATAATGTAACGGCAAAGGAGCATGCCAGTCAGGCTGTCAATATGGAACCGAGTAATATGGAATATCGTCAGCTGCAGCAGCAGTTAGAGTTTGGCGGAACCTGGTATCAGAGCAGAGGCGGTGAATATGAACGGCCATATTCCGGCAGCAGCGGCTGGTGCATGAGTATGCTGTTATTGAATCTTTTATGTAACTGTTGTTGTTTCAGACCATATTAGAAAATCATATTTTAGAAGTTCTTTTTTATTTGCAAGAATGAAAACTTCTGCTATACTGTAGAATGAAAAAAACAGAAATGGAGATTAGAAATGAGAATTTTAGCTGAAAATACATCATGTATTGTAATTGACTATCAGGAGAAGATTTTGCCGGCAATGTCAGGAAGAGAGGAACTTGTGGCAAATTCTGCTGCATTATTAAAGGGACTTAATTTATTGGAAATACCGATGGTATTGACCACACAGTATGCCAAGGGATTAGGAAATAATATTCCAGAGATTTGTGAAGCAATTGGAAGTGATGTGGCATATGACAAGACCACATTTTCTGCATATGAAACAGAAGCTGTATATGAAGCAATGGATAAAGAGCGTAAAAATGTCCTGATTTGCGGAATTGAAGCACATATCTGTGTACTTCAGACAGCCATTGATTTAAAGGCAGCAGGATATCAGCCGGTTATCGTAGCAGACTGTGTATCTTCAAGAAAAGAACTGGATAAGGAACTTGGTTTAAAGAGAGCAGAACAGGAAGGCATTCTGATTACATCTAAGGAAGCTATTTTATTTGAATTGACACGTAAGGCAGGCGGACCGGTATTTAAACAGATTTCTGCACTGATTAAATAAAGGAGACAGGATATGCTGCAAAGATTTTATCCCGATGAATATCTGGATTCTACCTATGTCATAGACTTTGATAAACTTTATGAAGAGGGATACCGGGGCATTATTTTTGATATTGATAATACTCTTGTTCCACACGGAGCACCGGCGGATGAGCGGGCAAAAAAGCTGTTTTCTCATTTAAAAGAGCTGGGTTATCATTGTATGCTGTTATCGAATAACAAGGAACCACGGGTGAAGATGTTCAATGATGCGGTAAATGTTTCTTATATTTACAAGGCAGGAAAACCGTCAACGAAAAATTATCTTAAGGCAATGGAAGAGATGGGAACCACCACGGAGAATACGTTATTTGTGGGAGACCAGATATTTACGGATGTGTATGGGGCAAACCGCGCAGGAATCCGTACGATTCTGGTAAAACCGATACATCCGAAAGAAGAAATACAGATTGTTTTAAAGAGATACCTGGAGAAAATAGTGTTATTTTTTTATACAAGGAAGAGAAAGAAGGAAGAAAAATTATGAAAATCGGAATTGGAAATGACCACAGTGCAGTCGAAATGAAATTCGCAATTAAAAAGTATTTAGAGGAAATGGGACATGAAGTTGTAAATTACGGAACAGATTCTACCGAGAGCTGTGACTATCCGGAGTATGGTGAAAAAGTAGGACGCGCAGTTGCAGCCGGGGAAGTAGACTGTGGCGTATTAATCTGTGGTACCGGGGTTGGAATCTCTTTGGCTGCTAATAAGGTAAAAGGTGTCCGTGCAGCAGTATGTTCTGATGTAACAACTGCGCATCTGGTAAAAGAACATAACAATGCCAATATCATCGCATTTGGAGCAAGAATTGTTGGAATCGAGAAGGCAAAAGATATTGTAAAAGCATACCTGAATGCAGAATTTCAGGGTGGCAGACATGAAAAACGTATTGCCATGATTCATGAAATTGAATCAAGATAGGGTAAAGTCACAAAAAAAGGTTGAAAAATGGCTTGTTTTATTATAGAATAGAACGAGTGAGTGACAAGTTTGGAATGAGAATTTTTTCCAATACCCGTAAGAACCTGCCGATGGCAGCGTCTTATGGTGCTTAGCAACGAAAATTAGGAGGAATATCGATGATTTCAGCAGGAGATTTCAGAAACGGAATTACAATCGAATTAGAAGGAAATATTTATCAGATTATTGAATTCCAGCACGTTAAACCTGGAAAGGGTGCTGCATTTGTCAGAACCAAATTAAAGAATATCAAGAGTGGCGGTGTAGTTGAGAAAACTTTCCGTCCAACAGAGAAATGCCCACAGGCACGTATCGACCGTAAAGATATGCAGTATTTATATTCTGACGGAGATTTGTATTACTTCATGGATGTTGAAAACTATGAGCAGATTGCTTTAGATAAGACAACCATCGGTGATACCTTAAAATTTGTAAAAGAGAACGAAATGTGTAAAATCTGTTCTCACAATGGCAACGTATTTGCTGTTGAACCACCATTGTTTGTTGAACTTCAGATTACAGAGACAGAACCTGGATTCAAGGGTGATACTGCAACAGGTGCAACAAAACCTGCAACTGTTGAGACTGGTGCAACTGTAATGGTTCCATTATTCGTAGAGCAGGATGATGTCATTAAAATCGATACAAGAACTGGTGAGTATTTATCCAGAGTATAATTTCATGCGAAATATGTGGGAGTTTCAAAACAGTTGTTTTGAAACTCCTTTTTCTGTTGCCGGGTATTTAGGAAAGAACTGTCAGTGGCAGTACCAGCAGGTTATGGCAATGAGAATGGAAAGTTGAGGAAACAGGCTATGCAGGAAGAAAGCAGAAAAGAGAAAAATTTCATAAAAAGGATTTATCATGCAGAAGCACCAAAGTGGTTGAAATATGCGATATTATTCGGATATCCGGTTCTGCTTTTTTATATTACTGCATTTATGACATATAATCCTTTTGTAAGAACCAGATGGAGAGCACAAATTCTAAATCTCATTTTATTTGAGGCTTTTGTGTGGCTGCTGCTGGCAATTACCGGAAGTGCAGTGATTGCACTTCGTACGGAAACAATTCTTGGAATTGCATTGAGCATTGCGAATTATTATGTCATTTCCTTCCGTGGTTCTCCGGTGGTGCCATGGGATTTGCTGTCTCTTGGAACGGCAGCCAGTGTTGCCGGAGGCTATGATTATACTTTGCCGCCCCGTCAGATTGCATTGATTCTTCTGATGCTCTTTCTGGCATTTACGGAGCGTTATGCAAAGATTCATATTTCACGGAAAAAGATATTGCTCCGTGCAGGCAGTGCTGTGATTTCTATTGCCTGTATGGCAGGAATTGGCTGGATGGTACAGGATGATGCAATGGTAAGTGAATTACAGCTTTATCCGTTCCTTTTTACGCCTACAGTCATGTATGAACGAAATGGCTTTGCAGTGACGTTTCTTATGGATATGCAGTATCTTAAGGTGGAGAAGCCGGAAGGATATTCCGTTGAAAAGGCAAAGAAATTATTAGAAAATGAGGATGGTCTTGAATGGACGGCATCCGACCAGAGAAATAATGTTGGAAAGGAATTCACAAATCAGAAAGAAACAACAGACCAGCTTCCGAATGTTATCGTCATTATGGATGAAGCCTTTTCCGATTTGGGGGTCCTGTCCGATGAGGCACTTCCGGTAAATGAAGACTATATGCCGTTTATTCACAGCCTGCAACAGGGGGCAGAAAATACCCAGACCGGATATTTGAATGTATCGGTGAAGGGTGGAAATACAGCAAATACGGAATTTGAATTTTTAACGGGAGATACCATGGCATTTCTTCCGGCTGGTAGTATTCCGTATCAGCAGTATATTACGAAGGATACACCAAGCATGGCATCTTATCTAAAGAGCTTGGGCTATGAGACCTATGCCATGCATCCGTATTATGCGTCCGGCTGGAACCGGGATAAGATATATCCGCTGCTGGGATTTGACAGCTTTTATTCTTCCACGGATTTCTATGGTTCCACCTATGAGCGGGGCTATATTGATGATTCATCCTGTGTGGATAAGATTATTGAGACATATGAGAAGAAGGATGCAGGAACGCCGGCATTTATCTTTAATGTAACCATGCAGAATCACAGCCCATATACCGACGGCTATCAGAATCTTCAGGGAAATGTTACAGTAGATGGAACGGTATCTGCCCAATTATCGGAATATCTGACCCTGGTAAAATTATCGGATGCTGCATTGGAAAAGCTGATTGATTATTTTGAGACACAGGACGAACCTACGGTTATCGTATTCTTTGGTGACCACCAGCCGACAGATGCGGTGGTGGAGCCAATCTGGAATTTGGAAGGCAAATCATCCTCTGATTTAACAGAAGAAGAAAATCAGCTTCGTTATAAGGTGCCTTATGTTATCTGGGCAAATTATGATATTGATGAGGCGGTAAATCAGGAGAGCAGTGCCAACTATCTGGGGGCACAGATGATGGAAGCAGCAGGAATTCCGTTGTCGGATTATCAGAATTATTTACTGGAACAAAAGAAGGAGATGCCATTGATTTCCACGCAGCATACGGAAGCAGAAGGCAGTGATGCGTGGCTTAATTATCAGACGTTGCAGTATTATATTTTATTTGACTGGGATGGAGAAAAATAGAAATGAAGGAAAGATTACTTCGAATCAAAAACAATAAGAAGATGCCGTTAATACTGGCTTTTTGCATTCCGTTTTTTCTTGCACTGGGAGTCTGCATCGGCCATGAGATTTATCCTTTTGGCAATCAGTGTTTTCTGCATATTGATATGTATCACCAGTATGCACCGTTTTTTACGGAATTCATGAATAAGTTAAAGAGCGGAAGCGGGTTATTATATACATGGAATCTGGGGCTTGGTACAGATTTTGTATCCCTGATGGCATATTATCTTTCCAGTCCTTTTAACTGGCTGTTATTATTATGTCCGTCTAATCTGGTAATCGAATTTATGACGGTATTGATTCTAATTAAGACTGGACTTAGCGGACTTACTTTTGCATTTTACTTAAACCGGCATTATAAAGATAATGGATATCGCATTGCTTTATTTGCGGTATTCTATGCGTTATCCGGGTTTATGTGTGCTTATAACTGGGATATTATGTGGCTGGATACGGTGGTGTTATTGCCGCTTATTTTGCTGGGTCTGGAAAGACTGGTAGAAGGAAAGAAGATGACGCTTTATGTGGTAACACTGGCGGTTTCGATTCTTTCAAACTACTATATTTCCATTATGGTCTGTATCTATCTGGTGCTTTATTTTGTGATTCTGATATTAGAGCAGAAAAGCGGAATAGGAAAAGCAATTCTTAAATTTGCGACCGGCTCCATCCTGGCAGGCGGTATGGGAGCAATACTGATTCTGCCGGAGATTGTGGCGTTAAGCGGAAGTGGTTCCGGTGGAATCTCTTTTCCGGAAAAAATGGAGTGGTATTTTGGCCTGCTGGATGAAGCAGCAAGGTTCTGCATTGGTGTCGAGCCGTCTTCTACGGTAGGACATATGCCAAATCTTTACTGCGGAGCGGCAATTTTATTATTATTATTCCTTTATCTTTTGAATCGCAGGATTCGAATTGGTGCAAAGATTCCAAGACTCTTACTGGTGGCATTTTTCTTTGTGAGCTTTGCAAATAATAAACTGGATTTTATCTGGCATGGCTTTCATTTTCCGGATGGACTTCCGGCAAGACAGACCTTTTTATTTGCATTTTTACTGCTGACCTTAGGTTATGAAGCAGTGCGGGAAGAAAGAGGCAATAGCATTTTTAAAATCCTATTTGCATTCCTGTTAGCGGAGCTGGTATTGGTTTTATGTTTCCGGTTTACAGATTTAGAGCAGGTGACACCGGAGCAGATGCTTTTAACAGGACTTTTGATTTTAGGTTATGCACTTCTGCTGTTATTCTATCGGCGGAAGGATAAGACGATGCGGACTATCGTATCGATATTTGCGGTGCTTCTGGTATGTGCCGAGGCAGGCGTAAATCTTGACACGACCAGTATTTCTACTACCAGCCGGACGCTGTATACCCAGCATTTAGAGGATTATAAAACACTGGCGGAGACAGCAGGAGCAGAGGATGACGGTTTCTTCCGTATGGATAAGTTTAACCGGATGACGAAGAATGAGTCGGCACTTTCAAACTATGCATCCGCATCTATTTTTTCTTCTCTTATAAATAAAGATGTGGCAGATTTCTATCGGGAGATGGGAATGGAAGGCGGTAAGAATTATTACTGCTATAATGGTGCAACGATGCTTACTTCCTCGCTGCTTTCGGTAAAATATATCCTGACGGACAGTGCAGAAGAGGAAAGTCCGTATCGAAGTCTGATATCAGAACAGAATGGCATATATTTATATGAAAATACTTATACACTGCCACTTGGTTTTATGGTAGATAGTGATTTGACGGAAAAGTGGGATTTTACCCTTGGAACACCGATAATGGCACAGAATGAACTCGCCTATGCCCTTGGTGCAACGGAGAATCTTTTAGAGCCGGTAGATGCAGAATTACATGATGGAAAAACGGTGATTCAGGTAACGGAAAGTGGCTATTATTATGGCTATTATACGATGAAGGATGCCAAAACCATTACCGCAACCACTGGAAACCGCATGCGGACATTTTCTAAATGTGACCATGTCTATTTACTGGATTTGGGCTATTGTGAGGCTGGGGAAGATATTACGCTGACTTCTGCCGATACGGATCAGATACTGGTGCAGGGCTACCGGTTAAATGATGCAGCATTTCAGGCAGCATATCATACATTATCCCAGCAGACCATGGAGTTAAAATCCTACAGTGACAGCAGAATCGAAGGCAGCATCAACGTAAAAAAAGCCGGAACTCTTTTGCTGTCCGTGCCGGATGATGAAGGCTGGCATGTCTTTGTGGATGGGGAAGAAGTGGATTATGAGCATTTCTGCGATGCGTTTATCAGCATTCCATTAAAAGAAGGCAGCCATGATATTATATTAAAATATACAACACCGAATCTGAAACTGGGAGCATTGCTTTCCGGTGGAGCATTGTTCTTATTCCTTTGTATTACCTGGATACCGGTTGTTGTGAGAAAACGAGGAGAGAGGGCATGAAGAAAAAAATAACATTTCTGATATTTACGGTACTGGCGCTACTTTGTGTTGTTTATTCGGGGATGGTACTGGCAACGGGTTCCGGAACATCATTTTTTCTTGTGTGGATTGGGCTGGCGGTACTTTTCTTCCTGTTTGGGTATTCTGTCTGGAAATCTTTCTGGAAGAAAGTTCCCCGGCTGGTTAAGGGAATCTGTATTGCTGTCGTTGCAGTGGGATTTACAGCATTTTTCATCGTAGAAGGCTGTATCATAAGTCAGATGCATGAAAAAGGCGAAGCGGGACTTGACTATATTATTGTGCTGGGGGCACAGGTGAGGGAAAGCGGACCAAGTGCTGCGTTAAAATACCGACTGGATGAGGCAGTGGAATATTTAGAGGATAATCCAAAGACAATCTGTATCGTATCCGGCGGACAGGGTGCAAATGAACCATATTCCGAAGCCGAAGGAATGGCACAGTATTTAAAAGAACAGGGGATTGATGCGTCCCGGATTCTCTTAGAGGATAAGTCCTTAAATACAGAGCAGAATATGGAGTACAGCAAGGCACTGATAAAAGATGGGGCATCCGTTGGAATTATCACCAATGATTTTCATCTGTTCCGGGCAAAGCAGATTGCACGAAAATATGGACTGGACAATATCTGTGGGATAGCAGCAAAGTCTACACCGGTTTATCTTCCAAATAATATGTTGCGGGAATTTTTAGCAGAGATAAAATTTTTGCTGTAATTATGCGGATGAATGGAAAAGTCAAAGACTGACCGGAGACTTTGATGTGTGCCAGGGTATATTCTTTGTTCTAAATGGGCTTGCATCGGGTGGAAGAATAGAATAGTATAAAAAGTAACAGGAGTTTTATGGAGAAAGGGTTTATATAGCTATGGAGATTAAATGCGAATACTGTGGCTCCATCATTAAGGAAACAGATGAGAAATGTCCTTACTGTGGAGCCACCAATCAGGCAGTAAAGCGTACTGCAGACCATACGCCAAAAACCATTGAAGAATTGCAGCAGTGGTATCAGGCGCGGAATCTGCCGCCTTATGAAGTGACGAGATTCTTTATCGGAATCAATTACACACAGCCCAAGGCCTTTGGTATTTACCGGGAAGGACAGAATGTTATTGTCTATAAGAACAAGGCAAATGGCGAGCGGGCAATCCGCTATCAGGGAACGGATGAAGCCTATGCGGTAAATGAACTGTATCTTAAGTTAAAAGAGGAAATCTTAAACCAGAAGGAACATAATCGGGCCGGAAATGTAAGAAGCAGTTATGGAAATAACAGAAAGCCAATGTCAACAGGAAAGGTAATAGGAAGAACCTTTGCCGGGATTGGAGCATTCTTTCTTTTCTTCTTTGGTTCCTTTGTACTCTTTGTGTTGGATGCATTATACCGGGGAATTGGAACAGCACTTTTTATTGCACTGATTGCCGCAGCACCTGTGGCAGTGATATTAGACCTTATTGTTTGTGGGTTAAGGGAAAAAAGCACGGTATTTGAAAAGATATATCAGGGATTTGCCGGAAAGAAATTCTTAACCTGTGCCGTTTGTTTCCTGATGTGCTTTTTAATCATTCTGATTCCGATACATAATTACAAGAAGGCAAGTTATTACCAGTACCAAAATACGGTTTACGTTCACAGCCACAATAACTGGTTCGAATATGATGGTTATGACTATGATAAGATAGACAGCGATGAGGTACCGGATGATATTTTAAATAACCGTTCTGATTATGAAATGACTTATCAGAATGGCTATGACTGGGATAACAGCATTACCAATTTTGAAGACAGCAGATATTATGAAGAGCATTATGGCTCAGACAGATCGGACAGCAGTTCAGACAGTGGATATGACTGGGATTCCAATGACAGCTGGGATTCTAATTCATCTGACTGGGATAGCGACTGGTAAATATTAATATATCATTTAGAAATTTATTTTTCTGTTAAGAATAATCTAAGAAATGAAATAGAATATCTTTAAGAACACTCCTTTTTCGTGTGCTTTACTAAGAGTAAAGAATGAAAAAGGGGTGTTTTTTATGATGCAGTCAGAACAGGAAGGACAACGAAATTTACAACAATCAGGAGCAGCCGGACAGCGGAATACGCAGCATGCAAAAGAAATAAGAAAGCGGAGCATACAACGGAAAAGAGCAAGAAGAATGCGAAGAATCAAAAGGATATTTGTGGCAGCAGTAATTCTGCTGGTAGTTTTTGCCGCGGGCAGAACATCATTTGTGCAAGGCTTCTTAAATCACTGGAATGTAAAATCAGAGGCAACACTTACGGCAGAGGGGTATCCGGAAAGCCTGGTACAACTTTACGAGAAAAATGAAGAAGCAAGACAGTTTGTGCTTGATTATAAGAAGAATGGAAACAACGAGCAGCCGATTGATATTTCATCGGATGTAACAGATGGTAAAATACCGCTTTTCCTTCAGTGGGACGAGCGTTGGGGCTATAGAACCTATGGAGATAATTTCCTTGCAATTACAGGATGTGGTCCGACGGCATTGTCCATGGTTTATGTGGGACTGACCGGAGATACTTCCATGAATCCTTATGCCGTTGCCCAGATGGCACAGGAGGATGGCTTCTATGTCAATGGAAGCGGATCTTCCTGGAGTATGATGACGGAACTTGCCACAAAGCTTGGCTTATCTGCACAGGAGCTGAGTCTCAGCGAAGACAGTATCCGGCAGGAATTATCCCAGGGACATCCGATTATCTGTATCATGGGACCGGGAGATTTTACCACATCTGGACATTTTGTTGTTTTAACAGGAGTAGATTCCGATGGAAAAATAACAGTGAATGATTCCAATAGTAAAAAGAACAGTAATAAGGCATGGAAGATAGAAGACCTTATGAGCCAGATCCGGGATTTGTGGGTGTATCAGTAGAAGTGGCATTCTTTACGAAAATCTGCTATAATTCTTGATAAAATGATTTGAAAGGCGAGTGGGAAAGAGACTGGTGGTAATCTTTCGACGGTAGTGTTTGAATATCCACAGCATTTGCCGGATGTGAATGTTGCATAAAAACTGTAAGGGGTACTAAGAATTTTGATTTAAATTTTATTTTTTTTCTGGCAACCGGTGCAAATTCGCATCCATGCTCAGATGCACCTCGCTGGCACATCCCTGTGCCAGCGTTGCCTGATGTCAGACAAAATTCCAAGTGCCCCTAACAGTCTTTATCATGCATCCACATTCCGGTAAATACTGTGGATATTACATCACATTCCGCCGGAAGAAAACCGGCATCATATTTCCCACTCCTTTACAAATATTTTAACAAGAAGGGAGCTATAGAATATGGGAACATGGTATTACGAAGTCGTATCCATCGATGGAGACTATGCAAATTTAAAGAGGACAGACATTGCTTCAGATGATTTAAAACTTGTGGCAAGAGCACTTCTTCCGGCAGAAATTATGGAGGGAAGCAAGTTAAAATACGAACTGATGCAGTATGAGATTATAGAATAGAGGATAAAGGAGTTAGGGAAGATGAAAATCGAAGCGGCAAGGCGGGAGGTTTAGCAAAAATTATGAAAAAGGAAAAGGTTATTGGAATGGGGGTACTGCTTGGAATTGTTATTCTGGCAGTGATTGGAGTTGTAGTGGCAGGAAATCAGAAAAAAAATAAAACGAAGACTGAGACAGAAAATAAAACGGAAACAGAGACGCAGATGGAATCAGAATCAGAATCGGAAACAGAAACTGCACCTGCGGATAAAGAGTCTTTGGACGCAGACGAGCTGGTAGAAGAGAACTTTCGTCAGGCTGGAATTACAGAATATGAAAAAATAGATATGGAAGATTATGAGAGCCAGGTAGGAATCGATTTATCAGAATATGTATCTTATCGGTTTTATTATGATAGCGATGGATTGAAAATTGAAGGATATTTCAGTGCACCAAAAGATTTACTGGATGGAAAAAAGACTTCCTGTCTTATTTATAATCATGGTGGAAATCAGGATTACGGAGCATTGGAAAATATAGAAATCTGCTTTTATGCCTATCAGCTTCATACCATTTGCATTGCATCAAACTATAGGGGATGTGGAAGCAGTGAAGGAGAAGACCAGTTTGGCGGAGCAGATGTGGATGATGTGGTCCGGATTTTGGATTTGTGTGAGCAATTTTCCTATATTGATGAGGATGCCATAAATATGATGGGTATTTCCAGAGGCGGAATGATGACTTATGAAGTGTTAAGAAGGGATGAGCGGGTGCATAAGGCAGTTGTCGTATCTGGCCTTTCCGATTGCTTTATGTCATATGAGGAAAGAAGTGATATGCAGACCATATTCGATTCTTTGGTAGGCGGTTCCCCGGAAGAGATGCCGGAGGAATATGAGAAACGTTCTGCAACCTATTGGGCGGATGAAATTAATACACCGCTGCTTATCATTCATGCCACCGGAGATGAAAAAGTATCCGTTGCACAGGCAGATAAATTAACAGAAGCATTAGAGCAGGCAGGAAAGACCTACGAATATATCACCTTTGATGGAAATTCCCACGGAGAAATCCGACCAGAGGATGGTGAGAAGATAAAGGCGTTTCTGGGAGGGCAGGAGCAGGAAGAAGATAGTGAAAAGAATAATGTAAAATAGTGAAAAAATAGTGTATTATTTCCTTCGCATGGTACTGTTGTATTCAAATAAGGTTTGTGAATTGCCGGAGAGCTCAAACAGCGAAAAATTGGAAGGAAGCCTTTCGTATCTAAAAAGTAGAGAAAAAGAATTGCTCTTGCTGCTCATGAAGAACTACAAAAGAGAGTTCACGCCTATTGAAGTCAGCAAAGAACTTAAGGTTACCAATAAGACGGTAACAAACTATGCAAAATGGGATGATTGATTTATATGTGAGAGGTAATAATTCTGTAGCTTATTCAGAGATATATTCATCGTTTGCATCAGAAAAAAATAGTTATATTTCTGATTTGTTGTTGCTGGTTATCAATAATGACAGCTCTAAGGTACGAAAACATGGAGAAACATATGAAGTTGCAGGTGTTCGATTTACAGCAGACCAGATTCCTAAAATAGATACAAATAAGTTATTAGAAATAAAAGCTTGTAACAATATAATTGATTTCGGACAGAATCATTACTTCAAATATGTTTCTTCAGACGGAAAAGAGCATGCATTATTTACAAATGACAAGGGTGTTGGGGTTCCCTACTCGGAACATATGCGGGGAGCAGAGCATGATGCAGTTGCTCAGAGATATGCTCTTTTTTGGCGGTATATGATGAACGATGATCCTGTATATGTAGGATTGACTTATTCTAATGATGATATTGATGAATTTATGAAACATGCAGGCATAGAAAATGGCTTCTTTACTGTTAGAATGGGGAATCAGGAAGCAACACAATATTATACCAAAAGCGAAAACCATACTTTGGATATTCCATAAGGAGAAGATTTGTGGTGTTTGGAATACCCGTCAAATTATAGATTTTGGGAAAAATTGATTAATCTCTGAGAGTCTATTTATATGTGTTGTAGTTATCAAGCAAAGGGATACTTATATCGTGTTACAGGACATGGTGTAGGTATCCTTTTTGCATATTATCTATAATCATTACATAAAAAAGTGCAAATGCACAAAAAATAGTAATGGTTATTGAAGTGAAAATAATTTAGTGATAAAATAACATTACCAAAATTCGTGCAATGCACAAAAATAAGGAGTGACACTATGGAGATTAAGAGAGATTCATACCTTGAACAGTTAAAGATAAGAAAAGATAACGGAATGATTAAGATTATCACAGGAATCAGGAGATGCGGCAAATCATTCCTGTTATTTGTGTTGTTTAAGAAGTATTTACTGGAGAGTGGCATAGATAATGACCACATCATTGAGATTGCTTTAGATGGCATTGAAAATGAGGAACTGAGAGATCCAAAGAAGTGTTATCAGCATATTAAAGAACGGGTGGAAGATGACCGGAAGTATTATCTGCTCTTGGACGAAGTACAGTTTATGCCACGATTTGAGGAAGTGCTGAACAGTTTGCTTCGTATCAGTAACATTGATGTGTATGTAACCGGCAGTAATTCTAAATTTTTATCTAGTGACATTGTAACTGAATTTAGAGGCAGAGGAGATGAAATAAGAATTTATCCGTTGTCTTTTGCAGAGTTCTATGCGGCTTATGATGGAGATTATGATGATGCTTGGGAAGAATATATGATATACGGTGGTTTACCACAAGTGGCACAATTTTCTGTAGAACGCCAGAAGGCTGAGTATCTTAAAAATATTTTTACCAATGTTTATATCAAGGATGTGGTAGAGCGGAATAAAATTCAAAATGTTGATGAGATTGGAACTTTGGTGGACATTCTTGCTTCTGCCATAGGAGCACCTACCAATCCAACAAAAATATCAAATACTTTCAAAAGTGAGAGAGGTATCAATTACAGTAATAAAACTATATCCAATCATATTGATTATTTGGCAGAGGCATTTTTGATTTCTAAAGCGGACCGGTATGATATTAAGGGGAGAAAATATGTAGGAGCCAATCTGAAATACTATTTTTCGGATATAGGACTTAGAAATGCCAGACTAAACTTCAGACAGCAGGAGCCGACTCATATTATGGAGAACATTGTTTATAATGAGTTGCTTGTGCGTGGTTACAATGTAGATGTTGGTATTGTGGATGTATTTGCAAAGAATAGTGACGGAAAGAGAGTTCATAAGCAGCTAGAGGTTGATTTTGTAGTAAACCAGGGCAGTCAGAGATATTACATTCAGGTGGCTTATGATATGACTTCTGAGGAAAAACAAACACAGGAACTTAATTCACTCCGAAATATTCCGGATTCATTTAAGAAGATTGTTATAGTAAATGGAACAAAAAAGCCTTGGAGAAATGAGGAAGGCTTTGTGATCATGGGCATGAAATATTTTCTGCTCAATGAGGATAGTTTGGAGTTTTAGTATGGAAGGAGATGATAAGTGTTCTTTGGTGATAGATCCGAAATAAATAATAGTAAGTACTTTGAGATTTTGGATAAGGAAATAATGAGAAAGGTAAGTGGAGGTTACAATTTAGGCATGGCTTACGTTGAAAATTGCATATATGGTGGAACATGGGATGAGTATAAAACGAGAGAAAAATAATTTGACTTTTTCCAAAAAGAAAAATATAATGACTTTTGAACGAGTAGCAAAATTGCGTAAATCCAGTTTTGCTGCTCGTTTTTGTAATTTTATAATGCAATGAAAAAGTGTGTAGCTTATCAGCGTAAGTCCAACTTATAAGATAGGTGCGCACTTTTTATATTGCCAAATATCCGTAAGAAGCTTCCAGTGGCAGCTTCTGCAGGTGGAAAAAGGAGGATTAAGTTAAGATGGCAGAAAGTAACAAGATGAAGGATATGCCGGTAAATAAGCTTATGGTGCAGATGGGAATACCGATGATTTTATCTATGGCATTGCAGGCGGTTTATAACATTGTAGACAGTGCCTTTGTAGGAAACATGAAATCAGGAAGTGAGGCTGCACTTAATGCACTTACACTAGTATTTCCGGTTCAGATGCTTATGGTAGCAGTGGGAATCGGAACCGGTGTGGGAACCAATGCACTTCTCGCGAGAACACTGGGAGAGGGAAAAAGTAAAAAAGCTGCAAAAGTTGCAGGAAACAGTTTATTTCTTGGAGTGATTATTTATGCAGTATGTCTGCTGTTTGGAATGTTTGGAGTAAAAGCATACATCTCATCCCAGACCGTTGATACGGAAGTCATTGCAATGGGGACAAGCTATTTAAGAATATGCTGTGTGATTTCATTTGGAATTATTTCCTTCTCGCTATTTGAGAAACTGTTACAGGCAACCGGGCGTTCCATTTATTCAACAATTGGTCAGGTTGTGGGAGCAGTGGTAAATATTATTCTTGACCCAATTATGATTTATGGCATCGGACCGGTTCCTGAAATGGGAGTAAAGGGCGCAGCCTATGCAACCGTAATCGGACAGGTGGTATCAGCAGCATTGTTATTTATTTTCCATGTAAAATTAAATAAGGAATTTGAGCATGGTGTAAAGTTTATGAAACCAGAGGGCAGAATTATCAGGGAAATCTATGCAATCGGACTTCCGGCAATTATTGGACAGGCGCTTATGTCTATTATGGTTTATGTGATAAATCTGATTTTAAAATTCAGTCCTTCGGCTCAGACCGCATATGGATTGTTCTATAAAGTACAGCAGTTTGTACTCTTCCTTGCCTTTGGACTTAGAGATGCAATCACGCCGATTATTGCATTTGCCTATGGAATGCATAGCAAGAAGAGGATTCAGGATGGAATCAGATATGGCTTAATCTATACGATTGTGCTTATGATTGTGGGTGTGGCGATTACAGAAATTTTCCCTGGGGCTTTTGCAACATTATTTAATGCAGGACAGTCAAGGGAATATTTTATCGGAGCCATGAGAATTATTTCTATCAGCTTTATTTTCGCCGGAATCAATGTAGCATATCAGGGAATTTATCAGGCATTGGACGGCGGTTTGGAGTCGCTTGTGATTTCACTGCTCAGACAGCTTGTCATCATATTACCGCTGGCAGGTGTTTTCTCCAGTTTAGTCAGAAATGGACAGATGGACGTTTCCTTAATCTGGTGGGCATTCCCGATAACAGAGATTGCTGCATGCCTTGTGGGATATGTATTTTTAAAGAGAATCCGGAAGAATAAAGTGGAAAGTTTAAGTTAAGGAGGAGTCAGCTATGGCAAAAAGAATCATTACAATCAGCAGAGAGTTTGGAAGCGGCGGACGGTTTATGGGGAAAGAAGTGGCAAAAAACTTGGTACTGTATTTTTGCAGTACCTTTTCTTTTTCTGGAAAGTGAAGTATGATACAGAGGAAGAGTAGCTGCTTGACGACAGAAGAATTGGGTAACATAAGAAAAATGTGGAGGTAAATAAAAGGCATGCTGAATGTGAAAAATGCTGAAATAGCAGATTTAGAGCAAATTATGAAAATTTACAGATATGCACAGGATTATATGATAAAGTCCGGAAATCCGACTCAATGGGGACATTTTTACCCGGATGCAGATCTGATAAAATCTGATATTGATAAAAATGCATGTAAGGTAATATATGACAAGAATGGAATCCACGGGGTATTTGCATTGTTTGATGGTACAGAACCTACTTATAAGCATATTGAGGGCGGTAACTGGCTGAATGAAGAACCATATCTGACGATTCACAGGCTTGCCGGAGATGGTCAGGTACATGGCTTGTTTCCGTGTGCTTTAAACTATTGTAAAAAGATTTCTTTAAATATCAGGGTAGATACTCATGCGGATAATAAAACTATGCAAAGGCTGATTGAAAAGAATGGTTTTATAAAATGCGGTACGATATATGTAAAAAATGGAACAGCAAGAATAGCATATCAAAGGACTGATTTTCGGGCAGCAAGATTTGCAAGCATATCACTTAATACCACTAGGTCTGCGGCAAGAAGCGTAAGCTCATCGGTCGACAGGCATTCGGACAACTGGCAGGAAATTGTGGAGAGGTAAAAAAGATTTGTACAGTTTGACATAGTGGTTGTCCATAAGATATTTAGCGTTAACGGATCGTCCCTTTACAAACAGAATAAAAAAGCATATAATTCTTTTATAAAATATTTAATAAAAGAGGACAAAAAAACGGAAAATAAAGATAAAAGAAATATAGCAAGAAAAAAAATCATCAATTATGTGCTGAATCATCCGGTTATGTCCAAAGCGGAGCTCGCGAAAGAATTAAATCTGAGTATGCCGACTGTGTTAGCAAACGTAAATGACCTGTTGGAGAAAAGACTGTTAGAAGAAGTGGGCGAGTATGCGTCGACAGGCGGACGAAAGGCAAAAAGTATAGGAATTAATAAGTCATATTGTCATGCAATGGGGCTTTTGATCACTGCGAATCATATCGAAATGGTACTGGTAAATCTTGGAGATGAGATCGTAAAAAAAGACCGCATCCGTTTAAAATTTACGGCAGAATTATCCTACTGTACAGAGGTGGCACAAAAGGTTGAAACTTTTCTGGCAGACGAGCCTGCGAAGGAGACACTGCTTGGAATTGGTATTGCGATCCCGGGAATTATCGATCAGAAAGAACGGATTGTTTTAAAATCCCACGCGTTAGGGATAGAGAACTATAGTCTCCGCTTTTTAGAGCAGGCTGTGGGAATGCCGGTGTATTTTGAAAATGATGCCAATGCAGCCATGCTTGCAGAAAAAAAGCAGAAGTATCCCAATGCGATATATCTGTCTTTGAATCATACATTAGGCGGTGCTTTCTGCATAGATGGAAAGTTGTATCGCGGACAAAACCAGAAAGCAGGAGAGTTTGGTCATATGATACTTGTTCCCGGTGGAAAAAAATGTTATTGTGGTAAATCAGGATGCGCGGATGCATATTGTGCTGCAAGTGTACTGACGGAAGATAACAGGCAGTCGCTGGATGCATTTATGGAAAATCTTGAAAGTGGAGATAAAAAGGTTTTACAGATATGGAATGAGTATCTGGATCATCTTGCTGTTTTGATATCAAATCTACGGATGGCATATGATATGGATATCATACTGGGGGGCGATGTCGGAGGTGTACTCTCAGATTATATGATACCTTTGGGAGAAAAAGTGATGGCATATAATGGTTTTGAACATGATGTTTCATACCTGAAGAACTGTTCGTACAGGAAAGAAGCGTCGGCTGTTGGAGCTGCGAAATATTTTTTTGCGGAACATATGATGGAAATATAAATTATTATAGTGTGAAAACAGAGTGAAGTGTGAGCAAAAAAACGGAAAGGAAACGATAAGTGAGGTTTTCTTTCCGTTTTTTGTGCGTTGATTAGAAAATATATACAAAAAGCATATCTGCAAATTGTGCAATGCGTAAAATTGAGAGAAATATATTGACAAAATATGTTTAAAGGATGATAATGTAATTACTTTAATAAAACATTTAATAAAACATAAAATAAAACAATATAAAAAAGGAGGAAGCAATTATGTTACAGCAGGTAATGACAAATCCAGGAGAAATTATTTTCAGAGAGGTTCCGGTTCCGGAGGTAAAGGAAAATCAGGTTTTGGTAAAGATTATGAATATTGGTGTCTGTGGATCAGATATTCATGTTTATCATGGAAAACATCCGTTTACAAAATATCCGGTAACACAGGGACATGAGGTTTCCGGTGAGATCACAGAACTTGGAAAAAATGTCACAGAGTTTCATGTGGGACAGAAGGTGACGATAGAGCCACAGGTATATTGTGGACACTGCTATCCATGCCGTCATGGAAAGTATAATCTCTGTGAGGAATTAAAAGTAATGGGATTTCAAACGACAGGAACAGCATCTGAGTATTTTGCAGTGGATGCATCTAAAGTAACACCTATTCCAGAAGATATGTCCTATGAAGAAGGAGCTATGATCGAACCTCTTGCTGTGGCAGTTCATGGTGTAAAACAGATGGGTGATGTGGCTGGCATGAATATTGCAGTCCTTGGAGCGGGACCGATCGGAAATCTTGTAGCACAGGCAGCAAAAGGAATGGGGGCAGCGAAAGTGATGATCACAGATATCAGTGATCTTAGACTGGCAAAGGCAAAAGAATGTGGAATTGATGTGTGTGTGAATACCAAAGATAAAGACTTTGGTGAGGCAATGATCGAAGCATTTGGACCGGATAAGGCGGATGTAATCTACGACTGTGCCGGAAACAATATCACAATGGGACAGGCAATTAAATATGCAAGAAAAGGAAGCACGATTGTACTGGTGGCTGTTTTTGCAGGAATGGCAGAAGTAGATCTTGCAGTGGCAAATGACCACGAACTTGACATTAAGAGCACGATGATGTACCGCCATGATGATTATATAGATGGAATCAGACTGGTAAATGAGGGCAAAGTTCATTTGAAACCGCTTATCTCAAAGACATTTGCTTTTAAAGATTATCTGAAGGCATACCAGTATATTGATGATAACCGCGAGACAACGATGAAAGTAATTATCAACGTCAGTGAAAAGTAAGGAGTTCGTATGGAAAATAAATATGGAATTGTCGGAGTTGCCCATGTCGGGCTTCCGACAAACGATTTACAGAAAACAGTTGAGTTTTATAGGGGTCTTGGATTTGAAGTAATTATGCAGACTTATAATGAAAAAGCAGGGGAAAAAGTGGCATTTTTACAGATAAAAAATTACTGTATAGAGACTTTTGAAAATGGGCAGGCGGCAATGTCAGACGGTGCATACCAGCATGTTGCTCTTGATGTGGAAGACATTGAGAGTATATATCAGAAAATCTGCAATGAAAAATACACAGTTATCACAGACGGAATCGAAGAACTGCCATTTTGGGAAAATGGTGTGAAGTTTTTTATGATTAAGGGACCAAATGAGGAAAGAATAGAGTTCTGTCAGAAACTCTGATAAAAACAGGAGGGACATATGGGAAGCGAAAACAAAAATGGAAAAGTACCGCTGATCAGTAAGATTGCATATGGGTTTGGTGATGTTGGATGTAATTTCAGCTGGATGTTTGTCAGTAATTTTCTGATGATATTTTATACAGACGTGTTCGGAATCAGTATGGCGGCTGTGTCAGCACTTATGCTTTTTTCAAGATTCTGGGATGCAATCAATGATCCAATCGTCGGGGGACTTACAGATAAAACAAAATCGAGATGGGGACGGTACCGTCCATGGTTGTTAGTAGCGGCACCAATCACAGCGATTCTTCTTGTTATGACATTCTGGGCAAGACCCGACTGGCCGCAGAATGGAAAGATTATTTATATGGTAATTACATATTGTCTGCTGGTTTTGGGGTATACCTGTGTGAATATTCCATATGGAACCTTGTGTGGTGCTATGACACAGGATATTGATGAACGTGCAAAAATAAATACATCCCGTTCGGTTGCAGCGATGATTGCAATTGGTGTGTTAAATATTATCACAGTTCCACTGCTCAGCAAATTCGGCAGTCATAGTGCAAAGACAGGATATCTGACGGTTGCGGTCATATATGGATGTATTTTTACAGCCTGTCATTTCTTCTGCTTTGCGAAGACGAAAGAGGCAGTGATTACTCCGGAAAAAGAAAAAATTTCTGTAAAGGTTCAGTTGAAAGCGGTTATGCAGAACAGACCATATCTTCTTGCATTGGCAGGACAGATATTATTTGGATTTACACTGTACGGTAGAAACGCAGATATTCTGTATTACTTTACATATGTGGAAGGGAATGCCTCCTACTACACAACTTATTCGATGTGCATCATTATTCCTTCTATCATCGGGGCAGCCTGTTTTCAACCATTATTCCGCAAGTTGAATAACAAAGGAAGAACAGCATCTCTCTTTGCTTTATTTACAGGAATTTCCATGTTGTCTATGTTTTTCTTTAATGCCAAAGAATCACCGGCTATTTTTTATGCTTTATCTGGTCTGACACAGTTTTTCTTCTCTGGATTTAATACTGCAATCTATGCAATTATTCCAGACTGTGTGGAATATGGGGAGTGGAAAACCGGACTTAGAAATGATGGTTTTCAGTATGCATTTATTTCACTTGGAAATAAAATCGGAATGGCAGTTGGAACAGCACTTTTAGCAGGATTACTTGGAAAATGTGGCTATATTGCAAATCAGACACAGAATGCGGCTGTACTTTCAATTATGAAACATGCATTTACGACGATTCCGGGTGCACTGTGGATTGTGACTGCGGTTGTATTATTTTTCTACCGGTTAAATAAAAAACGTTATAACGAGATTGTGGAGGAACTGAAAAATGGAAGAAAAAGTTGATATCGTGGCATTGGGAGAATTGCTGATTGATTTTACGGAAGCAGGACACAGTCAGGATGGGAGAAAATTGTTCGAACAGAATCCCGGCGGTGCTCCGGCAAATCTTCTAACCGTTGCAAGCCACTTTGGGTATCGCACATCTTTTATTGGAAAAGTTGGAAACGATATGCATGGTAAATTTTTAAAGAAGACATTGCAAAAGGAAGGAATCAATACAGATGCTATTGTTGAAGACCCGGGTTATTTTACAACGTTGGCATTTGTGGAAATCGGTGAAAGTGGAGAACGGAATTTTTCTTTTGCAAGAAAACCAGGTGCAGATACACAGTTAAAAAAAGAAGAACTGGATCAGACATTAATTTCAGGTTGTAGAATTTTTCATTTTGGATCATTATCGCTGACAGATGAACCGGCAGAAAGTACAACGATTGAAGCGGTAAAAATGGCAAAAGCAGCGGGTGCACTTATTTCCTATGATCCGAATTATCGACCGTCTCTTTGGAAGAGCAAAGAGGATGCAGTGAAAAAAATGAGATCTGTCATAGAATTGGTAGATGTCATGAAGGTATCGGATGAAGAGAGTATTTTGTTGACAGAGGCCGAAAGTTATGAGCAGGCCGCAGACCAACTCCTTGCTATGGGACCAAAGCTGGTAGCCATTACATTGGGAGAACAGGGTGTTCTTATGGCAACAAAAAGCAGAAAAGAAATCATCAAAGCATTTCAGATACATGCGGTCGACACGACTGGGGCAGGTGATTCATTCTGGGGAGGCGTATTATGCAGTATCCTTTCCATGAATAAGAATGTTGAAAAAATGAAATGGGAAGAAATCAAAAAGTGTGCTGTTTTGGGAAATGCAGTTGCTGGATTGTGTGTGCAAAAGAGAGGTGGCATCCCTGCGATTCCGACAAAAGAAGCAGTGTTTGAATTTATGCAGAAATAATGAATGTATATGACAAAATTGGGGCTATAAAAACGCCCCTATTTTTAACAAAAATATAAGCAGGACAACTTTCGATATTTGCTCCTGCTTGTATTTTATGTAAATTACGATAAGTTTTATTCCCTGTGTTCTTCGCCCCATGTACAGTCTGATTCTGGTGTAGTCTTTAAATGCTTTTCTGATTCCCAACAATCAATGCGGAGCATATAGCCAGCAGATATATAAACATCAATACTATTAAGCTGTGGATTGTATTCTGCAAATATTATTCTCGTCGTATTTTATCTCCTTATCATTCAATCAATCATTTGTTACAAAAATCAGAAGCATTTCAATCAGTTCACCATGTCACTTTCATTTTGTGTTATAATGTGTTATCAGATTTCTTGGTCTCCGCTGCCGCTTCGGTCGGCACAGAGCAGAGGTCCACTGGACCTCTTGTGCCCTTATCAGAGTTCGTAAACACTGGTGCGATGATATAATACAAGGGAAACAATAAGGGAAAGCTCACCTGCGATAAATTCAGTATTTTCAAGGGTTTGCGGAGAATTTAATAACAAAATATAACAGTTATTAAATCTCTTAAAACAGGTGAAATCTCAATTCCAGTTTGGAGAATTGAAAAAAACGGAATTTACCTATTAAGACATATAAACTCTTGACAATAAAGCTCCTATATAGTATGTTTTTAATAAACTACTATATAGGAGCTTTTGTATGGAAATGAATGGAGGATTTCTTGTCACCAAAATAAAACAGCTTGGAGACCGGATTTTCGAGAAGATTCTCAGTGAAAAGGATATTGATGCGTTTAATGGAGCTCAGGGACGTATTCTTTATGTGCTGTGGCAGGAGGATGGTATCTCAATCAGGTCACTCTCGACTAAATGCGGATTAGCGATAACATCTCTTACTACGATGCTGGAAAGAATGGAAAATCAAGGGCTGATAAGCCGTGTTCAGTCTGAAACGGACAAAAGGAAAACACTCCTGTTTCTGACTGAGAAAGCACATGCCTTAAAGGGCGAGTACGATTCTGTATCTGATGAGATGGGCAGTATTTACTACAAAGGTTTTTCAGAGGAAGAAATTACCCGGTTTGAGGAATGCCTCGACCGCATCAGAAAGAATCTTGAGGAGTGGCAGAAGTCATGAGTATTTGTATCAAAGATCAGATTCAGAACATGAATATCGTCATTGGCTGCACAGTGGGGTGTACATATTGCTATGCCCGCAACAACGTGAAACGCTGGCATATGATTGATGATTTCGCTGACCCTGAATTCTTTCCGGGTAAGCTTAAGATGATGGAAAAGAAACGTCCGCAGAACTTTCTTCTTACCGGCATGAGCGATCTCTCCGGATGGAAGCCGGAATGGAGAGACGAGGTATTTGTAAAGATCCGTGAAAATCCGCAGCATCAGTTCCTGTTCCTTACCAAGCGACCTGATTTGCTGGATTTTGATACCGATCTGGAAAACGCATGGTTTGGCGTTACGGTGACGAGGAAAGCAGAACTGTGGCGTATCGATGCTCTTCGGAAAAACGTCAGAGCAAAACATTACCATGTTACCTTTGAGCCGTTATTCGACGATCCCGGCACAGTTGACCTTTCCGGAATCAATTGGATCGTTGTCGGCACCATGACCGGAGCTCAGAGCAGGAAGATTCATACGGAACCGGAATGGGCATGGTCTCTGACGGACCAAGCACATAAGCTCGGCATTCCGGTGTTTATGAAGGAAGACCTTGTCCCTATCATAGGGGATGAAAATATGATTCAGGAAATGCCGGAAGAATTTAATAAAGTGTTAGAGGTACAGAAATCATGGAAGAAGTAATAAATGGAATCCTCATTCGTGAGGTGGAAACAAAGAATATCATGACTAAGTCTAGTCTGCCGGTAGGCGGTTACTCGGTCAATCCCTATGTGGGCTGTACACATGCCTGCAAGTATTGCTATGCTTCTTTTATGAAGCGCTTTACCGGGCACAAGGAGGAATGGGGCACTTTCCTTGATGTGAAGCATTGGCCGGAAATTAAAAATCCGAAGAAATATGCCGGACAGCGGGTGGTCATCGGTTCTGTGACAGATGGCTACAATCCACAGGAGGAGCAATTCGGGAATACCAGAAAACTTCTGGAGCAGCTGATCGGCAGTGACGCAGATATTCTGATCTGCACAAAGTCGGATCTTGTGGTACGGGATATTGATCTGTTGAAGAAGCTTGGACGTGTAACCGTTTCATGGTCGATCAACACACTAGATGAAAATTTCAAGAACGATATGGATTCTGCTTCGAGCATTGAGCGCCGTATCACTGCTATGAAGCAGGTATATGAAGCAGGTATCCGTACAGTCTGTTTCGTATCCCCGGTATTCCCCGGTATCACGGATTTTGAAGCAATCTTTGAGCGGGTAAAGAATCAGTGCGATCTGTTCTGGCTCGAAAATCTCAATCTTCGAGGCGGTTTCAAAAAGACAATTATGGATTATATCGCCGGACAATATCCTGATCTTGTACCACTTTACGACGAGATCTATAACAAGCATAACCGCAGCTACTTTGAAGCACTTGAAGTAAAAGCTGAGAAAATGGCTAAGAAGTATGATTGTGCCTTTGTGGATAATGAAATGCCTTATGGCAGAGTCCCGCAGGGGCATCCGGTGATCGTAGATTATTTCTATCATGAGGAAATCCGTGGGACAGAGAATACCGGAAAAAGAAATCGTTAAATTCCAGTTTATGGAATTGGAAAACCGGAAGTTGTATGTTTTATCAATTACAGGTTCTAAAACTGAATAAATCAGAAATTAAGAGTAGATAACCTGAAATATGGTTATCTATTTTTAATCGTCTTGATTTTCTTTACCATTGAATTTTTTATGGGAAGATATGATATACTTGATTTAATTAGATGAACGAAAGCGAGGATATTGTAATGGATATATTAGAAATTATGAAAGAAAGACACAGCGTAAGACAGTATAAAAATCAGACTATCGAACCATCGAAAAGAGAAGAAATCAACTCTTTGATAAATGACGTCAATGCTGAGAGTAAATTATCAATCCAGGCTTTTTATGACGAACCGAAGTGCTTTAATTCCTTTATGGCTCATTATGGGAAGTTTGAAAATGTGAAGAATTATATTGCCATTGTTGGAAATAAGAATGATCAGGAAAAGGCGGGATATTATGGTGAGAAGATTGTTTTGAAATGTCAGGAACTTGGTCTTAATACCTGCTGGGTAGCAATGACGCATGGTAAATCAAAAGCAGAAATAGAAAGAGGACAGAAACTGTTAATCATTATTTCACTGGGATATGGAAAAACACAGGGAGTTCCACATAAAAGTAAGAGTATAGTGGAACTTGGAAAGGCAGACCAGAGTACAGAATGGTTTGACAGAGGTATGGAAGCAGTAAGTCTTGCACCTACTGCCGTAAACCAGCAGAAGTTTCAGTTGGAACTGAAAAATGGAAAAGTTACAGCAAAAAATCTTGGAGGATTTTATTCTAAGATAGATCTTGGAATTGTCAAATATCACTTTGAAGCAGTAACTGGACATGAGGTAAAATGATGCATACAAAGAAAGATATAGATAAGCTGGCGGCAGATTTTGAACAATGCCAGAAAATTCTGCTTGCACTGGGAGATGAAAATAGACAGCATATGATTTTGGAAATGATGAAAATGGGGGATTGTAACGAGGTGCGTGTAAATGAGATTACAGAGGAGTTGAGTAAAGTAGAAAGTCTGATTTGGAGGTAGGAACTATGCTATATATGGTAATTGAAAAATATAAAGACAAAGAAGCTGTTTACAGGAGATTTTATGAAAAAGGGCGGATGATGCCAACAGGTGTAACCTATGTCAACAGTCGGGTTGCAGAAGACGGTAATACCTGTTATCAAATCAATGAAGCTGAAAGTTTGGAAGTGTTGCAGGAGTGGGCTTCGAATTGGAATGATGTTACTGATTTTACATTTATACCGGTAATAAGTAGCCATGAAATGAGCGAAAAAATGAAGAAGTAGACAATTCAGGTTTGGAGGAACAATATGGTACGAAAAGCAGAAAAACAGGATTTAGAAATACTGGCAAATTTAGCAGTACAAATGTGGGACAGCCATTCGGTCAGTGAACTGATTACTGAATTCTCAGAAATTATGGAAAAAAGAAACACTCAATTTTTTTGAAATATGAAAATGATATTCCAATTGGCTTTGCACAATGCCAGTTGCGGTATGATTATGTAGAAGGAACAAAAACCAGTCCGGTTGGATACTATAGATAGTGTTCTATTTCATAAAGCAATGAATTTTACAGAAGCAAACAGAATTATTTGCTTTACCAAGACATTATAAAAGAATGCAGAGAAGTAGTTTATAGAGATACTTCTCTGCATTTTTGCTGTCGGGCATCCGAAAGAGGCTGCCGGTGGCAAGTCCGGTAGGTAAGTTATGGTACATCTTCCGCAGAAGCAGCAGGCTCACAGATTGATTTCCGGGCGGCAAGATTTGCAAGCATATCACTTAATACCACCAGGTCTGCAGCAAGGAGCGTAAGTTCATCGGTCGACAGGCATTCGGACAACTGGCAGGAAATTGTGGAGAGGTAAAAAAGATTTGTACAGTTTGACATAGCGGTTGACCATAAGATATTTATGATATGGTATGCAACTGTCAGAGAAAATGTGTATAATAAAAGAAATAACTTCCGATAGATAATTGGTAAAAGGGAATGAAAGGAATCAAATATGAAAACACTGATTGTAGTAGATATGCAGAATGACTTTATCGATGGTTCACTTGGAACCAGAGAGGCACAAGAAATTGTACCGAAGGTAAAAGAGAAAATCAAAGAGTATCAGGAGCGTGGGGACGAGATCATTTTTACCAGGGATACCCATCAGTCAGATTATCTTAGTACACCGGAGGGAAAGAAGCTTCCGGTGGAGCATTGCATTGAAGGAACAAAGGGCTGGGAGATTGCAGAAGGCTTGGAGGTGCCGGGATGCAGCTGTATTAATAAACCGACCTTTGGATGGACACACTGGTCGGAGAGAAACTTTGAAGAAATAGAATTATGCGGTCTTTGTACAGATATCTGTGTGGTATCCAATGCCTTGATTTTGAAAGCAGAATTTCCGGATGTAGAGATTACGGTAGATGCTACATGTTGTGCCGGAGTGACGCCGGAATCCCATGAGGCAGCGCTTACCACTATGAAAATGTGTCAGATTCATGTAATTGGAGAATAGAAAAGGCGTAATAATTCCAAAAGAATCCCTCCGACGCTTGAACGTCGTTCGTTTTTTGAGTATAATCGTTTCGTAAGGAAGGTGACAGATATGAAGGATACAAGAGTTGATATTTATCATGGAGTAACACCAATTAAGGTAAAACCGTATGAGCACAATGTAAAATATTATGAGACAGACCAGATGGGGATTGTGCATCACTCCAATTATATCCGTTGGATGGAAGAGGCACGCATGGACTTGATGGATCAGATGGGCTTCAGCTATAAACAGATGGAAGACCAGGAAATTATCAGTCCGGTGCTGTCGGTACAGTGTGAATATAAGAGCATGGTGCGATTTGGGGATACCGTTGTCATTGAAACAGCCATTGCAGGTTACAATGGAATCAAACTCAGTGTCCGTTATCGTATGACAGACAAAGAGACCGGAGAACTCCGTACCATTGCAGCCAGTGAGCACTGCTTCTTAGATCGTAATGGTAAGCCGATTTCCTTGAAACGGTCATACCCTGAAATAGATACAAAATTCTTCCAGATGATGGATGAGGAAAGTTAGGATAAGATGAGCGAAAAATTAGTTCTGATCGATGGACACAGTATATTAAACCGGGCATTTTTTGGATTACCGGATTTGACCAATGCAGAGGGACTTCATACCAATGCAGTATATGGTTTCTTAAACATTTTATTTAAAATATTAGAGGAAGAGCAGCCGGAGTATCTTACGGTTGCTTTTGATGTGCATGCACCAACATTCCGTCATAAGATGTTTGATGCATACAAGGGAACGAGAAAACCGATGGCAGAAGAATTGCGGCAGCAGGTACCGCTGATGAAAGAAATGCTGCGTGCCATGGGAGTTACGGTAATTGAAAAAGAAGGCTTAGAAGCAGACGACCTATTGGGAACCATAGCAAAGCGCAGTGAAGCAGCAGGCTATGAAGTGTCTGTAGTGTCCGGAGACCGGGACTTATTGCAGCTTGCCAGTGACCATATTAAGATCCGGATTCCAAAGACTAGGCGGACCGGAACGGAAATCGAAGATTATAATACCAAAGAGGTATTGGAAAAATATCAGGTTACACCATTGCAGTTTATTGATGTAAAGGCGCTGATGGGCGATACCGCAGATAATATTCCGGGTGTACCGGGAATCGGCGAAAAGACAGCCACGAACCTGATTGTGGCATATGGCAGCATTGAAAATGCATATGCCCATGTAGAAGAGATTAAGCCAAACCGTGCGAAAGAGATGTTAAAAGAGCATTATGATATGGCACAGTTGAGTAAGACACTGGCGACCATTAAGATAGATGCAGACATCCCATATGATATCAGGGAAGCAAGAATTGGCAATTTATATACACCGGAAGCTTATATGATGTGTAAGCGTCTGGAATTTAAGAATCTTTTGAAACGGTTTGAAGTGGACACACCGGTAAATACCGGAGAGGAAAACTTTAAACGAATCGAGGATTTTGCTGGGGTAGAAGATTTTTTTGCAAAGGCAAAGAAGCAGCAGGCAGCAGGCTTCCAGTTGATTTATGAAAAGGATGTTGTGCTTGGACTTGCAGTTGCATGCACAAAAGAAGATGTGGCATATATTCCGGTTGCGGGATTTGTGACAGAGCAGTATCTATTCGAACAGAGCAGGCAGCTTCTTGCAGCAGGCACAGAGATTCGCACCTTTGATTTAAAACCACAGCTTAAATGGATAGAAGCCGATGAAAAAAGTCATATTTTTGATGTGAAAATAGCAGCTTATTTATTAAATCCATTGAAAAATGACTATGCTTATGAAGATATTGCAAAAGACTATCTTGATTTGATGGTGCCATCGAAAGAGGATTATTTTGGAAAGAAAGATTTTGTCACATCATCGGAAGAAAAGCCGGAAGAATTCTTGAAAATGGCGTGTTATCAGGCATATATTAATTTAATGGCAAAAGAGCCGCTGGCAAAGCAGTTAGAAGAAGAGGGCATGAAAGAACTCTTTGATAAAATAGAAATGCCGCTGGTATATACCTTATCTGATATGGAAAAGGAAGGCATTGCTATTGATGCAGATGCCTTAAAAGAATATGGAGAGAATCTTGCAGTATCCATAGATAAAATTGAAAAAGAAATCTATGAAGAAGCCGGTGAGACCTTTAATATCAATTCACCAAAACAGCTTGGTGTGATTCTTTTTGAAAAATTGCAGATGCCAAATGGCAAGAAGACCAAGACCGGATATTCTACTGCAGCAGATGTACTGGAAAAGCTGGCACCGGATTATCCGATTGTATCAAAAATATTAGAGTACCGTCAGCTGACCAAATTAAAATCCACATATGCCGACGGACTGGCTGCATTTATTGCAGAGGATGGACGGATTCACAGTACATTCCAGCAGACCATAACAGCCACCGGACGTTTAAGCAGTACAGACCCGAATTTACAGAACATTCCAATCCGGATGGAATTGGGACGGCTGATTCGTAAAGTGTTTTTACCGAGAGAAGGTTATGTATTCTTAGACGCGGATTATTCCCAGATAGAGCTTCGTTTGCTGGCACATATGTCAGGAGATAAAAATCTGATTGATGCATATAAGCATGCAGAAGATATTCATGCGATTACTGCATCCAAGGTATTTCATGTGCCGTTCGAAGAAGTAACGCCACTGCAGCGAAGAAATGCAAAGGCGGTAAACTTTGGTATTGTCTATGGAATCAGTTCCTTCGGATTAAGTCAGGATTTAAGTATTACAAGAAAAGAAGCAGAACAGTATATTAAGAGCTATTTTGAAACCTATCCGGGAATCAAGACATTCTTAGACGGACTGGTAGAGGATGGTAAGACAAAAGGCTATGTCACAACAATGTTTGGCAGAAGAAGACCGGTGCCGGAGTTATCCTCCAGTAATTTCATGCAGCGTTCCTTTGGAGAACGTGTGGCAATGAATGCACCGATTCAGGGTTCTGCAGCAGATATTATTAAAATAGCCATGATTCATGTGCATGACCGCCTGAAAGAGGAAGGCTTGAAATCAAAACTGATTTTACAGGTACATGACGAACTTTTGGTTGAGACCTGTAAAGAAGAACAGCAGCAGGTAGAGAAGATTTTGAAAGAAGAAATGCTTCATGCAGCAGACCTTGCGGTAACCTTAGAGGTAGATATGCATGCCGGAAATAACTGGTACGAAGCAAAATAGGATAAGGCAGAAATTATGAAATTTATCGGAATTACCGGAGGCGTAGGAGCCGGAAAAACAGAAATATTAAAATACCTTGCCGGCAGAGAAGATACGAAAGTAATGCTGGCGGATGATATCGCAAGAGAACTTTCTGAGCCGGGACAGTCCTGTAACGAAAAATTGCAGGAGCTGTTTGCGGGAACAGATGTTTTTGATGAAAAGGGGAAGATGAACCGTCCGAAGGCAGCAGCCATTATTTTCAAGGATGAAGCCAGGCGGAATGGAATGAATGAGATTTTGCATCCGGCAGTAAAGGAATATGTGCTTCATGTATTAGAGCAGGAAAAGGAAGAAGGCAGGCTTCGTTATCTGGTATTGGAAGCGGCATTATTAATCGAAGAACATTATGATGAAATTTGTGATGAATTATGGTATATTTATACTTCAGAGGAGAATCGCAGAGCAAGGCTGAAGCAGTCGAGAGGCTACAGTGATGAAAAAATCAGTGAAATGTTTGAAAGCCAGCTTTGCGAGAACGAATACCGCAGACATTGCAAAGTGGTAATTGATAATAATGGTACGACGGAAGAAACCATTGCACAGGTAAGAACGATAATAGAGAATGAGGGAGAAAATACCAATGGATAATGCAGAACAGAATGCAAATCAATTTGTATTTGGCTTGGATATCGGGACAAGAAACGTAGTTGGAACAGTTGGATATCGGGAAGGCAAAGACTTCTATGTGGCAGCCCAGTATATGAAAGAGCATGAAACCAGAGCTATGCTGGATGGTCAGATTCATGACATCGGAAGAGTAGGCAGAACAATTGCAGAAGTAAAGGCAGAATTAGAAGGGCAGTTAGAGGCAAAGCTTACCGATGTCTGCATTGCTGCCGCTGGCCGTGTACTGAAAACCGTGACCACCAGCGTGGAATATGAATTCGCAGAAGAGACCGTAGTAACTGCAGAACATATACATACTCTGGATTTACTGGGAGTAGACCATGCCCAGCAGATTTTAAAAGAGAAGAATGATACCCGTTACAAATTTTACTGTGTGGGATATTCTGTTGTAAAATATTATATCAATGATGAAGTCTTTTCCAATATAGAAGGACATAAGGCAGAGAAAATTTCGGAGGATGTTATTGTAACCTTCCTGCCGGAGGACGTTGTAGATGGTCTGTATTCCGCAGTAGGGCAGGCTGGATTAAATGTTGCCAATCTGACCTTGGAGCCTATTGCTGCAATCAACGTAGCAATTCCGGAGGCCTTTCGAATGTTAAATATTGCACTGGTTGATGTGGGAGCCGGAACATCCGACATCTGTGTCACCAGAGACGGAAGCATTATTGCATATGGCATGATTCCTTATGCCGGAGATGAGCTGACTGAATTAATTGTACAGCATTATCTGGTGGATTTTAATATGGCAGAACATATGAAGCTGACATCCGGTATGGCGGATGAAGTGGAATTTACCGATATCATGAGCATTACCCATACGATTCCATCCGAAGAAATCTGGGATTTAACCCATGATACGGTAGATAAGATTACTACTGAGGTAGCAGAGAAAATCAAAGAGTTAAATGGTGATAAATCGGTCAGTGCAGCCTTCGTAGTTGGCGGCGGCGGCAAAATCCACGGATTTACGGAAATGCTTGCAGACAAGCTTGAAATTCCAAGAGAGCGTGTAGCTTTACGTGGAGAAGAAGTTTTAAAAGAGGTTCATTTTGCACAAGAAGAGATTAAGAAAGACCCATTACTGGTAACGCCGATTGGAATCTGTCTTAATTATTATGACCAGAAGAATAATTTCATTATGGTCCGGTTTAACGGAGAACGCTTAAAGCTTTATGATAACAGCCATCTTACCATTGTGGACGCTGCATTGCAGGCGGGCTTCCCGAATGAAGCACTATTCCCAAGACGGGGCAAGGCAGTGGAGTTTACCGTAAATGGCAAGCCGAGAATCGTCCGTGGAGAACCGGGAGAATCTGCCATTGTTAAAGTGGACGGAAGAGTAGTCAGCATCAATACACCACTGGTTCCGAATTCCGAGATTACCATAGAAGCATCTACCATTGGAAAAGAAGCCGTATCTACGATTGAACAGTTAGATGAATATACATCCTCCACCATTACCTTCCAGGTCAATGGCATCAATATTACCTGTCCGAAATTTGTTCAGGTCAATGGAAGCCTTGAACCTTCTAATTATGTTATTCAGGAAGGGGACGAAATCGAAACCAGAAACTTCTATACCATTGGACAGCTGGCAGAGTTTATGGATGTGCGGATTGATGAAGAAGCCGGAATTATCTTAAATGGAAAACCGGCAGATATGGGTTCCCTTTGCTATGAGAACTTTGAAATCGAATGGAGTGCTTCTGCCTATGAAAGCGGTGAACGCCATATTTCCTATGGACAGGCAGACCACAGATTTGATGCCGGACCGGAAGAAGAAGCTTCAACAGAAGGAAGCACAGACAGTGCAGCTGAAGTTCATGAGACAGAAGCTTCTGTGGCAGCTGAATCTGTGACAGGCGAAAATGCTGCGGATGAAAATGTTGCAGATGGCATTCAAACGGCAGGTGCAGAGCCGGCAGTTGAAACGAATACAGATTCTGCAGCAGAAGCAGCAGCCGATGCACCGGTGCAGAAACCGACAGAGCCGGAAAGCAAAGAATTACATATTATTGCAAACAATCAGGAAATTACTTTAAGTGGCAAAGAAGAATATGTATTCGTGGATATTTTTGATTATATTGATTTTGATTTGTCAGCATCCCATGGAAGAGCAATTGTAACTTTAATTAATGGCATGGATGCCCAGTATACACAGGTATTGCAGGATGGCGATAAAATTGAAGTGTACTGGAAAGAGAATTACTAAATAGAAAGAGACATAAGAAAATGGAATTATGCAGTATTGCAAGTGGAAGCAGTGGAAACTGTATCTACGCAGGAACAGAAAGCAGCCATCTGATGATTGATGCCGGAATCAGTGGAAAGCGCATTGAAGCAGGATTAAACAGTATCGGTTTGAAAACCGCGGAAATGCAGGCACTGCTTGTGACCCACGAACATTCAGATCACATTTCCGGTCTTGGCGTGGTAGCAAGAAAATATGGAATTCCAATCTATGCCACGGCAGAGACCATTGAGGCAGTCAAAGGGATTTCCAGTGTGGGAAAAGTAGATGAGACATTGTTTCATCCTATCGAAGCAGGAGTGGAATTTCAGATTGGAGATATTACGGTGGAGCCGGTATCCATTTCCCATGATGCCGCAAATCCGGTGGCATACATCATGAAACAGTCAGATAAAAAGATGGCGGTCATTACCGATTTGGGGAAATATGACAATTATCTTATAGACAAGCTGCAGGATTTAGATGTATTATTGTTAGAAGCAAATCATGATGTGCGTATGCTTCAGGTGGGCAGTTATCCTTATCCTCTGAAACAGCGGATATTAGGGGACAGAGGACATCTTTCCAATGAGAGCAGTGGACAATTTTTAGGGCAGCTTCTGCATGATAAGTTTAAAAAAGTAGTATTGGGGCATCTGAGCAAGGAAAATAATCTGGCAGAACTGGCATATGAGACAGTGCGCCAGGAAGTAGAACAGGGTGAGAACCCGTACCACGGAAATGATTTTCCAATCCAGGTAGCAAAGCGGGACGAAGTGTCTGAGCTTATCCGGATTTAAGAATATTAAGAAAGCAAAAATAAGAGGAGAACAAAATGGAAAAGACACAGAGCAAGACAATTATTACTGTAGTAGGAAAAGATACTGTAGGAATTATCGCAAAAGTTTGTACTTATTTATCAGAACAGCATATCAATGTACTGGATATTTCACAGACTATCATTGACGGATTCTTCAATATGATGATGATTGTTGATTTAAATACATCCAAAACACCATTTGCTGAGTGTTCTGCAGCACTGGAAAAATTAGGTGAGGAAATCGGTGTTACCATCAAATGTCAGAGAGAAGAAATCTTTGATATGATGCACAGAATTTAATACGACTTACATAAAAGGGAACTGCTGTTGGCAGGTCACTAAGGCGTATCAATGAAAATACAGGAAATGAGCTGCGTAGAAAGGCAGAATATAGGAGACAAAAAATGATTAATATAATGGAAGTAAGCGAAACCAATAAAATGGTGGAGCATGAGAACTTAGATGTCCGTACCATTACCATTGGAATCAGTCTTTTGGATTGTATTGATTCTGATTTAAAGAAGTTAAACGATAACATTTATAAGAAAATTACTACAGTGGCAAAGGATCTGGTATCAGCAGGAAATCAGATTGAGCAGGAATTTGGAATCCCAATCGTAAATAAAAGAATTTCCGTTACACCAATTGCACTGGTTGGCGGGGCAGCCTGCAAGACACCGGAAGATTTTGCAACCATCGCAGATACTATGGATGCAGCAGCCAAAGCAGTAGGAGTAAACCTGATTGGTGGATATTCTGCACTGGTATCCAAGGGAATGACAAAGGCAGATGAGCTTTTAATCCGTTCTATTCCAATGGCACTTTGCCGTACCGAAAGAGTCTGCAGTTCTGTAAATCTTGCATCCACAAAAACCGGAATTAACATGGATGCTGTAAAATTAATGGGAGAGATTCTCTTAGAGGTGGCAGAGCAGTCTAAGGACAGAGATTCTGTAGACTGTATGAAACTGGTTGTATTCTGTAATGCGCCGGATGACAACCCGTTTATGGCAGGCGCATTCCATGGTGTAACAGAGGCAGATGCGGTAATCAATGTTGGTGTCAGCGGACCGGGTGTTGTAAAGACTGCACTGGAAAAAGTCCGTGGAGAGAACTTTGAAGTATTATGTGAGACCATCAAGAAGACTGCATTTAAAGTAACCCGTGTAGGTCAGCTTGTAGCACAGGAAGCGTCGAGAATTTTAAATATTCCATTTGGTATTGTAGATTTATCTCTGGCACCAACTCCTGCAATCGGAGACAGTGTAGCAGATATTCTTTGTGAAATTGGTCTTGAATATGCAGGTGCACCGGGAACGACAGCAGCCCTTGCTCTTTTAAATGACCAGGTTAAGAAGGGCGGCGTAATGGCATCTTCTTATGTTGGTGGTTTAAGTGGTGCATTTATTCCGGTCAGCGAAGACCAGGGAATGATTAATGCAGTACAGGCAAATGCCATTACACTGGAGAAATTAGAAGCAATGACCTGTGTATGTTCCGTAGGTCTCGATATGATTGCAATTCCGGGTGATACCAAGGCAACTACCATTTCCGGTATTATTGCAGATGAAATGGCACTTGGAATGATTAACCAGAAGACTACAGCAGCCCGTCTGATTCCGGTAATCGGAAAGGGAGTAGGCGATACTGTAGAATTTGGTGGATTATTCGGCTATGCACCGATTATGCCGGTAAACCAGTATTCCTGTGATGCATTTATCAACCGTGGGGGAAGAATTCCTGCACCAATTCACAGCTTTAAGAACTAGGATTTTTTGAAATGGAGAAAGAAAATGAGTGATATCCGTAAACTTGTGTTTTTTGAACGAGGCGTAGAAACATTAACTTATTTTTCACATGAGATGGCAGCGTCATTTCGCAAGATGGGATATCAGATTTTCTTCTTCGACATTCAGGCAGAATATGCTGATACGAAACGATTAAGCCGCTTTTTAAAAAGTGGCGAGACCGCAGTCATTACCTTTAACTTTATCGGATTAAGCGGAGAGGAGTTCCTGCTGGAGACAGAGTCTCAGTCTGTCTTTGCCAGCAGAAATATTCCGGTCTACTGTATTCTTGTGGACCATCCGTTGTATTATCATAAGCAGCTTGATGAGACAATTCCGAATCTGACTGTGTTCTGTATCGACCGTCAGCATATTTCTTATATGAAACGGTTTTATAAAGGGATTCCCTGTCATTTTTTACCATTGGCAGGGAATTTTCTGATGGATGGGGAAGAGCGAGTCCCAACAGATTTTATTCCATATGAGAACCGGGAATATGAAGTGGGTTTTATCGCAAACTATGTGCATCTTCCGGCAATTGAAGAGCATTTTACCAGCCAGACGAAGGAATATATTGATTTCTATCATGAGATATTAAATTATCTCCGCCTGCATCCGTCAGAGCCGTTAGATTCTGCCATGGAGCATTTTGTCCGCCGGGAGATTCCGGAAGTAACGGAGCGGGAGCTGATGGCATGCTTTGCAGGAATGCTTTTTTTGGATATGTATAACCGGACTTATTTCCGTGGAGAAACGGTGCGGACATTGGTAGACAATGGAGTACGGGTACATGTTTTTGGCAAAGGGTGGGAGAATCTTAAGGTAAAGCATCCGGAGAATCTTATTTTAAACGGAAGACAGCTTGATTCTGCCGAATGCGTAAAAATCATCCGGAATACAAAGCTTGCATTGAATACCATGCCGTGGTTTAAGGATGGAGCCCATGATAGAATTTTTACAGCCATGTTAAATAAAGCAGTATCCCTGACAGATGGCAGCATTTATTTAAAGGAGCGTTTCTGCGATGGAAAAGATCTGGCATTTTATGAGTTAGAGCATCTGGATGCATTGCCGGAGCAGGTATTATCCATGCTGGGGCATCCGAAGAAAATGAAAGAAATCATAGAATATTCTTATGAACGGGCACTTAAGGAAGATACCTGGGCGAACCGTGCAGAACGTCTGAGAGAGTTCTTATAGAAATAGAAAATCTTATGAAGGGGAGTCCTTAGAGGAAGAATTCCTTGACAAGTGTTTTGGAATATGTTTTACTAAATTCAGGTCATATGACTGACGGAACCGTGGGAATAACCACATGAAGTATGACCTGAGAAAGCCGACCGTCTGGGCAGTTAAGCTCGGGATACGTGTCGGTATTTTTTATGCATGCAAACAGGAAAAGTCACAGGGAAAATTCGAAAGAGAAAGAGACTTTGACGAAAGCTGCAGCAACTTTAAAAATTACATGGAGCGTAAGAAGGAGGAACAAAAATGAAGATGACTTCATTAGCAGAAGAACTTGGAAGCACTACTTATCCGGGAAGAGGAATTGTAATTGGAAAGTCGAAGAATGGAAAGTATGCGGTAACTGCTTATTTTATCATGGGAAGAAGCGAGAACAGCCGTAACCGTGTATTTGTTGAGGATGGAGAAGGAATCCGTACCCAGGCATTTGACCCTGCAAAATTAAGTGACCCAAGTCTTATTATTTATGCACCGGTTCGCGTACTGGGCAATAAGACCATTGTAACCAATGGAGACCAGACAGATACCATTTATGAACTGATGGATAAACAGCAGACCTTCGAACAGGCATTAAGAACCAGAGAATTTGAGCCGGACGCACCTAACTATACACCGCGTATTTCCGGAATCATGCATGTGGAAGATGGAAAATACAATTATGCAATGTCTATTTTAAAGAGCAACAATGGTAATCCGGATGCCTGCAACCGTTATACATTTGCTTATGAGAATCCGGTAGCAGGAGAAGGACATTTCATTCATACTTATATGAATGATGGCAATCCATTACCAAGCTTTGAAGGCGAACCGGTACTGGTTGATATCGGAGATGACATTGATGCATTTACCGAGCTGGTATGGAATAACCTGAATGCAGACAATAAGGTATCCTTATTTGTAAGATATATTGATATTGAAACCGGAAAATATGAAAGCCGCATTGTAAACAAGAACAAATAAGATTTTGTGAATAAGATTCGTTCGAGAGAGGAAAATAAAATGAAAGAATTAGAATTAAAATATGGTTGTAACCCAAATCAGAAACCATCCAGAATTTACATGGAAAATGGCGAATTGCCAATCAAAGTATTAAATGGTAAACCAGGTTATATTAACTTCTTAGACGCATTCAATGGCTGGCAGTTAGTAAAAGAATTAAAGAAAGCAACCGGACTTCCGGCAGCCACTTCTTTTAAACATGTTTCTCCGGCAGGTGCAGCAGTGGGACTTCCACTTTCTGAAGTAGAGCGTAAGATTTACTGGGTAGATGACATGGATGTAGAATTTACACCGATTGCTAATGCATATGCAAGAGCAAGAGGCGCTGACCGTATGTCCTCTTTCGGAGATTTCATTTCTCTTTCTGATGTCTGTGATAAAGCAACCGCACTTTTAATTAAAAGAGAAGTATCTGATGGAGTTATTGCACCGGGCTATGATGATGACGCATTAGAAATTTTAAAAGCAAAGAAAAATGGCAATTACAATGTCATTGAAATTGATCCTGACTATATTCCAGACCCAATCGAGCGTAAACAGGTATTTGGCGTTACCTTTGAGCAGGGAAGAAATGAGTTAAATATTGACGAGCATTTCTTTGACAATATTGTAACAGAAAACAAAGAGCTGCCGGAATCAGCAAAGAGAGATCTGGCAATTTCCATGATTACTTTAAAATATACACAGTCTAACTCCGTATGTTATGTAAAAGACGGACAGGCAATCGGTATTGGTGCCGGACAGCAGTCCCGTATCCACTGTACCAGATTAGCAGGCTCCAAAGCAGATAACTGGTGGTTACGCCAGTCTCCACAGGTACTGAATCTGCCATTTTTAGATAAAATTCGCAGAGCTGACCGTGATAATGCAATCGACCTTTACATTGGCGAGGATTATATGGACGTACTTGCAGATGGCGAATGGGAGAAGATATTTAAGACCAGACCTGCTGTATTTACGGCAGAAGAAAAACGTGCATGGTTAGATAAGAATACCGGAGTATCTCTTGGCTCTGATGCGTTCTTCCCATTTGGAGATAACATCGAGCGCGCCCACAGAAGTGGCGTGCAGTATGTAGCACAGCCGGGCGGATCTATCCGTGATGACCATGTAATCGAAACCTGTAACAAATATGGTATGGTGATGAGCTTTACCGGAATCCGTCTGTTCCACCACTAGGAGCTGGAAAATCAGATAGGATTTGAAAGATAAGATTTTGCTTTGTGAAAGGACATTTAGTTCCTGCTATAAAATTCCGCAGTTACTAAGCAGTTTGTTTTTCTTTTTGAGATAAAAACAGTCTTTCCAATGTTTGACAAGATGTCTGTACGGTTCGTCGAAGTACGGATGCATAATAAAGGCTGTTAGGGGCACTTGGAATTTCGTCTGGCAACAGGCAACGCTGGCACAGGGATGTGCCAGCGAGGCGCATTTGAACATGGATGTGAATTTGCGCTGGTTGCCAGATAATGTGATGTATTATCCGAAATTCCCAGTGCCCCTTGCAGGCTTTATAGAGCATCCGTACCCGACGGACAGTGCAGACATCCAGTCAAAGCAACGGAAAGACAGTTTACATTCAAGAAAAACAAACTGCTAAGAACTGCTGAAATTTTACTGCCAAAGAACTAAGATGTCCTTTTACAATCAAAATCTTAGTTCTTATCAAACACTCTTTTGATTTTCCCACCAACCAAATGGTGGAATCAGACGGCACGGAAAATTCACACCCTTACAATATTGCGTACAAACTCGCTTCTGGCATCCTGACCGGTTATTCCGGACAGGATGTTTTCGTATAATTCGCCGGCAAAAATATCAAAATCAAAAACCTTTGCTGCATCGGAAGAAAGAAAGTTATAGGCATCGGCAGTTTTGGAGATCATAGGAACACTGGCGTAGTTGCTTAAAATAGTAAGAAGCCTGGAAGCATCTTTGCGGAAACCTAAAATCCGGAGATAAGGAATATAATCCAATGATCTGCCCAGGCGGTAATCGTCCTTTGTAATCTGAAGCAGAAGGTGCGTGAAAATCCGGCTGATTCTGGTATAAGTCATATCCTTTGTTTTCAGTAACTGGCAGAACTGCTCAAAGGAATGAAACTGTTTTTGCAAATTTTTTATCCGGTGGGCAATTGCTTCATTGGAATCACCACAGAAAGCCAGTTGTGCTTCACTCTGCTGTAACAGAAGGTAAGAGAGCGGAGCAGAAAAATCATTGGCAGAAACCGGCGGATAAAGATTAAGATACTTTTTTAAAATAGAATAAGCAGCTTCCGGCAGATATGGATTTAATGTAGTGATGTCATTCCAGCCGTTTGAAAGAAGTTCTTTTCTTATGGCAGTGGCAGAGGAAAGACTGCTGTTAAGTGCCGCTTCGTGATAGCCGTCTCCGGTCCGCTGAATCAGATAAGGGGTGATGGCGGCATTCTGAGCCTGAATCGCTTTTAAATATTCAATAGCAAGAATATTATTTGGCTCATTTAAAAGGCTGGCAAGTTCATCTGCCGGGATTTGCGGGTTGGCTTCTTTTAAATAGCTGCATACCGCCTGACTTCTTGCGGCAGGATAGGACATTCCTTTTTTGAGACAGGAAGAGAGAACTTCTTTGTAGTCTTCTGGTTCGGATACGAGCAGGGAAGCAACTTCTTTTAATAAAGAAAGATTGTCTGTTTCTGCACCAAAGCAGAGGGTGTCTACACAGCCACATTTACGCATGAGTGCAACACCTGCAGAAGCAAAAAGTTCGGCAGAAGCAGTTGCCCAGAGGGCTGGCAACTCAATTACCAGGTCAGCACCGCAGCTTAAAGCCATTTCTGTTCGTGCATATTTGTCAATAAGAGCCGGTTCTCCCCGCTGGACGAAATTTCCACTCATGGCTGCGATAACGAAGTCAGCCTGGGTCAGGGAACGGATTTTTTCTATCTGGTAAGCATGACCGTTATGAAACGGATTGTATTCTGCAATGATTCCTATGATGCGCATAAGTCCTCCAAAGTTACAAATAATATAGTTCTATCATAGCATTATTCCCATATTTTTGGCAAATTACTTATGGAAAGTATTCATAAGAAGAATTTCGAAAAAATATTTTTCTTTGCATTTTTTCAGACACTGTACTTGAACACCATTTAAAATAGGGGTATACTAAACATACATATGCGGATTTGTAACAATGAACCGTAAAAAAATAGCAGTGAGGAGAAAACAGATGAACGTATTAGTTATTAACTGTGGAAGTTCTTCTTTGAAGTATCAGCTTATTAATTCAGATACAGAAGCTGTACTGGCTAAAGGACTTTGTGAAAGAATCGGAATTGATGGAAGATTAGTATACCAGCTTGCTGGCCATGATAAAGAGATAACAGAAGCACCAATGCCGACCCATAAAGAAGGTATCCAGATGGTACTGGATGCACTGGTAAACCCAAAGACAGGTGCGGTAAAGAGTCTTTCTGAAATTGATGCAGTAGGACATCGTGTCGTACATGGTGGCGAGAAATTTGCCCAGTCTGTTGTATTAAATGAGGAAGTATTAGCAAAAGTGGAAGAGTGTAATGAGCTTGCACCACTTCATAACCCTGCAAACTTAATTGGTATTCGTGTATGTCAGGAACTTATGCCTGGTGTACCAATGGTAGGTGTGTTTGATACCGCTTTCCATCAGACCATGCCGCAGAAGGCTTATCTTTATGGTCTGCCATATGAATATTATGAAAAATACAAGGTAAGACGTTACGGTTTCCACGGAACAAGCCACAGCTTCGTATCCAAACGTCTGGCTGAGTTCTTAAATCTTGATTATAACAATTCCAGACTGATTGTTGCCCACCTTGGAAACGGCGCATCCATCAGTGCTGTATTAGATGGTAAATGTGTAGATACCTCTATGGGACTTACTCCATTAGAGGGACTTGTAATGGGAACACGTTCCGGTGACATTGACCCGGCAATCATGGAATTCATTGCAAAGAAAGAAAACCTTGACATCGACGGAATTATGGATGTATTAAATAAGAAATCCGGTGTAGAGGGACTTTCCGGTGTATCCAGTGATTTCCGTGATCTCGAGGCTGCTTATCATGAAGGAAATCCAAGAGCAATTGCAGCATGTGAAGTATTTGCTTACCGTGTAGCAAAATATATCGGTGCTTATGTGGCTGCAATGAACGGAGTAGATGCCATTGCATTTACCGCAGGAATTGGTGAGAATACATCTTTTATCCGTGAGAAGATTCTTGCATACTTCGGATATCTTGGAATTACCATGGATAAGGAAGCAAATATGGTTCGTGGAGAGGATAAGATTATTTCTACTCCGGATTCCAAAGTAACCGTATGCATTATCCCGACCAACGAGGAACTTGCAATCGCAAGAGAAACCGTAGCTTTGGTAGGCTAAAAAAGGAAAAATATTGTTGACAAAAGCTATAGTGCTATGTATAATTGTTTAGGTGTGAAAAGGAGACAAACGTGATATTAGATTTAACCGATGTATGTTCATGTGAAAATAAAGAGCTTACGAAAGAGGCTGTAATTGAATTGACATCCTTTGATTCAAAGTTAGGTGTGTTTCCGTTCATAGAGAAAAAGCCATTCGAGCTGCGTATCGTTAACGAAGAGAATAAGGATTTACTGATTCACGGAGAAACGGACGTAAGGATAGCAATACCATGTGACCGCTGCTTGGAAGAAGTTCCAACAGATTTCCACCTTGTATTCGATAAGAAGTTCCCATTGGAAGATGCGGATGCTTCGGAAGAAGAGATGGATGAGGCAGACTACATGAAAGGATTTCAGCTTGATATTGATAAAATGGTCTATGATGAAATCTTGGTGAACTGGCCAATGAAGGTTCTGTGCAGAGAGGATTGCAAGGGGATTTGTAAGAAATGCGGTACGAATCTGAATGTCAAGACTTGTGACTGCGAGAAATCTGAGCTGGACCCGAGAATGGCAGCAATTCAAGATATTTTCAATAAATTTAAGGAGGTGTAACCAGATGTCAATTTGTCCAAAGAACAAATCTTCCAAAGGAAGAAGAGATAAAAGAAGAGCAAACTGGAAAATGACTGCTCCAAGTTTAGTAAAATGCAGTAAGTGCGGCGCTTTGATGATGCCTCACAGAGTATGTAAGAACTGCGGTTCATACAACAAGAAAGAAATTATTCCTCAGGACTAATTAAGAAGTGACCCGGGAGTGTTTGTAAAAACACTCCCTTTTTACTTTCTGAAAAAGATAGGCATTTGCAAAACAGATTCTGTTTTGTGGATGCCTATTCATAGAAAAGGAGAAGGTATGAGCAATATTTTTAATTATAATAATAAGTTCTTTAGCGCATTTGATAAAGTGATTAACATATTTTGCTTGAGTTTAATCTGGTTCATGGCATGTATTCCGGTTTTTACTATTGGCGCGTCCTGCACGGCATTATATTATGCAGTAAATAAAGTAATCCGCCATGGCAGAGGATATATCTGGAAAGAGTTCTGGTCATCTTTCCGTTCCAATTTCAAACAGGCAACCGTAATCTGGCTGATTTTTCTATTAATTGGTCTTATTATGGGAGCAGACTGGTTTATTATGTTTCAGTTTATGAAAGCCGGAGCAGCATGGGGCAAGGCTTTTGTGATTTTTGTTGTTATGCTGGTATTTGAGATTGCAATCTGGTTATATGTATATCCGAACATTGCCCGTTTTGAAAATACCAATAAAGCAATTGTAAAGAATGCAGCACTGATGTCATTTGCACATCTGCCAAAGACCATTCTTATGCTGGTGATTTTGCTGGTAATTGCATTTTTAGTATATCTGATTCCATTTTTATTAATCTTTGCACCGGCGGCATTTATTGCAATTCAGAATGGAATTATGGAGAAGATTTTCTTGCGTTATATGTCAGAGGAGGACATTGCCAAAGAAGAGGAACGGAACCGGGAATATTTCAATTAGTTTTCTGTTGATTTCTATGGAAAGTTATAGTATATTTCAATATAGGCTTAATGTGATGGCAGATTTACAGGAGGAATGTATATGCAGGAAGTCATTAGAGTGGCAGTTGATGCAATGGGAGGCGACAACGCGCCGGGCGAAATTGTAAAAGGTGCCATCGAGGCAGTAAATACACGCAGAGATATACAGGTTGTACTGGTTGGACAGCAGGAGGTTATTGCTGAAGAATTGAAAAAGTATACCTATGAGAAAGACCAGATTGAAATTAAGAATGCAACAGAAGTAATTGAGACTGCGGAACATCCGGTAAATGCAATTCGTAAGAAAAAGGATTCATCAATTGTTGTGGGAATGAATATGGTAAAACAGAAGGAAGCAGATGCATTTGTATCGGCAGGAAGTTCCGGAGCCGTATTAGTTGGTGGACAGGTGATTGTAGGAAGAATCCGTGGTATCGAGCGTCCGCCTTTGGCACCGCTGATTCCGACCGAGACAGGAGTATCCCTGCTCATTGATTGTGGAGCAAATGTAGATGCCCGTTCTTCACATCTGGTACAGTTTGCCAGGATGGGTTCCATTTATATGGAAAATGTTGTGGGAATCAAGAACCCGAGAGTTGCAATCGTAAATATCGGAGCAGAAGAAGAAAAAGGAAATGCACTGGTAAAGGAAACATATCCTTTATTAAAAGAATGCAAGGATATCAATTTTGTGGGAAGTATTGAAGCAAGAGAGATACCACATGGCGGAGCAGATGTCATTGTCTGTGAAGCGTTTGTAGGAAATGTAATCCTTAAACTTTATGAAGGACTTTCCAGTACGCTGATTGGTGTAGTAAAGCAGGGAATGCTCAGCAGCCTAAAGAGTAAGATTGGTGCAGCATTGGCATTGCCGGCACTGAAGAAGACATTAAAATCTTTCGATGCATCCCAGTATGGCGGGGCACCATTGCTTGGACTGAATGGACTGGTGGTTAAAACACATGGAAGCTCCAAGGCGAAGGAAGTAAAGAATTCCATCATTCAGTGTGTTACATTTAAAGAACAGGATATCAATAATAAAATCAAAAAAAATATAGTAATTTCTGAAACAGAAGAATAGAAAGGAAAAGATTATGGAATTTGAAAAACTGAAAAAAATTATTGCAGAAGTCCTGAATGTGGACGAAGAAGAGATTAGTATGGAAACTACTTTTGTAGATGACCTTGGCGCAGATTCATTGGATGTTTTCCAGATTATCATGGGTCTGGAGGAAGAATTTGATATTGAGATTCCAAATGAAGAAGCAGAGAAAATTGTTACTGTAGGCGATGCGGTAGAGCAGATAAAGAGTGCGCTGAACTAAAAGCAGAATAGATAGTATTCTTCAAAGGAAGCATATTGTGCGAAAGAGTCCGGCATGCCGGATTCTTTTTTGCTTTACAGGAAATTTCTTTCCTGTAAAGTAAAAAACGCTCCGCGAGGATGCACACTGCGGCGTATAAGGTAGATGTCGCAAGCGACCGCCGCAGGCGGCTTGCAAAGCGTGTTTCCCGTAGTTTGCGGGCAGCATCGACAGTTAGAAGGAGAAAACAGTGAGCAGATTACATGAATTTGAAGAAGTGATAGGATATCATTTCAACAATCAGGGATTATTAAGACAGGCATTAACCCATAGTTCCTATGCCAATGAAAGACATATGAAGAAGCACTCGGATAATGAGCGGCTGGAATTCTTAGGCGATGCAGTGCTTGAGGTTACATCCAGTGAATTCTTATACCAGAAGTATCCGGATTATTCGGAAGGTGAACTGACCAAGCTCCGGGCAAGTCTTGTGTGTGAGCCGACACTGGCATTTTGTACCAGAGCAATTGATTTGGGAAAATATCTGTATCTGGGAAAAGGAGAGGATTTAACAGGAGGAAGAAATCGGAAATCCATTCTTTCGGATGCATTGGAAGCAGTAATAGGAGCAATTTTTCTGGATGGTGGTTTTGCTAATGCAAAAGAGTTTGTGTTAAAATACATTCTGACAGACATTGAGCACAAACAGCTCTTTTATGATAGCAAGACTATCCTGCAGGAGATAGTACAGGCAGGATATAATGAAGAACTGAATTATCAGTTGATTCGGGAAGAAGGACCGGATCATGATAAGCGGTTTGTGGTAGAAGCCAGAATCGGAGAAAAGTCCATTGGAGAGGGAATGGGACATACAAAGAAAGCAGCAGAACAGGAGGCTGCATATCAGGCGCTGCTTAAGCTGAAACAGCAGGAGAATAAGCGCTCTTAAACGGAGGAAGTTATGTATCTCAAAAGTATTGAAATTCACGGTTTTAAATCATTTGCAAATAAAATTGTATTTGATTTTCACAACGGAATCACAGGCATTGTGGGGCCAAACGGTAGTGGAAAAAGTAATGTTGCGGACGCAGTGCGCTGGGTATTGGGAGAACAGAGTGCCAAGCAGCTACGTGGTGCAAGCATGCAGGATGTTATTTTTGCGGGAACAGAGAATCGTAAGCCATTAAGTTATGCATATGTTGCGATTACATTAGACAATGCAGACCATCAGCTTGCGGTAGATTATTCAGAAGTAACGGTAGCCAGAAGAGTATACCGTTCCGGAGAAAGTGAATATCTTATCAATGGCAATCCATGCCGTCTGAAGGATGTAAGCGAGCTTTTTTATGATACCGGTATCGGTAAAGAAGGTTATTCTATTATCGGACAGGGTCAGATTGAGCGAATCTTAAGCGGTAAGCCGGAGGAAAGAAGAGAACTTTTCGATGAAGCGGCAGGAATTGTAAAATATAAGAGAAGAAAAGTAACCGCCCAGAAGAAATTAGAAAGTGAGCGGGAGAACCTGGTACGTGTCAATGACATTTTGACAGAGCTGGAGCGTCAGGTAGGACCGTTGGAGAAACAGTCAGAGACCGCAAGAATCTATCTTAAGAAAAAGGAAGAGTTAAAGACCTTGGATGTTAACATGTTCCTTTTAGAGATGGAGCGGATTGAGACCCAGACCAAAGAAGTAGAAGAAAAGTTTAAAATTGCAGATACCCAGTTAAAAGAAGACAACGAGGCATACGAGAATATCAAAGCGGAGTATGAGAAAAAAGAGCAGGACATGGAAGAAATGGATGCGAAAATCACAGAAATCCGCGAAGAACTCAGCAATACCAATGTCATGAAGGGAAAACTGGAAGGTCAGATTAATGTATTAAATGAGCAGATTAAGGCTGCACAGATGACAGATGACAGCTTAAAAGCACGTTTGGAACAGTTAGAAAGTGACCGGAAAGAAAGAAAAGAACAGCAGGAGCATTATCTTGCACAGAAGCAGGAAATTGACAGCCAGGTAGCAGAGATTGAAGCACGCAAGCAGGCAGCTTCTGATGAGTTAGAAAAGATTCAGAAGGAAATTGCCCGCTGTACGCAGGGCATCGAAGAAGGCAAGAATGAGATTATTGAGATTCTGAATAATAAAGCTTCCACAAAAGCAAAATTACAGAAATTCGATACCATGGCAGAGCAGGTAAATATCCGCAAAGCCCAGTTGAATCAGCGTCTCTTAAAGCGTAAAAGCGAAGAAGCAGATTTGCAGAGTGTATTGTCAGAATATCAGGACAAATTAGCAGAAGTAAGTCGTGAGATTGAAGCATTAAAGGCAAAAGAAAAAGAGACCGCAGACTTAATTCAAAGCTGGCGTAAGAAAACAGCAGAGAACCGGAGTGCCTTAGAAAAAGCAACTATTGACTATAATAAGGGAGAATCCCGTCTTGAGACCTTAAAAAATATTGCAGAGCGTTATGAAGGCTATGGAAACAGTATCCGTAAGGTAATGGAGCAGAAGGATAAGGAAGGCGGAATCCTCGGCGTTGTGGCAGACCTCATTCAGGTGGACAAGAAGTATGAGACAGCCATTGAAGTTGCACTCAGTGGAAACATCCAGAACATTGTTACGAAAGACGAGCAGACAGCAAAGAAAATGATTGCTTATCTGAAACAGAATCGTCTGGGACGTGCCACATTCCTGCCGTTGACCAGTGTTACCGGTAAGGATAACAGCAAGCAGGATGTATTTTTAAAAGAAGAAGGCGTAATCGGAAAGGCAGATACGCTGGTAAAACATGATGCAAAATTTGACGGTGTAATGTCCTATCTTCTTGGAAGAGTCTTTGTTATGGACTCCATTGACCATGCGTTGGCACTGGCGAAGAAGAGCCATTATTCTTTACATATGGTAACCTTGGAGGGTGAGTATTTAAGCCCGGGTGGTTCCATTGCCGGTGGTGCCTTTAAGAATACCGGTAATCTTCTGGGAAGAAAACGCGAAATTGACGATTTGACGAAGAGACTGGAAGAACTGAAGAAAACCATTGCATCCTGCAAGGAGCGGAGCGAAGAAATCCGCACTGCACAGGAACTTGCCATGCAGGATATGGAAAAGGTACGGACTGATTTACAGGAACAGTATTTACAGCAGAATACAGCCAGGATGAATGTAGACCGTACCTTGCAGCAGAAGAATGAAAGCGAGAGCGTATTTGAAGGTTTAAAGAATGAGAGCCAGGATATTGAAGAACAGTTGACGGATATTAAGAAGGGCAAGGAACGTACGGAAGAGGAAATCAAAGAAGCAGAAGTACGGGAAGAAGAAATCAAAGCCCAGGCAGAGCAGTTCCAGGTGATTTTAGAAGAACAGATGAAACTGGAAGAGGCTGCAACTGAAGCTGTTTCCAAGGTGCAGTTAGAGGAAGCCGGATTCACACAGAAACAGGAATTCATACAGGAAAACTTAGAACGTGTGGAAGAAGAGTTAGAGCGTGTATACAAGAATCAGGAGTCTTTGAAGAATCAGTCAGCAGAATCCAAAGAAGATGCAAAACGTCATGAGGCAGACATTGAAGCCATCCGAAAGACCATTCTTGCATCCGATGAGAATTATGCGGCATTGAATCAGAAGCTTTCTGAGAGCATTGCTGCAAAAGAACAGATGTCAGCAGAGTATAAGGGATTCTTTGAACGAAGAGAAGAGATTTCCAAGCGGATTGCAAATCTTGACAAAGAGATTTTCCGACTGAACAGCCAGAGAGAGAAGTTAGAAGAGGCAGGTGAATACCAGACCAATTATATGTGGGAGGAATATGAGCTGACTCCGCATAACGCATTGCTGCTTCGCAATGAAGAATATCAGGATTTGCCGGAACTTAAGAAACAGATTTACGGTATCAAGGATGATATCCGAAAATTGGGTGATGTCAATGTCAATGCCATTGAAGAATATAAAGAAATCAGTGAACGTTATACGTTTTTAAAGACGCAGCATGATGATTTGGTAGAAGCAGAGCAGACGCTGGTGGGTATCATTGAAGATCTGGATACCGGAATGCGCAAGCAGTTTACCGAGAAGTTTGCGGAAATCCAGCATGAATTTGACAAGGCATTTAAGGATCTCTTTGGTGGTGGTAAAGGAACCTTAGAGTTAGTCGAGGATGAGGACATCTTAGAGTGCGGCATCCGTATTATTGCACAGCCACCTGGAAAGAAGCTGCAGAACATGATGCAGTTGTCCGGTGGAGAGAAATCGTTGACAGCCATTGCACTGTTATTTGCAATTCAGAACTTAAAGCCATCTCCATTCTGTCTTTTAGACGAGATTGAGGCAGCGTTAGATGATTCTAACGTAGGACGTTTTGCAAAATATCTGCATAAATTAACGAAGAATACGCAGTTTATTATCATTACGCACCGAAGAGGAACCATGGCAGCAGCCGACCGCCTGTACGGAATTACCATGCAGGAGAAGGGTGTATCCACACTGGTAAGTGTAAATCTGATTGAAGAAGATTTAGATAAATAAGAGAAATGAACAGAGAAAGAAGTGACAAGATGGAAGAAGAAAAGAAAGAGAAAAAAGGCTTTTTTGCCCGCCTTGTATCAGGATTAACCAAGACAAGAGATAACATTGTATCCGGTATTGATTCTGTATTTCATGGATTTTCACATATTGATGATGATTTCTATGAAGAAATCGAAGAGATTCTGATTATGGGAGACCTTGGTGTACATGCCACAGAGGCAATTTTGGACAAGTTAAAGGAACGTGTCAAAGAAGAAAAAATCAAAGAGCCGGCAGACTGTAAAGAGCTTCTGATTCAGAGTATCAAAGAGCAGATGGATGTAGGCGAGACTGCATACCGCTTCGAGGAAGAAAAATCTGTCGTTTTAGTCATTGGTGTAAACGGAGTCGGAAAGACAACCTCTGTTGGCAAGCTGGCAGGTAAATTAAAGAGTCAGGGTAAACGCGTGGTTTTAGCTGCGGCAGATACCTTCCGTGCAGCGGCAGGAGACCAGTTAAAGGAATGGGCGAACCGTGCCGGAGTAGACATGATTGGCGGCCAGGAGGGTGCTGACCCGGGCTCTGTGGTATACGATGCAGTAGCAGCTGCGAAAGCAAGAAAGGCAGATGTCCTTTTGTGCGATACTGCCGGACGGCTTCATAACAAGAAAAATCTGATGGAAGAACTTCGCAAAATCAACCGTATTCTGGAAAAAGAGTATTCTGATGCATACCGCGAGACCTTGGTAGTATTGGATGCTACAACCGGACAGAATGCACTGGCACAGGCAAGACAGTTTGCAGAGGTGGCAGACATTACCGGAATTATTTTAACGAAAATGGACGGAACCGCAAAAGGTGGTATCGCAGTTGCCATTCAGTCAGAACTTGGCATCCCTGTAAAATATATCGGTGTCGGTGAAACCATAGATGATTTACAGAAATTTGATTCCGGGCAGTTTGTAAATGCATTGTTTGATGTAAAGGAAGATTCGGGAGAAGAAGGAGAGACAGAATGTTAACATTAGATAAATTTGAAGAAGCAAGTGAAAAAGTAAAAGAAGTAACTTTGGAGACCAAATTAATTTACAGCAATTATTTGAGTGAGCAGACCGGTAACAAAGTATATCTGAAACCAGAAAATATGCAGTTTACCGGAGCATATAAGGTACGTGGTGCCTATTATAAAATCAGCACTTTATCCGAAGAAGAAAGAGAGAGGGGACTGATTACCGCTTCCGCAGGAAACCATGCCCAGGGTGTTGCCTATGCAGCAAAATGCTATGGCTGTAAAGCAACCATCGTTATGCCAACCACAACACCACTGATTAAAGTAAACCGTACCAAGAGCTATGGTGCTGATGTAGTACTTTATGGAGATGTTTATGATGAAGCATGTGCACATGCTTATGAACTGGCTGAGAAGCATGGATATACCTTTATCCATCCTTTTGATGATTTGACGGTTGCAACCGGTCAGGGAACCATAGCCATGGAAATCTTTAAAGAACTTCCACTGGTTGAGTATATTTTAGTTCCAATCGGAGGAGGCGGACTGGCAACCGGTGTTTCCACTCTTGCCAAATTACTGAATCCAAAGATTAAAGTGATTGGTGTAGAACCGGCTGGAGCAAATTGTATGCAGGCTTCCTTTAAGGAGGGTAAGGTTACAACACTTCCGGCAGTGAATACCATTGCAGATGGTACCGCAGTAAAGACTCCGGGAGAAAAAATCTTCCCATATATTCAGAAGAACTTAGACGATATCATCACCGTAAGTGATGATGAGCTGGTCGTATCTTTCCTTGATATGGTAGAAAACCATAAGATGGTGGTAGAGAACTCCGGTTTACTTACCGTTGCCGCATTAAAGCATCTGAATGTGAAAGACAAACGGGTCGTATCCATCCTGAGCGGTGGAAACATGGATGTCATTACCATGTCTTCCGTTGTTCAGCAGGGACTTATTTTCCGTGACAGAATCTTTACTGTATCTGTACTGCTTCCGGATAAGCCGGGTGAGCTTTGTAAAGTGTCCGGAATCATCGCAAGAGAGCAGGGAAATGTTATCAAGCTGGAGCATAACCAGTTTGTAACAACCAACCGTACCGCAGCAGTTGAACTTCGCATTACATTAGAGTGCTTTGGACCGGAGCATAAACAGCAGATTATCAATGCTTTGGAAAAAGAAGGCTATAAACCAAAACAGGTTCGTACCAGCCTGTAAGGGACGTTTATTGGAAAAGGATATTTTTCAATTTCTTTGCAGACAGAAGAAAAAAGTATAGTTTGTAATAAAATAGAAAAAGCCGCATTGGAGAGGAAGAAAAACTTCAGCTCTGATGCGGCTTTTGGAATGGTAGATTATAATTTCTCCGGCGTAAATACACCGATATCATTTCCGGTTCCGCTAAGTGGCATCTGATAACAGACAGAGTCATTGCCGTATTCATAGAAGTAAAGGTACTGTGAGGTGGTATGTAATGCGGTATAATTACCGGATATCAGTAATTCCTCATTGCTTCCGTCGGTGAGACAGCGGTAGATACCGGCACCCTCTCCATTTTTTTGATAATAGATATAATCCCCGGTGACGTTGTAGCAGTCAATTCTGGATGGAATGATAAGGTTGGCAGTACCGCTGCTTAAGGAATAAGTGCTTAGTCCATAATCGTTGTCTCCATCCATGTAATAAGCCGTGTCATTAATTACAGTCGGTTCATAACAGGTGCAGCTATAGAGTGTAGCAACAGAGTTGTCAGCAGTATCAAGCTGCAGGAGAGAGTGGGAATCGTTTTCGCCATTAAAGTACATATACTGTCCATTAGAGGAGCAGGTCTTATAAGGAAACTTAGAAACCTGTTCTTTTTTTGTTCCGTCGATTTTTATCCGATACAGGGTAGAAGCCGTTTCTTTGTCATAGTGGATATAGTAAATATAATTTCCGTACAGTCCGGCATAAAGACTTGGGTCGTCATCTAAAATGGTAACCCTGCCTCCATCACGGTTGATACGGCATAAGCTGTTAGTTCCAAAATTCAGAAAAGAGAAATTAGTATCCTCACTCTTGTTGTTTCGGACATAGTAAACATAGTGATCATCTGCATTGATATAAGAGACGGTATCATCGGAAAGCTTCTTCATATCAGAACCATCAGGATTCATGGAATAGAGTCGGTGGTTGTCGGAAGGATTACTGAAGAAAACAGTGCCGTTGCTTTCACAGAAAAGTCCACCGTTATAAAGATTACCGGCAGAATTTCCATTGACATAACCGGAATTCATTTTTGTGCGGTTGAGAAAATGAATCAGACAAAACACTGTAATCAGAATAAGAATAATTGCAATCGTGATAAAGAGCTGTTTTTTTCGTTTGTTTTTCATAAGAATCCTCCTTTGATGTTATATGTAATCAGACGATTGTGAAATTTGGAAATACGACAGGAGGATGTTTTTCTTTCCGATATTTGACAGAATGGCAGCTTTGTCCGGCTGATTGCGGATGCAATTTCTGTAGTCTGTTAGGGGCACTTGGAATTTCATTAATAACTGGCAACGCTGGCACAGGATGTGCCAGCGAGGCGCAAGTTGAACATGGATGTGAATTTGCGCCGGTTGCCACAACTATGTGATATAAAATGGAAATTCTTAGTGCCCCTTGCAGACGAAAGGATGTATCCGCTGCAGCCGGACAAAGTCGCTATCCAGTCAAAGCAACGGAAAGAACTTTCCTATAACATTTCCAAATTCCACAATTCTTACGATAAAAATTATAACTTTCTTTCGGGAAACTTGCAACCGAAATGGGAATGGTATATGATAGAAAAAAATAATAAGGTGAAAGATAACAATGAAAGATTTAAAAGAGATAAGAGCAGAAATTGACAGCGTGGACAAAGAGCTGGTGTCACTGTATGAAAAACGTATGGCACTGACCGAACAGGTGGCAGATTATAAGCTTTCTACCGGGAAAAAAGTCTTTGATAAGGCAAGGGAAGAAGAAAAGTTAGAAAAGGTAACTTCCATGGTAGATGACCCGTTTTTAAAGCGTGGAACAAGAGAGCTTTTTGAACATCTGATGAGCATGAGCAGAAAAAGGCAGTATCAGAAGCTGGCAGAAAAAGGCATTATGGAGCCGATACCATTTGAAGAGGCAGCGGCACTTCCGGATAAAAATATAAGAATCGTATATCAGGGAGAAGAGGGCGCATACAGCCAGATGGCAATGCAGCAGTTTTTCCATGATACCACAAACAGTTATCATGTGCAGACCTGGCGGGATGCCATGGAAGCAATCGCAAAAGGAGAAGCAGATTATGCAGTGCTTCCGATTGAGAATTCTTCTGCCGGAATTGTGTCAGAAAATTATGATTTGCTGGTAGAATATGATAATTGTATCGTGGGAGAACAGATTATTCCAATAGACCACTGCCTGCTCGGAACGAAAGGCTCAAAGCTATCTGATATTGAACAGGTATATTCCCATCCGCAGGCACTGATGCAGTGTGGTAGATATTTGGACGAGCATCGGAACTGGGAAAAACACAGCTTTAAGAATACTGCCATGGCAGCAAAAAAAGTAAAAGAAGATGGTCTCCTAAGACAGGCAGCCATTGCCAGCCGTCTTACTGCCGATATTTACAGGCTTGATATATTGGACGAGCATATCCAGGATAACAGCAATAACTGTACAAAGTTTGTCATTGTAACCGGCCGTAAGATATTCTTAAAGAATGCCGGAAAAATCAGTATCTGCTTTGAAATTCCGCATGAAAGTGGATCTCTTTATCATATGTTATCCCATTTTATTTTTAATGATTTGAACATGAATAAGATAGAATCAAGACCATTAGGAGAGCGGAACTGGGAATATCGTTTCTTTATTGACTTTGAAGGAAATTTAAATGAGAGTGCAGTAAAGAATGCATTGCATGGAATCAAAGAAGAAGCTGAAAACTTTAAAATTCTTGGAAATTATTAGAAAGACAGGTAAGACATTAAGATGAAACATTCAGGAGAATTAATTTTATATAAGAACTTTGAAAATGGAGAATTATTTTATAATTTTACATGGATTTTGGAAAACTATGATAGTGAATTTTACAATCGGTCTGATATAGTAGAATTGTATTATAGATGTTTGAACCAACTGATTGAACTGGCAGTGAGCCACGGTTTTGAAGGAAATCTGTGGCACTGTTTTCTTGCGTTTATTATGGTAAATAATGAAAATGCCTACAGTACCGCCTGCGAAATGAAAGGAGCAGTAAACGGAAGTATCAATGCGATTGCAGCCCATGATTTTGCTATTTTAAAAGAAATGTTTGATTATAACTTAAATGAAGTGGCAAAGACTCTGGAAATTGATGATATGGATGTGCTTCAGAATTTCAAGGGACCGGATGATAATGGAAGCGTATTTAACAAACGTATCCGTGACTGCATCTGTGAACTGGCTGTAGAACTGGCAGGAGCAAAGGATACCAATGCATTTCAGGACAGCGTAACCGGATTCTATGCAAGATTTGGTGTGGGAAATCTAGGCTTACATAAGGCATTCCGTATCCAGAATACCAATGGTGTTGTAGAACTGGCACCGATTACCAGAATCGCTCATGTGAAACTCGATGACCTGGTAGGCTATGAAATTGCCAAGAAGAAGCTGGTGGATAATACAGAAGCTTTTGTAAAGGGAAAGAGTGCCAATAACTGTCTGTTGTTTGGTGATGCAGGTACCGGTAAATCAACCAGCATAAAGGCAATTGCCAATCAGTATTATGAGCAGGGACTTCGCCTGATTGAAGTTTATAAGCATCAGTTTAAAGATTTGAACACGGTTATTTCCATGATAAAGAACCGTAATTATAAATTTATTATATATATGGATGATTTATCTTTTGAGGAATTTGAAATTGAATACAAATATTTGAAAGCTGTAATTGAAGGTGGGCTGGAGAAGAAACCGGACAATGTGCTGATTTATGCAACCTCAAACCGCAGACATCTGATTCGTGAGAACTTTTCAGATAAAGAGGAAGTGCGTGAGGATATGCATACTTCTGACACCGTACAGGAAAAACTTTCGCTGGTATATCGTTTTGGTGTATCTATTTACTTTGGAGCACCGACCAAGAAAGAATTCCAGCAGATTGTAGTAGAACTGGCAGAAAAGCAGGGAGTACATCTTCCGGCAGAAGAGCTTTTAGCAGAAGCCAACAAATGGGAGTTAAGTCATGGTGGACTTTCCGGAAGAACCGCACAGCAGTTTATCAATTATATGTTAGGACAGGAAGTGTAACAGAAGATTTACACAGGAGGAGGAGCACGGATGAAGACTTTTGCAGCAATTTATATCGGGTCTTATGAAATCAGCATGAAAGTGTTTGAGCTTTCCATTAAGAGAGGAATCCGGGAAATTGACCATGTCCGCCATAGAATAGAATTGGGAAGGGATGTTTATTCCCAGGGATATGTTGGATATGAAACAGCGGATGAATTGTGTCAGGTGCTGAAAGAATTCGTGGGGATTATGGAGATGTATCGGACGGATGAGTATGAAGCATATTCAGGTCTTGTCATCCGGGATGCACAGAACGAAGCATTTATTTTAGACCAGATACGGATTCGAACCGGACTTAATGTGAAAGTGCTGAGCAATTCGGAACATCGTTTTATCAGTTATAAGACGGTGGCATCCCAGAAGAATTTTGAGGATATGACCAGTCAGAATGCAGCAGTAGTTGATGTAGGTGGTGGCAGTATGCAGATAACACTTTTTGTAAAAGGAAAGGTAGTTACCACGCAGCATCTTCTGATTGGAATTATGCGTGTACAGGAGAAACTCTTTGACCTTGGCATGCAAAGCAGCGGTAATTATGAGCAGCAGATACAGGAAGTCGTAGATAAGGAATTAGAGGTCTTTAAAGCTCTTTATCTGCCAAAGGATGGCATCCGTTATGTTATTTTTATGGGAGATTATATCTCTGCATTTATGCCGAAAATCAGTAAAGAAAATGGCAAATGTATGGTAGATGCGGACAAGTTCTATCGTTATACGGAGAAGCTGAGAGCCAAGAATACAGGACAGATTGCAAGAGAATTAGGAATCACCAACGAGAGTGATGCATTGCTGATTCCGGCACTGGTTATCTATCGTCAGTTAGTTGCTGCATTAAATGCGCAGAATGTTGTTGTTCCGGGTGTGAATGTAAATGATGGTATAGCATATGATTATGCACAGCGGCATAATATGGTGAAAGCAACACATGATTTCGAAGAAGATGTAATATCTGCGGCGGAATGTATGTCCAAAAGATATTTCGGCTATCAGCCACATCTTGAAGCATTAGAGCAGATGGCAGTCCGGATATTTGATGCCATGAAGAAGATTCATGGATTGGGAAACAGAGAGCGGCTGATGCTAAGGACAGCAGCCATTCTCCATGACTGTGGTAAATTTGTCAGTCTGGTTAATGGACCGCAGTGCTCCTATGACATTATTATTTCTTCAGAAATTATTGGATTGACTCATCTGGAGCGTGAAATTGTGGCGTCTACGGTACTTTATAATACACTACCGATAGACAGCTATGACAGACTGGCAGATAAGATGGATCATGACAGTTATCTTACCGTAGCCAAGCTTGCAGCTATCCTTAAGGTGGCAAATGCCATGGATAGAAGCCACAAGCAGAAATTTAAGAATGTAAAGACATCTGTTTCCGGAAGAAATCTGATTATTACCATAGAGACGGAAGATGATGTGACCTTGGAAAAGGGACTGTTTGAGTCCAAGGCGTCCTTCTTTGAAGAAGTATTCAGTATGAAACCGGTGATTAAAGTGAAAAAGGTCTATAGTTAGGAGAGTATGCGAATGGAAAAATTAAAAGAATATACGAATCCGGAATATTATGAAAACCGTGAGTTGAGCTGGATTAAATTTAATGGCAGAGTATTGAATGAAGCAAGAGACAAATCCATTCCGCTGCTGGAGCGGTTAAAATTTGTCAGCATTACTTCTTCAAATCTGGACGAATTTTTCATGGTACGTGTGGCTTCTTTAAAGGATATGGTACATGCGGGCTATAAGAAAACAGATATTGCCGGTATGACAGCGTCTGAACAGTTAGCAGCCATTAATCATGATACCAGGGAATTGGTAGAACTGCAGTATTCTACTTATAACCGTTCCCTGATTCCGCTATTGAATGCAAGAGGAATCTATATTGTAGATGCCTATGAAGATTTGGAAAATTTTCAGGCAGAATATGTAGACCGTTATTTTGAAGAAAATATATATCCGGTACTGACACCGATGGCAGTGGATGCATCCAGACCATTTCCGTTGATTCGCAATAAGACATTAAACATTGTAGCTTTACTGGAAGAAAATCCGAAGAAGGATGACCTCCTTGGCAAAGAAGAAGAGAAGAAGCTTAAGGCAGAGGGGAAGAAGGGCGGAACCATCTATGAATATGCAACCGTTCAGGTGCCATCTGTATTACCAAGGCTGATTCCAATTCCATCCGTAAAGGAAGGCGAGAAATCCTTTATCCTGTTGGAGCAGATTATTGAGAAGAATATTTCCAAATTGTTCTTAGGCCATAAAGTGGTCTGTGCTTATCCGTATCGTATTATGCGTAATGCGGACCTTTCCTTTGATGAGGACGAAGCAGAGGATTTACTGAAAGAAATTGAAAAATCCCTAAAGAAACGGCAGTGGGGCGAAGTTATCCGGCTGGAAGTGGAATATGGCATTGATAAGCGTCTGCTGGCATTTTTAAAGGATGAACTTCGGGTAGAGTCAGAGGATGATATCTTTAAAATCAATGGACCGATTGATTTGACTTACCTGATGAAGATGTATGGACTGGAAGGCTGTGATGATTTACGTTACAAACCATATACGCCACAGCCGGTGCCGCAGATCCAGCAGGGAGAGAGTATCTTTGATGCGATTAAAAAAGGTGATATTTTACTGCATCATCCATACCAGACCTTTGATCCGGTAGTCGAATTTATCCGTCAGGCAGCCAAAGATCCGGATGTACTGGCAATCAAACAGACACTTTACCGTGTCAGCGGCAATTCGCCAATCATTGCATCGCTGGCGCAGGCAGCAGAAAATGGCAAACAGGTATCTGTTCTGGTAGAATTAAAAGCCCGTTTCGATGAGGAAAATAATATTGTCTGGGCAAAAAAATTAGAGAAAGCAGGCTGCCATGTCATCTATGGTCTGGTGGGCTTAAAGACCCACAGCAAGATTGCACTGGTCGTAAGAAGAGAAGAAGAAGGCATCTGCCGTTATGTACATCTTGGAACCGGAAACTATAACGATTCCACTGCAAAGCTGTACACAGACTGTGGTATCTTTACCTGTTCGGAAGCAATCGGAGAAGATGCAACAGCAGTATTTAATATGTTATCCGGTTATTCTGAACCGCTGTCCTGGAACCGGCTGGTGGTAGCACCAATCTGGCTGCGGAAGCGTTTCTTGAAATTAATTGAGCGTGAAACAAAATACGCCAGGGCGGGAAAGACAGCCAAAATTGTTGCCAAGATGAATTCTCTTTGTGACCGTGATATTATTGCAGCTTTGTATGAAGCATCAGCAGCGGGAGTGCAGATTGATCTGGTGGTACGTGGAATCTGCTGCCTGAAGGTAGGCATTCCAAAGATCAGTGAAAATATCAGAGTGCGTTCCATTGTAGGAAATTTCTTGGAGCACAGCAGAATTTTCTATTTCTATAATGATGGACAGGAAGAAATTTACATGGGAAGTGCTGACTGGATGCCGCGTAACTTAGACCGCCGTGTAGAGATTATTTTCCCCGTAGAAAATGAAGAGTTAAAGCATAAAGTAATGCATATTCTGGATGTGGAACTGGCAGATAATACGAAAGCACATCTCCTTCAGAAGGATGGCACCTATGAAAAGGTTGACAAACGTGGAAAGGTACTGGTGAATTCACAGCTGCAGTTCTGCAGGGAAGCAGAAGAAGCAGCACCAAAGCCTGCAGATGTGGTAAAAGACCGTATTTTTATTCCGGCAGAACCGGTAGAGGACTAAAGAAATCAGACACTTTTGCCGATATATAATATGAAACCATTGAAATAAAGCTCCAGGGAGGGGATTGTCGCATACGGATATGACGGTTATTTTAAGGTTCCGGTTGTTTTGCTCGTTCATGAGCAGGAAAGACAGCAGAATAGAGGGTATTCGGATGAATCCAGCCGGAAAAAATGTTCCGAAAATGAATTTGAACGAATCTTTCGAAATGCATTAGACGAGGTGAAAGACAAAAAATAGAAAGTATCTATAAAGAGGGACTGTTGTTTTACAGAAATTGTAAAATGACAGTCCCTCTTGGTGTACATGAGTAGTAAGCTATCTGGAGTTATAGGACAAAATGTGTTGATGAAAACCGCTTTCAAGCCTTGAAAATAA
>NZ_QTWM01000005.1:0-172809 GCF_003461125.1 Roseburia sp. AF22-2LB
TAAGACATCGCCCTTTCACGGCGGTAACACGGGTTCGATTCCCGTCGGAGTCACTTGGGTGAAAACTCATGGATTGTAAACTGCAAGATTGGCTGAAAGGCTGGGTTCATAGTCTGCAGAAGGCATACGCCGATGTGGCTCAATTGGCAGAGCAGCTGATTTGTAATCAGCAGGTTATCGGTTCGAGTCCGATCATCGGCTTTATATGGACCTTTAGCTCAGTTGGTTAGAGCAACCGGCTCATAACCGGTCGGTCCTGGGTTCGAGTCCCCGAAGGTCCACTTTTATTTTAAATTTATTTGGCCCAATGGCTCAGTTGGTTAGAGCGCCGCCCTGTCACGGCGGAGGTCGCGGGTTCGAGTCCCGCTTGGGTCGTTTTGGGATCTTAGCTCAGCTGGGAGAGCATCTGCCTTACAAGCAGAGGGTCACAGGTTCGAGCCCTGTAGGTCCCATATGCCCGCGTGGCGGAACTGGCAGACGCGCAGGACTTAAAATCCTGTTGTGGTGACACAGTACCGGTTCGATTCCGGTCGCGGGCATTCATACCGATGGTATGTAATAATTTAATATGTGCGTGTAGCTCAGCTGGATAGAGCACTTGGCTACGGACCAAGGTGTCGGGAGTTCGAATCTTCTCACGCACGTGGAAAAAGGACTTTGAATCTTTGTTTAGCAGAGATTTGGGGTCTTTTTATTATATAAAAAAGGGTGGCGCAGGTATGATACAGGATATTGCACCAATGAAATTTCACAATGAATATCAACAGAGAGAATGCCGGGATAAGGATATCGTATTTTTATTTTCGGGAAATAAACTCCTGGTAAAAAAAGATTCTAAAATCAGTTTCTTCTATATAAAAGAGTTTTCAAAAGAACTTATAAAAGAGACAGAACAAGAGGCTGACGGATTCGGTAACAAAAGATTGCAATATCTGTTTTCTATTGATGATGTACAGTATTATCTGCTGAATGTATGGACAAAGGAAGAAGCAGAAAAAGAGGTAGAAAAGCAGCTTGATGAGCAGGTCAATAGGCAGAGCAAAAAGCAGAACCATAATATTGGAAATATGGAATGGGTTACGATTCGCAGCCTGCGGGAAACAGTTTCAAAGAAAGATTGTTTTGCTGCGGCAACGGCATATCATTTGTATGTGTGGTATCGGGATAACCGTTATTGTGGCAGATGCGGAAAGGAATTGCAGCCGGATACGAAGGAGCGGATGATGCGTTGTGCATGCTGTGGCAATATGGTTTATCCGAAAATTGCTCCGGCAGTAATTGTGGGAGTAATATACGATAATAAAATATTGATGACAAAATATTCAGACAGGGAATATAAGAAATACGCATTGATTGCAGGTTTTACAGAAATTGGCGAAACTGCGGAAGAGACAGTTCGCAGGGAAGTCATGGAAGAAGTAGGATTGAAAGTAAAGGATATTGTATACTATAAGAGTCAGCCATGGGGCTTTGATTCCAATCTTCTGATGGGATTTTATGCCAGAGTGGAAGGAACAGATGCCATTACTTTAGATAAGAACGAACTTTCACTGGCAGAATGGGTACCAAGAGAACAGGTTGCAGGCATGGATGATAAAATCAGTCTTACCAGGGAGATGATGGAGAATTTCTATCAGAATGGCGAAAAATGTTTGCAATAACTACATTTTCTTGACAGTTTTGCATAAAAAATATATGATATAGAAGTGAAAATTCTTTTCAGAGAGGACTGTTTTATTAATGAAGAACGAGGGTAAAAAGGCAAATGCAAAGCTTACGTCAGTAATTGCAGCAGTGCTTATTATAGTAGTAGCTATTGTAGCGGTAATTGCTGTAAAGACAAAGGATAGTGGAAGTCTTGGAACTTATTCATGTGAAATTATGTCGGGCGATAATTCATCGACTGTTTTTGAAATTACATTTAATGAAAAGAATAATACTTATAAAGAGAATATCAGTGTGGGAGACAAGACAGTAGAGCTGGCATCAGGAACATTTGTCATGGATGGAAATAAGCTTACACTGACCTCCGATGGTGGCGATGTACAGAATCTTGTAAAACAGGGAAAATACCTGATTGCAAAAGATTATTTATATGAAGGTGAGATACCGGATGGAGATACTTTTGATGCTACCTGTACATTTAAGAATAGTAATAATGTGGTATATTCCATTACCTTTAAAGCGGATGGAACTTATGTACAGGATGATAATGGAGATGTATCGGAAGGAACTTATACGCGTGACGGAGACTGGATTAAACGTGAGAGCAGTTCTGGCACAAGCGTAGGAATTGATTATTTGATTTATAGCGGAAGAATAACTAATTCCTACTATATAAAAAAATAAAACAAAAAAGTAATGGAATAGAAGAGTTGAGGAAAATAAATGTCAAGAGAGGAATTCCTAACAGAATTAAGAAAGGCTTTGCAGGGAAGGGTAAGCCAGCAGGCGGTGAATGATACTCTCCGCTATTATGAAGAATATATTCTTACAGAATCTCATAAAGGAAAGACGGAGGCTGAAGTAATTGCAGAATTAGGAAATCCAAGACTTCTTGCAAAAAGCATAATTGATGCAGAAAATGCAACGGCAGAGAAAACTACAGCAGAACCACAAAAGGGAATGGATGGGCAGGAAACAGCTTCCGGAGAGTATTCTTTTAAGAAGATTAAAATTCGAATCTGGCTTATATTAGCGGCAGTATTTCTGTTTGTAATTTTGCTTATAATTCTGCTTGCACAGGTAGTTGCATTTTTACTTCCGGTTCTGCTTCCGGTAGCAATCATTTTCTTTTTATTTATAGCAATGGGTATGAACAAAAGATTTTAATAAGCAAGTATAATAAAGTAATTTTAATATAGAAATAACAGAGGAATTGGTGTTATGGCAATGATTAAGGTCCCGGCAGGGAAATGCTTTATCAAGCATGGAACAGCGGTAAATGCACTGTATATGGTAATTCATGGAACAGTGAGACAGGTGTCTAAGCTGGAAGAAGTGCAGATTGGAAGCGGTAATATAATAGGTCTGATGGATTGTGCAGAAGAAGAATATATAGCAGATTATGTGGCAGCGGATGATGTAACACTTTATCCGTTTCATTATCATGCTCCGGAGGACTTTGGTAAGATATTTATCAGTCAGCCGAAATATGCAGCAGCATTTTTATCTGTGGCAATTCGTGAGGCAGACCATATGCTTGGACGAAACCAGAGATTTCAAAACAGTACAGAAAAATATTATAGCTTTGCACTGGCAATGTATCAGAAATATCAGGAGTTATGTAGAAAATATTGCATTCAGGAGAAAAGTTTCCGGAGAATAGAGAGCCTGCAGCCTTATGTAAGAACCAATATGGCACCGAAATGGGAAGCGGATTATTTCCATGAACTGGCAGAACTTGGGAATAGTGGAACTATGGATTTCTTTCAGCAGAAAGAGGATTTGCTGACGGGACAGATTATGCAGGCAGCAAGAGCTATGTGCAAAGCGGTAAGAGAGATTGACCATGCAAAAGAATATTTACAGGAGCATGTAAATCTGTATCTGGATACCAATCGAATGGATTTATTACAGCTTTATTTTGACATGGCAGCCCGTGCAGCAGCAAGTGGAGCTGACATCGAGGAAATACGACAGGCAATAGAGCCATTGTTACAGTTTATCAAGGACAACCGTCTGGGAGATGCAGGAGAACGGGACAAACGAATTACGGAATATCAGACTTATGATTTTAGCAATATAAAGATAAAGGCAGATGCAATATATAACTTTGCAGGAGAACTGATTGGTGAAGTACCAAAGCCGCAGGCAGAGGATAAGCTGGTTCAGGGAACGGAAGATTTACTGGAACAGGAATATGCGGAAACCGATGGAGAAGAGGAAGAAGAAACAGAGGACTGTCTGGTACATATCTTAGAATATGCAGGAGTGGCAGCAGAGGATGTACATAAAATTCGAAGCAAAATGCATGAATATGATGCAATTCCGGATAATTTTGATAATGATGAGAAAACGAGAAAACTTCGGAAAGAGTTGACAGCATTATTCTATGCTACTTATAAAAATGTATTTAAGCATGCCATGAAAGATGCGGATGACCTAGACCCGGTTATTCAGATGTTTTTGAATTTTGGATTTATGGATGTGGGAATGGTAGGAGAAGATACCGCTAATGAACTTTATGATTTGACAGATAAACTGTTCAAGTGTAAAAGCGACCATGTCTATACCATGTTTGAGTGGCTAAAGAGCATCTATGAAGGAAAGAATGAACCAAGCCGGAATGAATTTGACCTGGATTATAATGGATATCTGGCAGAGCAGAAGCGGATGGGTAAGCTGGATGCAGCAGGAATGGAGCGGTTGAAAACAGACTGCTGGGAAAAGACCAAATATGAGATGAATAATATGTTTGTGTCAACGAACCGGGCAACTTATGGAAAAGTAAGTACCTTCTGTCCGATTCTGAGCAAGCATGACATGGTGCAGGAAGCAGAGAAGATGCTGGTGACTGCAGAGCGGATTGAGGAGGCAATCAAAAAAGTCCGTGAAGTTGATTATTCGTTGTTCTACCGTGAAGTGATTTTTTCAGATCCGATGCATGGTGTAAATGCTGAACCGGTGCAAAAAGAAGTATTTCCAGATGTTATTCTGATGCCGAATGTGGGAATGAAAGCAATGATGTGGCAGGAGACTGCCGGAGTAAAACGTGATACATCCGCCCGATTTGTTTTCCCGGTTATGACTATCTACAGCCTGCAGGATATGATGATAGAGACCTGCGGAAGATTCCGTTGGGAAATGTGCCGTAAGATACAGGGAATGCGTTGGAATGATATTACAGAGAAATCCCTAACTTCAGAATATTGTGATTATATCCAGTACTATCGGAAAAATCGTGATTTATCCACAGAGGCAAAGGAGAAGATTAAGAATACACTCTGGAAGTCAAAGAATAACTATCGTGAAGTATTTATTTCTGATTATATCGGATGGATTAAATACGAGGCAGGCGGCAGTTTCCGCCTGAACCGTGTAGCAAGGGATATTCTGTTCCGTTATTGTCCGTTTGCCAAGAAATACAGGGATGCATTAGAGGCAAACCCGATGTATCAGGATATGATTAGCCGGTTTAAAATATTCCAGGAACGTAAACTGCGTCATATCGATGGATTCCGTACCAGATATGAGAAGAACGGCGGCGAGATGAATATGGAACTGCAGGAAAATATGAATTTCTATAATATGTAAAGAACAATAACTACGAGAAATACGTTTTGCGAGCTACTCGCGGTGCTCACAAAATCTGAGTAGAAAAGAAGTTTGCTCAAGCGAGCTTGGCTCCTTCTTTTCTCCCAGATTTTTCTCGCTACTCGCGTAAATAAGAAAGCCACATGAATCTTAGGATTCCTGTGGCTTTCTTGAGGGGAGTATAAATAATTAATAAGGGGTATAACTGTATAAAAAAACAATTCTTATACGAAAAAAATTATAATATAAAAGTTTTTAAAATGCAATGCAAATGAGAATAATAATAAGAAATTAAGAAATAATATCACTGTATCAGAGAATCAAAAGAAAAAGTATCTGATAAAAAAAGGAGGCGATATTATGGCAAAAAATGCAGATAATGCAAAAAACAAAACAAGCAATGTAAACCGCACAATGAATGCTGATAATGATTTTGAAAATGCGGATAACAAAACCGGCAACAAAGCAGGCAATAAGACCAGCAACAGAAGTGATAATAAGGCGGATAACAAGACATCCAACAAATGTAATTACTAGGTCAATCTTATTGAAAAACTGCATATATTAAAATAAGAAACAGATTACAAGGAACACTTTGTAATCTGTTTTTTTATAGCAGAAAAAGTCAGGAGATTTTTGGGGGAGATGGCATATGAGATTTACGGCTATCAGTGTAGCGGAATTATGGAAACTAAAAGATGATCCACAGATATATATTGTTGATTTGAGAAGCAGGGAGGATTTTCAGGTATTTCATTTGAGAAATGCCCATTGTTATCCTTATGATGAGATAGAACACTGGGAGCATAAGCTGCCGAAAAATCGCAAGATACTGCTGTGTTGTGAGTATGGAAATACAAGTATGTATGCAGCAAAAAGACTGACGCGGCAGGGATATCAGATATATACTCTGATTGGAGGCCTAAATGCACTAAATGGATAGAAAAGAACATTGACAGTGTCATTTAGAACAGATAAGATAGTAGTGATAATGGAGAAAGAACATATGAAAACATACGAATTAACAGTGCCATGTCATTTTGGCTTAGAATCAGTTTTGAAAAAAGAAATATATGATCTGGGATATGAAATCTCAGAGGTGGAAGATGGAAGAGTGACTTTCATTGGTGATGCAGAGGCAATCTGCCGTGCAAATATTTTCCTGCGTACAACGGAGCGTGTGCTGCTTCGGGTAGGAAAATTTAAAGCGGAGACATTTGATGAATTATTTGAAGGAATCAAGGCACTTCCATGGGAAGAGTATATTCCGGAAAATGGTAAATTCTGGGTCACCAAGGCTTCTTCCATAAAGAGTAAATTGTTCAGTCCGTCAGACATCCAGTCTATTGTTAAGAAGGCAATGGTAGAACGGCTGAAACAGAAATATCATACCAATTGGTTTGAAGAAAGTGGTGCATCCTATCCGGTACGAATTTTCCTGTTGAAGGATGAAGTAATGGCAGCATTAGATACCTCCGGAGAATCTTTACATAAGAGAGGCTACCGGACTCTTACCAGTAAGGCACCAATCACAGAGACCCTTGCAGCAGCATTGATAATGCTGACACCATGGAATAAGGACAGAATTTTAGTAGATCCATTCTGCGGAAGTGGAACATTTCCGATTGAAGCAGCAATGATTGCAGCCAATATAGCACCGGGCATGAACCGTAGTTTCCTAGCAGAGCAGTGGACAAACCTGATACCGCGTCAGCTCTGGTACGATACAGTAAATGAAGCCCAGGAAATGGTGGATACCAATATTAAGGTGGATATCCAGGGATATGATATTGATGAAGAAATTGTGCGTGCAGCAAGAGAAAATGCAAAGCGTGCCGGTGTGGATGGCATGATTCATTTCCAGCAGAGACCGGTAAGCCAGTTGAACCATCCGAAAAAATACGGTTTTATCATATCCAATCCGCCATATGGTGAGCGATTGGAAGAAAAGGCGGCATTGCCGGAATTATACCAGACAATTGGTGAGGCATACAGAAGGCTGGATTCATGGTCTATGTACCTGATTACCAGCTATGAGAATGCACCAAAGGATATCGGAAGAAAACCGGATAAAAACCGCAAGATTTATAATGGAATGTTAAAGACATATTTCTATCAGTTCATGGGACCGAAGCCACCAAAACGGAAAGGGACAAAAGAGTGAGGGAAAAAGTACGTTATTCTAAGAGATATGTAGTATTCACGTTACTTTTAGTTCTTGCATTGATACTGAAATTTGCCAATTTTAAGGGTGTAACCGAAGAAATCGGACAGTTCCGTGGTGCAGATTTGCAGAGCAGCGACTGGAACCCTCTGATTGCAAAAAGCATCAATGAGAAGAATCTTACGGTAGCGATTGATAATAAAGTATATACCAACAAGGACAATGGAATCTATATGGATGAAAATCTAAATCTGATGGTACCATTGGACTTGATCCGGGACAGTTATAACTGCAGCGTGCATCTTTACGATGACACGGCTCTTTTGATAGAAAAATATTCAGACAGCTTGTGGATGAGCTTAGATGACCAGGAAGTACAGATAAATGATGAGAAGGAGAAATTTTCTTCTACATTGACACGGATTGATGACCGTTATTATGTGCCGGCAGAGGTCATTGCCTCGAAGCTTGGTTATTCTTATGCATGGGATGTTAATAAAAATGAAGCAGTGGTGGTGAATACTTCTTCTGAGACAAGCATTCTGCCATCTCATTATGACTTGCGGGAGAAAGGAAGAGCACCGCAGGTGAAGAACCAGGGAAATAAGGGAACCTGCTGGGCTGCATCTTCTCTGGCAGCACTGGAATCCATGCTGCTTCCGGAAGAAAATGATATATTTTCCACCGATAACATGAGTCTTGGAAACAGTTTTGGCTTAGGACAGAATGATGGTGGGGAGTATACTATGAGTCTGGCATATCTGACTGCATGGCAGGGTCCTGTATTGGAAAAGGACGACCCATATGACGGTGAGCTGACAAAGAATTTAGCTCCGGTCAAACATGTGCAGGAAGCACAGATTATTGAAAGCAAGGATTTGGAGAAGATTAAAGAGGCAGTTTTTAAATATGGTGCAGTCGAGACTTCTATTTACAGTACATTGCAGAATGTCAACAGCCGTTCCGAATATTTTAATCAGGAGACCAATTCTTATTGCTATGTTGGTTCAGAAAAGCCGAATCATGATGTGGCGATTATTGGCTGGGATGACAGTTATGCGAAAGAGAATTTCCCGGGAGATTTAGAGGGAGACGGTGCATTTATCTGCCAGAACAGCTGGGGAAAAGATTTTGGAGACAATGGAGTATTCTATGTCTCTTATTATGATACCAATGTAGGAATTCACAATCTGGTTTATACCGGAGTAGAAGATACCGATAATTATGATATGATTTATCAGTCCGATTTATGTGGCTGGGTCGGTCAGCTGGGATACAACCGTGATACCATTTATGGAGCAAATGTATATACAGCGGAAAGCAATGAAAATTTAGAGGCAGCAGGCTTCTATGCAACCGGGAAAAATACGGAATATGAAGTATATGTAGTAAAGGACTATGATGGAAGGGAAAGTCTGTCCAAACGGCAGAAAGTAGCTTCCGGAAAGTTTGATAATGCAGGTTTCTATACCGTTACTTTTGATAAGAAAATTGCAGTGAACAAGGGAGAAAAATTTGCCATTGTACTGATGATAAAGACTCCGGATTCCGTGCATCCAATGGCAATTGAATATAAGGCAGATGAATCAACCAGAAACGTAGATCTTTCCGATGGAGAGGGATATATCAGTACCAACGGCAAAAACTGGGAAAATGTAGAAGAAACCCAGTCTGCAAATCTTTGTATAAAAGCATATGCAAAAGAAAGGTAAGTCAGAGCGGGATGGAAGAGAAAGTTATTAAAGCAGCTACCGTGATTATTACTGCCATAAGCATTATTGTGGCAGGAACGCTGCTGTTTTTTCCACAACTTCATATCCGGGCAGAGGAAAACAGGGAACTTCGGGCACAGGAAGCCATCGAGCGCAAGGAAAATATGGATGCGCTGGAAATGCTGCAGTATAATACGGCAAATGTAGACAGCCAGGAGGGCATCAGCTTTGACCAGCAGCTTCGTATTGCGTTACCGGAAAATGTGACACCGGAAGATGTCAGCGTAGAAAATGACTATCTGACCCAGACCATTATCATTAAAATTCCGGGAGCAGATGAGAATTATCTTTATAACTATCCCATGATAGGAAAGAGCTATCATATAGATAATCTGACTTATGAAAGTGAGCCGGAATATGGTGTAATTGAGATCTCTTTAGATAGTGTGGTGGAATTACAAAAGACATCTGACGAGCATTATATTTATATGGATTTTTTGACACCACATGAAGTCTATGATAAAGTTGTGGTAATAGATGCAGGACATGGTGGAAATGCACCGGGAGCTACAAAGCAGGGCATTAATGAGAAAGATATTGACCTTGCTATAGTGCTTAAAGTAAAGGAATTATTTGATGAAGCAGGAGATGAGAGCGTCGGAGTCTACTATACGAGAACGGATGACAGCAATCCAAGTCTTGAACAGCGTGTAGATATGGCAAATAAAGCCGGGGCAGACCTCTTTATCAGCGTACATAATAATTCTACCAAGAGCGGAAGAATGTCCAGTATCAACGGAACAGCAGTCATGTATGATGAAGAGAAGGCATCTGAGGAAAATGGAAGTATGCAGTTAGCCCAGATTTGCTTAGAAGAAATGACAGCGGCGTTAGGAAGTACCAGTAAGGGAATTGTAAAAGGACACGAGATTTATATTATACGAACAGCAGAGATGCCGGTAGCATTGATAGAAGTAGGCTTTATGACAAATCAGGATGAACTGAACCGGTTGAATGATGAAGCATATCAGAAAGAGGCAGCACAGGCAATTTATAATGCAATTTACCGGGCATTTCAGGAGGGATATTAAGATGAATAAAATAATATTTGCAACAGGAAACAAGGACAAGATGAAAGAAATCCGCATGATTTTATCGGATCTTGATGTAGAGATTCTTTCTATGAAAGAAGCCGGAATCAGTGTGGATATTGAAGAAAATGGAACTACTTTTGAAGAAAATGCACTGATTAAGGCAAATGCTGTGGCAGCATATACAGATGCTATTGTTTTAGCTGATGATTCTGGTCTGGAAATTGATTATCTGAATAAGGAACCGGGTGTATATTCCGCCCGTTATATGGGAGAAGATACCTCTTATACCATAAAAAACCAGAATCTTTTGGATCGTCTGAATGGAGTACCAAAGGAACAGCGGACCGCACGCTTTGTATGTGCAATTGCGGCTGTATTACCGGATAAAGAAACACTGGTAACCCGTGAGACAATTGAGGGATATATTGGATTTGAGCCTCAGGGTGAAAATGGATTTGGCTATGATCCAATCTTTTATGTGGATGAATATAACTGCTCCACAGCAAGCTTGCCACCGGATAAGAAGAATGAAATGAGTCATCGTGGAAAAGCATTACGCGCAATGAAAGAAGCACTCATGGGAAAAGGTTTATCATAAAGGAAGATAAAAGATGAGAGTATTGATAGTAAGTGATACCCATAAGAAACATGCAAATCTGATAACGATTATGGAAAAAGAAAGACCTTTTGACCGTATGATTCATCTGGGAGATGCAGAAGGTTATGAGGACTATATTGCGGAACTGGCAGGATGTCCACTGGACATTGTGGCAGGAAATAATGACTTTTTCTCTGAACTTCCGAAAGAAAAGGAAATTGAAATCGGAGGATTAAAGGCATTGATTACCCATGGACACTACTATTATGTTTCTGCCGGTCTGGAGGATATCAAGAAAGAGGCAAGGGGAAGAGGCATGGATATTGTAATGTTCGGACACACCCACAGACCGCTTATAGAAAAGGATCATGGTGTAGTGGCATTGAATCCGGGCAGCACATCATATCCTCGTCAGGATGGTCATCTGCCGTCTTATATTGTGATGGAAATAGACGCAAATGGTACTCCGGACTATCAGCTCAAATATCTTTCTGAAGAAGAAAAAACCAAAAAACCTTTATAAATTGGGGCAAGATTCGGAGTTGTAAAAATTTTTTGAAAAAATTTGAAAATAAATGTTGACAATTGGTATATGCTATAATATAATATGTCTTGCGTCACGGAAAAAGAAATTTAAATAGCGTTGACGGGGTGTGGCTCAGCTTGGCTAGAGCGCCTGGTTTGGGACCAGGAGGTCGCAGGTTCGAATCCTGTCACCCCGACTTCATGCGGGTGTAGTTCAATGGTAGAACACCAGCCTTCCAAGCTGGATACGTGGGTTCGATTCCCATCACCCGCTTTCTAATTGGAAAATTAGATATGTGTTCGTAGCTCAGCTGGATAGAGCAACGGCCTTCTAAGCCGTGGGTCGGGGGTTCGAATCCCTTCGAGCACATTTTCCCAAGAGGGAAGAGAGACCGCCTGATGGCCGGAATCTTATGGTGGGTATAGCGCAGTTGGTTAGCGCGCCAGATTGTGGCTCTGGAGGCCCAGGGTTCGAATCCCTGTATCCACCTTGATGCGATGGTTAGAGCATCTTTTGTAAAATTGATGGGCTATCGCCAAGCGGTAAGGCACAGCACTTTGACTGCTGCATACGTTGGTTCGAATCCAACTAGCCCAGTTAAGCTGCTATGTATCTCGAAGAATTCTAAAAGGATTCAGAATGAGCACTTATCGAACTAAATATGTATGGGATATTAGCTCAGTTGGTAGAGCACTTGACTTTTAATCAAGTTGTCCGGGGTTCGAATCCCCGATGTCTCATTAACAGTGAAAAGCGTCATTCATATGAATGACGTTTTTTTGTACGAAAAAATATCTGTAAAGCCGCTATTAATGCGGGGGTTGTGGGAAGAATGAAACAGCACGGAAATGTAAAGTCCGATGAGAAGAGTAAAGAAAAATAATACTAAGAGGCTGACATTTTTATCTTTATTTTATTTTTAAGAGGGATTTTGAATATCTTCGTCTTCATTTCATCTTCAAAAGGAGAAAAAGAAGCGTTTGCGTAATTAGGTAGAATGCTTTATGATTAAGACAATGAGGTGTTAGGAAGGCTTTCAAAAATCTTTGGAGAAACATATAAAGATTGAAAGGAAGATGAAATAATGTATTATGGAAAAGAAACAGGTGAATTAAAAAAAGCAAGAGAAGAGTATGAAAGTATTTTTGGTTATGATCCAAATGGAGAAATGGAATTAGAGTTTAATGAACAAGACGAATATTTAGCAGTTTTATTACAGTGTATAGAAGAAAAGAAAGATATGTTTGATGTACTTGGAGGAGAAAAAGCATGACAAGAAGAGAACGTGAAGTAACAGATATAAATGAAATCCTTAAGATTATGGATGCCTGCAAGATTGTGCATGTGGGACTTGTGGATGGTGACCAGCCTTATGTGTTACCGATGAATTACGGCTATACCTATGAAGATGGGAAAATGGTGATTTACCTTCATGGAGCAAAGAAGGGTTATAAGTATGATTTGATAGAGAAGAATCCGAAGGTATGCTTTGAAATGGAGTGTGATGTGGTGCCATTTGAAGGAAAGGTGGCATGTCAGTATGGTAATTCCTATTCCTGTGTTATGGGAAAAGGGAAAGCTGTTATCGTAGAGGATGTAAATGAGAAAATGCAGGCACTTTCCATTTTGATGAAATGCCAGACCGGAGGCGATTTTACTTTTAATGAAGAACTGGTATCCATTGTCAATGTGATTCGGATTGATGTAAGTGAATTCAGCGCAAAAAGAAGACCGATTCCGGAAGGATTGAAAAAGTAACAGAATAACAGAAGATTGAAAAAGAAATATTGACAAAGAAATATTGATAAAGTAGAAAGCAGGATTATGAAAGTGTAATTCCTGCTTTTTTCTATCCTCAATCATTTATCACAAAACTGTGACAATCTATTCGTTGCGCGACGTAGGAAGCATTTGTATAATGAGACATAGGAATGAACCGGGGAAAAGTAGAAAAGAAAAAAACGAATGACAACAGATAAGAAAAAGGATGTTTAGGGAAGATGGATAGAATATTAGTAGTGGAAGATGACCGGGAACTGAACCAGGGAATTTGCTTTGCACTGCAGCAGGCAGGGTATGAGACAGAAAGTGCCTATTCCATTCAGGAGGCAAAGCTTGCGGGTTTGCAGCAGGAATATTCGCTTATGATACTGGATGTAAATCTTCCGGATGGAGAGGGCTTTGGCTTTTGTAAATGGATTATGGAGCACAGGAAAGTGAAGGTCATGTTTCTTACGGCAAGAGATTTGGAAGAAGATGTGTTATCCGGGTATGAGTTGGGAGCAGAGGATTATGTGACAAAGCCATTTTCCATACATATTCTGCTAAAGAAGATAGCGGTCATTTTAAAACGGGAGACGGAAAATCCAAGAAATATTTATGAAGATGGATATCTGCGGATAGACTTTGACCGGGTCAAGGTAGAAATAGAGGGGAAAGAGTGCATGGTAACACCTACAGAATTTCGGATGTTACGCTTATTTATTGAACATGCAGGACAGCTGCTTTCTTATAATGTGCTGTTAGAGCAATTGTGGGACTGTGATGAAGCATATGTGGACCGACACACACTGGCAGTCAATGTGAATCGGCTCCGTGGAAAGATAGAGGATGCGGAACACAAATATATTTCAAATGTATATGGGATGGGATATCAATGGTTGCGATAGGAATAATAGCAGGCTGTGGCATTGTGATAAGTTATCTTCTAGTCAGACTGTATCGGCAGAAGAAGGAAATCTATGATTTTACGGAAGAACTACAGCGGTGTCTGACGCTGATGAAAGCAGGCGAAGACATTGGAAATGAAGCGGAGTTTAAGGACAGCCTTTGGGATAAGATTTATCAGGATTTGCAGGAGCTTATGGATGTTTGGAACAGGAAGAACCGACAGAGCCATAAGGAAAAAGAACAGATAAAAGAGTTGATTTCTGATATTTCCCATCAGGGTAGAACGCCAATGGCGAATATTAAAATATATCTGGAAATTTTAGAAGAGGAACAGGAAGATAAGGTGCGGCGGCAGGAGTGTATTGGAAAGCTGATAAAACAGACAGAACGGCTGGATTTCCTGATGCAGAGTCTGGTGAAGCTTTCGCGCCTGGAAACCGGAATCATAGAAATATGTGAAAAGGACACAAAGATTTTTGAAGTGTTAGGACTAGCGGTTGCGGCAGTGGTACCGGGAGCGGAAGCAAAAGAGATTTCTGTCCATGTGGACTGCCCGGAGACATTGAAACTGTTTTGCGATGCCAAGTGGACACAGGAAGCAATTTTTAATCTTTTAGAGAATGCAGTGAAATATACTCCAAAAGGGGGAAGCATCTATATTTCAGTAATGGAACAGGAGGTTTTTGGAAAAATCAGCATCCGGGATACCGGAAGGGGAATCCCTGCGGAACATCAGGCACAGATTTTTCAAAGGTTTTACCGGGAACCGGAAGTCCATGATGAGGATGGAATCGGGATTGGTCTGTATCTGGCACGAAAGATTGTGACGATGCAGGACGGCTATATGGAAGTGCATTCAGAAAGTGGAAAGGGGGCAGAATTTTGCATTTATCTGCCAATGAAATAAAAGAAGTAGTACGGACAGAGGAGTTAAAGAAATATTATCCGTTGGGAACCCATACGGTAAAAGCCTTAGATGGAGTGAACCTTACCGTAAAAGAGGGAGAATTTGTGGCAATCACCGGAAAGTCCGGAAGCGGGAAAAGTACGCTGCTGCATATGTTAGGAGCATTGGATGTGCCAACATCCGGAGAAGTCTATATTGATGGGAAAAGCCTTGCGTCAATGACGAGGGAAGAGCAGGCAGTCTTTCGAAGAAGGAAGGTTGGTGTAGTATTTCAAAGCTATAACCTGATTCCTGATTTGAGTGTGTATGAGAATATTGTGCTGCCCATCGAGCTGGATGGAGGTTATGTGGACAAGGCATATATAGAAGAATTGTTAAGGCAACTGAAAATAGAAGATAAGCGGGATGCACTGCCGGGTACGTTATCCGGCGGTCAGCAGCAGAGAACAGCAATTGCCCGGGCATTATCTTATAAGCCGGCTATTCTCTTAGCGGATGAACCCACGGGAAATCTTGACACACAGACCAGCCATGATGTTATGGGATTGTTAAAAACAGTGGCACGAAAATATCAGCAGACTACAATTCTGATTACCCATGACATGGACGTGGCGCAGTTGGCAGACCGGATTGTATACATGGAAGATGGGAAAATCAGGAAGGAACGAAAGCTCTATGCTTAAAAATAATAATCAGGCTGTCATCCGTAAGATGGCAGTCCGTTCCATAAGGAGCAACAGAAAGAAAAACAGCCTGTATCTTGTGGCAATTGTATTGGCGGTGCTGATGCTGTTTACGGTTATGCAGACAGGGGCTTCCTACATGCATATGCAGTATGTCTGGCGGCTGCATTCTGTGGGGGAACTCTATGATGGAATTCTGATGGGCGGAGTCACAAAAGAGCAGGAAGAGACGGTAAAAGCAGATCCTGGTATTGAGGTAGTTGGAATTACAGAATTTATGCTGGGAAGCATCGGTGAAAAGAATATTTCTATCATATATGAGGATAAAAATTACCGGGAGAAAATGCATCAGCCAGGCATTCTACATCAGGAGGGAAGGTATCCTGAGACATCCGATGAGGTGATGGTTACAAAGACGCTATTGGAAAAGCGGAAGTTGGAAAATCTTACAATTGGAGATACGCTGCTTTTAAGCTATCAGAAGAAAGATGGAACCCAGGTAGAAAAGCCTATGAAAATTACGGGCATTATAGATGACTATGAAGAAACTGCCAACTGTTTCGTGACGGAAGAGGTGTTTGAACAGGCAGGCTACAGCCAGGCAGACTATGGCTGTGGCATTCTCTACTATCAATATCGCTTCTGGTTTGCATCAGACCGGATAGAGAACCGTCTGAAAGAAGAATTAAATCTGGAACGGAAGCAGAACATTCAGACAACATGGGACTGTGATAAGGTAAAGGGAATTTTTCTTGGAATGATAGGAATCATTATGTTAACCTGCCTCAGTGCCTATTTACTGATTTACAATATCATGTATTTATCCATAGAAGATAATATCCGCTATTATGGATTGCTTCGTGCTGTGGGAATGACAGAAAGCCAGATGCACCGGCTGTTGTGGCAGAAACAGATTATTCTAAGTGAAATCGGAATTTTAATGGGAATAGTTTTAGGATTTCTGACGTCCTATCTTGTGATTCCCGGAACAATCCGGGTACTGGGACTTCGCTCAGAAAAGATGGCTGTAACGATAAAACCGGAATTTCTGGTGCTGACGATTGCTATTATGGCAGTAACCGTCTATCTTGCCAGCCGTAAGCCGGTAAGAGTAGCAGAGCGTATTTCTGTCATGGAGGCACTGGGATATCAGACTTCGAAGGTAGTCTATACCGGAAAGAAAAAACGAACCGGGAAAAATATTATTTACCGTCTGGCATGGCAGCAGCTATGCCGGATGAAGAAGAAAACAATCCTTGTCATCCTTTCACTATCAACCAGTCTGACTGTATTTCTATGTGTGGTAACGCTGGCGGGAAGTCAGAGCAAACGGACGGCAGAGCTGCAATATATGGATGCTGATATGGAACTGACCAATAAGAGTATGGTGGCTGATACATCAGACTGGAAACAGCCTTTCGATGACACATTTTGTGATAAACTTTCCAAAATAGATGGAGTAAAGGAAGTCCACAAATTAAATTACAGTACAATCGTCGTACCCTGGGAGCCGGATTTTTCGGATCAGTGGATGCGTGATTTCTATGACCAGTGGATGTATATAAAATATGACGATGTAAGAGAAGAATATCAGCAGAATCCGGAACATTTCATGGCGCTGGTGGTTGGAATCGATGAAAAAACATTTCATTATATCAATCAGCAGAATGAAACGGCAATCGATGAGAAATCATTTTTGGCAGGGGAAAGCTGCCTTTTATGCCAGCAATATATGGGATATACCAATGCGGATGTCAAAAATAAGAAAATAAGCTTTTATTTTCCGGGACAGGAAACAAAGAAATACAGCACATCTGTTGCAGGACTGCAGAAGGATGACAGCCCATATCGTGGACCCAGCGAGGTAAGTTTATCTGTTGCGGGAATACAGGAGGATGACAGTCCGTATCTCGGTCCGACTGCCATGGGACCGACGATTATGATTTTAGTCAGTGACTCTTTTTTAGAGGATAAGGCAGAGAGCCTGTGGACATACAAGGTATCGGTGATTTATGACGAGGAATACGATAAGGAAACAGAAAAGAAAGTCAAAGAGCTGATACAGGAATCTAAGGATGCAAAAGATATTACCTGGAGCAGCAAGTTAAAGGGCATCAAAGAGCAGAAGCCGGCAGAACAGAAGATGTGGCAGCTAGGAATGGGAATCGCTATAGTTTTGGGATTTATCGGTGTGATGAATTATATCAATACAGAGCTTGGCAGTATATCCGGCAGAAGGCGGGAAATTGCAATATTAGAAAGCATTGGCATGACCGGAAAACAACAGCGCAGGCTGCTTTTGACAGAAGGGATGTATTATGCAGGAATTTCGCTTTTCCTGACGGCAACGGTGGGACTTGGCATTGATGTGCTGCTGTTTCAGCGGATGAATTATCATAAGGTAGCATTTTCCATCCCTGTCATTCCGGTGGTTGTCATGATAGTGACACTGTTTGCACTGTGCATTTTCGTACCGTTGGCAGCAGGTAGATTTATGGAAGGAGATGGCACTCTGGTAGAGCGGATTCGTCATGTGGGAGAATAAAAAATAACTTTCACTGCAACCGTTTCTTCTGTTATTACAATATATAGGTGTAAGGGAAACATCCCAAAACAAATGACGGCGCGGTCTGGGAGATTGGAAACATGAACAAACAATTACTGGAACATTACATTGAGGCATACGGAACGGACATTTATTCCTTTTGTATCCGGCTGACACAGAACCGGGAACTGGCAGAAGAACTCTATCAGGATACCTTTCTTGCAATGTGTGAGAAGGAGGACTGGAAGGAAGAGGGAAATGTCAAAAGTTATCTGCTTGGAATTACCATAAAGCTCTGGCAGAACCGGAAGCGGAAATTTGCCTGGCGAAAGCGAATCGCAGCGGAGATTCCCATATCGAAGGAGCAGGGACTGGAAGCATTTTCGGCAGATGAAAATTTAGAGCAGCATATGGTAAGCAAAGAAGAGCAGGAAGCCGTGTGGAAGGCTGTATACAAATTGCCGGAGCAGCTTCGCATCGTGATTCTTCTATATTATATGGAAGATTTCAAGGTGGCTGAGATTGCAGAAAAGCTGTCCCTCTCTATCAGTAATGTGAAAAGTAAACTGATGCGTGCACGTAGATATCTGAAGCAGGAATTGGAGGATTTTATCATATGAAACCAACCTTAGATGATTTATTACACAACTCCCTTATAGCAACTGATATTCCCTCGGAAGAACTCAACGAGAGGATTTTAAACCAGTCAACCCAAAAGGAGGTTGTACCTATGCGGAAGAAGGAAACGAAGAAACCATGGAAAATGGCACAGACAGCAGCAGCTGTGGCACTTCTTGTTTTAGTCACCGGCTGTGGTGTATATGCGGCAGAGCGGATCCTTGCACAAAAACAGATTACTATTATTGATAATGAAACGGAATTTATGGAAAATGCCACAGAGACAACGATTCATTATGAAGAATTTTCAGGAGAAAATCTTGATTTTGCAGACAGCAAGGTGACAGACCGGACAGAGGAACTTATTCAAACTTCTGATTTCGTTGGAACCGTTACCGAAGGAACCAAGGATGATCTATGGAGCTTGAAGGCAGAAGAAAAGATTGATGGCAAAATAGAGGTGGGTTATGTCTATCCGAAATTAAGCGATGCTTTTAAAGACCAGAATATTGGCATTGACGTTTCTTATATAGAAGCAAATTATCCAACACTCTGGAGTGAAAAAGCCTGTCAGCTTTGCTATGATTCCAGGGATGCAGACACTTTTTCCCGGGGAGCATTCTTTGCCAGTTACCGGAAGGGAGACAGTCAGGCGGTGTCTATCCAGTATGAAGTATCGGATATAACAAATGCGGATGATTATATTTTTAAAGAAGCTTATGACAGCACCGGTACTTATACCACAGCAGATGGTGTGACACTGACCATTACCAGTCAAACAGCAGACAGCGGCTATACGATTACCTATGCCCGCATGATTACGGAATATAGTGATTTCGTTCTGACATTACGGGGAGATTTTTCGGAAGAAGAAAGCCATGCAATTTATGACAGCTTAAATCTTTCTTCTATCTGTGAGACTGGGAAGCAGTAGTGGAAATACCTGTGAAGGCATAATAAAAAACGGTTCAGGATAATTCCTGAACCGTTTTTGTGGTTGGACTGCGGGCAACAGGACTTGAACCTGCACGGTCTCCCACTAGAACCTAAATCTAGCGCGTCTGCCAATTCCGCCATGCCCGCAAGACAAGAACTATAATAATATAAAAATGCAGTTCATGTCAAGTGTAGATTAACCCTGAAGCCCCCGTGCCTGACGGTCCATATCCTCTACTACAATGTCATAGATTTCACCAAGACCTGCGCAGTATTCTAAGACCTTCCAAGGCTCGTTGGTGTGATAATGAATCTTAATCAGTTCTTCATCACCAACTGCCAGAAGGCAGTCTCCTTTGAAATTTTCAGTAAAGTAATCATTAATTGCATCCTCGTTTAGATTTTCCCCTTCAATTAAGAGCTGAGTGTCATATCTGAATTCTAACATCATCGAATCCTCTCTTTCTGTCTATTTCCCTTTTATCAGGAATAAATTTCAAACACAGTATAGCATAACGTGGTAAGAGAAGAAAGTATTTCATAAAGCAGCAGGACTTTGTTGAGACAGATTAACCAAGTAGAAAGTTTTAGATTTCTTTAAGAACTGCCTAAGCAAAGATTAATGTTCTTTAAGATTTTCCACTTGTGATATTCTTGTGATTTTATTGTGCTATAGTTGTCCCTAGAAAAAAGAAAAGAGGGATGATATGGATATTTTAAAGAACATCAGAGAAACTGCCCTGACACATCCGAAGCGGTGTGCAGTGCAAAGCAGAGAACAAAAGTTGACTTATGAGGAGTTAGAAGAATATTCCAACCGGCTTGCAGTATGGATTGCAAAGAATAGTCAGGATCGTAAGCGGTCGGTTATTGTATATGGACATAAGAATCCGTATATGGTGGTATGCTTCCTTGCCTGTGCCAAGGCAGGAAGAAGCTATGTGCCGCAGGACATCTGCATTCCGGTAAGCCGGGTGGATGAGACCGTATTAAGCGTAGAACCGGAACTGACCTTTGTGGTAGAAGGTGATTATCAGACAGAAATCGGAACAGAAATCGGAAAAGACGAGATAGAAGAAATCGTAAAACAGGAGACAAACGAGACCGATGTGCTGCAGCCTCTGACCAAAGATGAAGTATGGTATATCATATTTACTTCCGGAAGCACCGGAAAGCCAAAGGGTGTAGAGATTACAAGAGACTGCCTCAGCCATTATCTTGACTGGTCGGTGCAGTTAGGCAGTACCATGAAAGAAAAGAGCGGTGCCCATTTTATGAATCAGGCACCATTTTCTTTTGATTTATCGGTAATGGATTTATACACTTCCCTGGTCTGTGGCGGAACGCTTTATACCATGGATAAGAAGATGCAGAGTGACTATAGTGAGATGTTGGGCTTCTTAGAACAGTCAGAAATAGAAATCTGGGTATCGACACCGTCCTTTGCGGATATGTGTCTGGCAGACCGGAATTTTTGTGGGGAAAAGATCAAAGCCTTAAAACTTTTCTTATTCTGCGGGGAAGTGCTTACTACAGCTACGGTAGAGAAGTTAAAGGAACGTTTCCCGGAGGCAGTTATCATCAATACATATGGCCCGACAGAATCTACGGTGGCAGTCACGGATGTGACTATAACAGAGAAGTTATTGCAGGAGACCATTGCCCGGGGCAAATCCCTTCCGGTAGGCCATGAAAAGCCAGGAACTTATATCGAAATCTGGGATAAAGCCGGAAAAGTGTTGCCGGAAGGAGAACAGGGCGAGATTGTTATTATCGGAGATACGGTAAGCTGTGGTTATTATATGAGAGCAGATTTGACAAAGAAGGCATTTTTCCATTGTATCCGTGATGGAAAAGCTTACCGGGGTTATAAGACCGGAGATGCCGGATATTTAAAAGGCGGGCAGCTTTATTATAATGGAAGAATCGATTTGCAGGTGAAGCTGCATGGATACCGCATTGAAATTGAAGATATTGAGAATAACATGGTAAGACTTCCTCAGATTGACCATGCTGTCGTAGTGCCGAATCTGGAAGAAGGAAAGGTAAAGAGCCTGACGGCATTTGTGACAGGAGCACAGATGGCAGGAAAGAAAGCATCTGAGATTTCAAGACAGGTAAAAAACGGTCTGAAGGAATTCCTTCCGGTTTATATGATCCCAAAGAAAATAAAATATATCGAAACCATGCCAATGAATAACCATGGAAAGGCAGACCGAAAATATCTTGGAGGTCTGGCAGAATGAGTTTTTATAGCGGAGCACCATTCTTTGGCACATTGATTCTGTTATTGCTTTTCGCATTGATTCTTGGCTGTATGGAAAGGAGCCTGCACTGGTATAACCTTATCGTATCTGGTGTAATGGTTGTCTGCGTGTTAGGCGGAAATCTGACGGCGCTTGCATATTTCGCAGGATACTTTCTGATTGAGTGGATGCTGGTCAGAGGATATGAATACATAAGAAAGAAATATGGAAGAAAGGCAGCATTTTATCGCAGCTTTGTGCTGCTTTCCATCCTGCCACTTGCATTATGTAAACTATGTGACCTTCCATGGTTAAGGGAGATGAATCTTTTTCAGTTTACTGGAATTTCTTATCTTACTTTCCGGGTGGTGCAGATTATCATTGAACTTTATGATGGCACCATAGAAGATGTGAAATTCCTTGATTTTACGGCATTTTTAATCTTCTTTCCAACCTTTAGCTGCGGACCCATTGACCGGAGCAGAAGATTCTTGGAGGATTATCATAATGTGCCGGAAAGAAGAGAATATCTTGAGCGGTTTGGAATTGGTTTACAGAAGCTTGTTTTAGGAGCAGCATATAAATTCGTATTTGCAGACTTCTTCTATCAGATTATGAATCAGTTCATGAACCGGACAGCAGGGAATATGGTTTGTTATGCATACAGCTATGGTTTTTATATGTTTTTTGATTTTGCGGGATACAGTCTGATGGCAGTGGGAACCGGCTATATGCTTGGCATCTGCGTACCGGATAACTTTAAGAAACCGTTTATCAGCCGGGATATGAAAGAATTCTGGGCAAGGTGGCATATTTCCCTGTCCGAGTGGTTTCGGGATTTTGTCTTTTCCAGATTTATGATGTTATCCATGCACAAAAAATGGTTTAAAAGCAGATTAAATGGTGCGGCAGCAGGCTTTCTTATCAATATGCTAGTGATGGGTGTGTGGCATGGTCTGACGGTGCATTATATTTTGTACGGACTCTATCATGGCATATTGCTGGCAGTTACGGAAATCTATCAGAAGAAGTCGAAGTTCTATAAGAAATATAAGAAGAAAACCTGGTATGCACTGGCATCATGGGGAATCACATTAAATCTGGTGATGTTTGGCTTCCTGATTTTCTCAGGACATTTTATTACAATTTAGGTTATCCCAACTTATATATAGAAGAAAAATTTTAGATGCAGAATCGTTTGCAAAGAAAAATAGAAAGAGAAAAAGGAGATTATAAGATGAAAGAAAAGATTTTGGATATTATTGAAAAAGTATGTGAGGATGACAGCATCCGGGAAGACCTTACGATGAATCTTTTTGAAGAGGATTTACTGGATTCCTTAAGCTTTGTAGCACTTCTGGTGGAACTTGAGGATAACCTTGGTGTTGTAATTTCACCATCGGAAGTAACAAGAGAGGATATGGATACACCGGAGAAAATTATCGCACTGGTAGAAGCGAAAGCACAGGAGAAGTAAGCATGAAAACGATAAAAGCATTTGCAGTTTCACTGCTGTTATGCGCACTTACGATAGTGGGACTGCATTTATACAGCGGCAGAGTTTTTTCGGCAGAGGGAAAAGCAGGCACCTGGGTCAGTGATGCAAAATCCCAAAGCGGCAGTACATTAAAGAAGATGGCTGCCGATGAAAATGCATTGCTGATATTCGGCTCTTCGGAGCTGCGGCATGGACAGGGCAGTGGATTCCATGGAGATACGATTTTTGATGGCGCGGATATGGATCCCATTTATGTAGGAAAAGCAGGGTATCAGAGCCTGACCCATGCCATTACGCTGGGCGCGGTGGGCAGTCAGGCAGCCAATAAGAAGGCAGTATTAATCGTTTCGCCCCAGTGGTTTAAAGAAAATGGAGTAAAATCCACGGCGTTTGAAGCTGCTTTTTCAGAAGAAGAATATATTGCATTGCTGGAAAACCCGGATATCAGTCAGGAAACCAAAGATTATATCAATGGCAGACTGCAAAATATCATGGCAGATAATGAAAACATGTCAGAAAGAGTAAAAAAGGCCCGGGAATGGTATCAGCCGAAGGATGATAATACAGCAGAACAACTAGGCTGGCTGGAGCAGAAAAAAGCAGATTTTCATAAGGTACTGTTGGAAGAAAAGAATAATTATAAAGTGATGGCAGAGGCACTGATGGATGGAATCAGCAATCATAGGAGCAAGGAAAGTGGTGCAAAGCTGTCACAGGCTACCTGGGAGCAGCTTCGAAAGGAAGCTGAAACAGAAGGACATAAGCTTTCGGATGGCAACGACTATGGCATGTTTGACAGCGTATATAAAGGAACTTACCAGACGCTGATTGCCAACGGAAAACACAAGAATCCGAAGTACACCTTGGATTCCATGGAGTTTTCGGATTTGGAATGTTTTCTGTCAATTTGCAGGGAGGAGGGAATCGAGCCTTTGGTAGTAATCCTTCCTTTTAACGGATACTGGTATGATTATACGGAGCTGACGGCAGAAGAGCGGGACGCATTTTATGAAAAGATAAAAAGCATTGCAGAAGATTATGGTGCGCAGTGTGCCGATTTAAGTGGAAATGAATATACGGAGTATTACTTTGAGGATAATTCCCATCCAGCATTGAAAGGACTGGTAGATTTAAATGAAGCGATTTATGAATTTTATCGGAAAGATAAGACAGAATGAGAAGGCAGTATTTCTTGGTAAAGTGATTTTCTTTTACCTGCTGCTGATGATTCTATGGATGCATTTTATGCTGGCAAAGGATTCTGCAGCACCGGCGTTTATTTATGAGCAGTTTTAAACTATACCGGTTTGGAATGCGATATATAACCCGTGGTTATATATTAAAATAAATCAACCTAGTAAAATCAATGCGTCTTTAGCACTTTAACGCGGCAAAGCATATGAAAAACCTAGAAAAATCAAGGAGTAGCAGGGAAAATGAGTATTGCTTTTCAAATTTTCATGTAGTAAGATAAGGCACATGAAACCTAGGAGTTAAAGGAGGAACTATTATGAAGAAAAAAATAGTCAGTGTAATACTGGTCGCAGCGATGGCAGTTGGATGCCTTGCAGGTTGTGGCTCAAAAGAAGCAAAAAATGAAGATGCATTCTATATCGGAGGAATTGGACCGGTTACCGGTGATGCAGCAATTTACGGAACAGCCGTTCAGAACGGTGCACAGATTGCTGTCGATGAGATTAATGAAGCCGGTGGAATTAACGGTCATCAGATTGAATATAATTTCCAGGATGATCAGGGAGACCCTGAAAAAGCAGCAAACGCATACAACACCTTAAAAGACTGGGGTATGCAGGTATTAATGGGAACTGTTACAACAGGTCCTTGTGTATCTGTGGCAGATTTAACTGCAGCAGATAATATGTTCCAGATTACACCATCTGCATCATCTACAGATGTAATCAAGAACGACAATGTATTCCAGGTATGCTTTACAGACCCTGCACAGGGAACAAAATCCGCACAGTATATTGGTGAGAATAACCTTGCCAAGAAAGTGGCAATTATTTACAATAGTTCAGATATCTATTCATCAGGTATCGAAGCAAAATTCGTAGAAGAAGCAGCAAACCAGAACTTTGAGGTAGTTGCAGAAGAAGCATTTACTGCAGATTCCAAGACAGATTTTTCTACACAGTTACAGAAAGCAAAAGATGCAGAAGCAGATTTGGTATTCCTTCCAATCTACTATACAGAAGCATCTATTATCTTAACCCAGGCAGATTCTATGGGATATGCACCGACATTCTTCGGATGCGACGGTATGGACGGAATCTTAGGTGTTAAGAACTTTGATACTTCTTTAGCAGAAGGACTTATGTTATTAACACCGTTTGCAGCAGATTCGAAAGATGAAAAAACTGCAAACTTCGTTTCTAAATATGAAGAGAAATATAAAGATACACCAAACCAGTTTGCAGCGGATGCTTATGATGCAATTTATGCAATCAAAGCAGCATTGGAAGAAGCAAATGCAACACCGGATATGAGTGCTTCTGATATTTGTGATTTATTAAAAGATGCAATTACAAAAGTCAGCATTGATGGTGCAACAGGTAGCGGAATGACATGGTCAGCAACTGGTGAAGTAAACAAAGATCCTAAAGCGGTTGTAATTCAGAATGGTGAATACGTAGGAATGTAATGTATTTTATCAGATAAGCCAAAGAGGGGTTGCCAATGGCAGCCCCTTTTATGTATTATAGAGGTATATATTCTAAGAGAAAGCAAGAGGTGTTGTTATGAGATTCATAACGTATTTAATCAACGGTATCAGCCTTGGCAGCATCTATGCAATCATTGCACTGGGTTACACCATGGTGTATGGAATTGCTAAGATGCTGAATTTTGCCCATGGTGATGTTATCATGATTGGCTGCTATGTCGTATTTATGACAATGAGCGGCATGAACATGAACCCGCTTTTGAGCGTAATCCTTGCAGTTGTAGTCTGCACTGTGCTTGGCGTGATAATTGAAAAGGTGGCATATAAGCCTTTGCGTAAGGCATCTCCACTGGCAGTATTGATTACCGCAATTGGTGTCAGCTATTTGCTGCAGAATATTGCATTACTGATATTTGGTGCAGATACCAAATCCTTTAGTTCTGTGGTTCCACTGCAGAATATCAAGATTGGCGGAATTACCATAACCGGTGTTACGGTAGTGGCAGTCCTGGCATGTATTGTTATCATGATTGGTCTGATGATTTTTATTAAAAAGACAAAAGCAGGACAGGCAATGCTGGCAGTATCTGAGGATAAGGATGCAGCACAGCTTATGGGGGTAAATGTAAACGGGACAATTTCACTTACTTTCGCAATTGGTTCCGGACTTGCGGCAATTGCAGGTGTGTTACTGTGTTCAGCATATCCGACACTGACTCCATATACCGGCGCTATGCCTGGTATCAAAGCATTTACTGCAGCTGTATTTGGTGGAATCGGTTCCATTCCGGGAGCATTTATCGGAGGAATCCTTCTTGGTATTATCGAAATCTTAGGAAAAGCTTATATTTCTTCACAGCTTTCCGATGCTATCGTTTTTGCCGTGTTGATTATTGTGTTATTGGTTAAGCCTACCGGTATTCTTGGTAAGCCAATCCATGAGAAAGTGTAGGTGGCAGGAATGAGTAAAATGAATTTTAAAACAATGAAGAAGACAACAAAGAGTAATCTGATTACATATGCTATGGTAATCGTCATTTTTGCCGTAGTACAGATTCTGGTAGCAACCGGAAGCATGTCCAGTCTGATGCAGGGACTTTTGGTACCACTTTGTACTTATTCTATCGTTGCAATCGGATTGAACCTCTGTGTAGGCTATCTGGGTGAATTAAGTCTTGGTCATGCAGGCTTTATGTGTGTCGGCGCATTTTCCAGTGCTTTCTTTACCAGATGTATGGAAAATTCACCGATGAATCCAACCCTGCGTTTTATCATCGCTTTATTAATCGGAACTGCTGTTGCAGCATTCTTTGGATTCTTAATCGGAATTCCGGTACTTCGTTTAAGAGGCGATTACCTTGCAATCGTAACCCTGGCATTTGGAGAGATTATCAAGAATGTCATCAATGTTCTTTATGTAGGCAAAGATGAAAACGGTCTGCATTTTGCTATCAATGACAACAAGACTCTTAATATGTCGGGAACCGGAGAAATGATTATCGATGGTGCAAAGGGAATCACCGGAACACCAAGACAGTCTACTTTCTTAATCGGTGTTATTTTAATTCTGGTTGCATTGTTTGTAGTATTTAATCTGGTTAATTCCAGAAGCGGCCGTGCTATCATGGCAATCCGTGATAACCGTATTGCAGCAGAATCCGTTGGCATTAATATTACAAAGTTTAAACTGATGGCATTTACTATTTCAGCAGCAATCGCAGGAGCAGGCGGAGTGCTTTATGCACATAACCTTTCCAGCCTGATTGCCCAGCCGGCAAACTTTGGATACAATATGTCCATCATGATTCTGGTATTTGTCGTACTCGGTGGAATGGGAAGCTTCCGTGGTTCCATTATTGCAGCCGTAGTACTGACCATGCTTCCGGAAGTATTGCGTGGACTGCGTGATTACCGTATGCTGATTTACGCAATTGTTCTGATTGCAATGATGCTCTTTAACTGGGCACCGGCAGCAATTACCTGGAGACAGACACATTCTTTGAAGAATTTATTTGCAAAGAAAACGAAGGAGGTACAATAAGATGGCAATGTTAGAAGTAAAGAATCTTGGAATTTCCTTCGGTGGACTCCGGGCGGTAGACGGATTTGAAATGCAGATTGAAAAAGGTCAGTTATACGGACTGATTGGACCGAACGGTGCAGGTAAAACAACCGTATTTAATATGCTTACCGGTGTATACAAACCGGATGATGGAAGCATTGTACTGGATGGAAAAGATATTACCGGAAAGAAAACCATAGATATTAATAAAGCCGGAATTGCAAGAACCTTCCAGAATATCCGCCTTTTTAAAGACCAGTCCGTGCTGGATAATGTAAAAGTCGGACTGCATAATCATCATACTTATTCTACTTTAACCGGAATCCTAAGACTTCCGAAGTATTTTAAAGTAGAAGCAGAGATGAATGAAAAGGCAATGGAGCTGTTAAAGGTATTTGGTCTTGAGGATGAAGCAGATTATCTGGCATCCAATCTTCCGTATGGTAAACAGCGTAAACTGGAGATTGCAAGAGCACTGGCAACTGAACCAAAACTTCTGCTTTTAGATGAGCCGGCAGCCGGCATGAACCCAAATGAAACCAAAGAATTAATGGATACCATCCGCTTTGTAAGGGATGAATTTGATATGACCATTCTTCTGATTGAACATGATATGAAACTGGTATCCGGTATCTGTGAGAAACTGACTGTATTGAACTTCGGCCAGGTACTGGCAAGCGGAAATACCAGTGACGTATTGAATAATCCACAGGTTATCAAGGCATATCTGGGCGAATAGGAGGGATGATAAAATGGCAATGCTTGAAATAAAAGATTTGGAAGTATATTACGGCGTGATTCAGGCAATTAAAGGGATTTCCTTTGATGTCAATGAAGGAGAAGTCATTGCATTAATCGGAGCCAATGGTGCAGGTAAGACAACTACACTGCAGACAATCACCGGAATGCTCAGTGCCAAAAAGGGAAGCATTCTTTTTGAAGGAACAGATATCACCAAGGTTCCGGGACACAAGATTGTATCCATGGGAATGGCACATGTTCCGGAAGGAAGACGTGTATTTGCAGAGCTTTCTGTATATGAGAACCTAAAGCTGGGTGCATATACCAGAAAAGATAAGCAGGAAATTGCAGAGTCTTTAGAGCGTGTATACAAGAGCTTTCCAAGATTAAAGGAACGTAAGAATCAGCTGGCTGGAACCTTAAGTGGTGGCGAACAGCAGATGCTTGCCATGGGCCGGGCGTTGATGAGTAAGCCGAGGATCATCCTTATGGATGAGCCGTCCATGGGATTGTCTCCAATCTTTGTAGAAGAGATTTTTAACATTATCAAAGAAATATCTGCATCCGGTACAACTGTTCTATTGGTAGAACAGAATGCAAAGAAAGCATTATCGATTGCAGACCGTGCATATGTACTGGAAACAGGTAAAATTGTATTGAGCGGTGATGCCAAAGAGCTTATGAATAATGAGTCTATTAAAAAGGCATATTTAGGAGAGTAGGTGTTAAATATGAAACATACGGTAATAACCATTGCAAGAAGTTATGGAAGCGGCGGAAGAACGCTGGGTAAGAAGCTGGCAGAAGAACTTGGAATTCATTGCTATGACCGTGAGTTAATAAGAATGGCTTCTGATGAAAGCGGAATCAATGAGGCATTGTTTGGAGAGGCAGATGAGAAACTGCGTAAGATGCCACTGTTTCGTATTGCGAAGAAAGCATATCATGGGGAAGTGCTTCCACCGGATAGTGATGAGTTTGTATCCAACGACAATCTCTTTAACTATCAGGCGAAAATTATCCGTGAGGTAGCCAAAGAAGAGTCCTGTATTATTATCGGACGTTGTGCGGATTATGTTTTAAAAGATTGTGATTATGTAAAGAGTCTGTTTTTCTACGCACCGCGTAAGGACTGCATTGAACGTGTCATGCAGCAGAATGGTGGAACTAAGAAGGATATTGAAAAGAAGATAGACACCATTGATAAGTATCGCGCAGATTATTACAAATACTATACCGGCAGGGAGTGGAACGATGCCAGAAATTACGATTTCTGTCTGGACACTACATCCTTAAGTTATGAGAAGCTGGTACAGGTTGTAAAAGCATATTTAGAAATCAGTGAGGCAGAGGAGCCTTAGGAACAATATTGTAGCAGAATATGAGAAAGAAGAGGTATCTGATGATTCGGGCATCGGATACCTCTTCTTTCAATGCTTATGCGGGTAGTGGGAAAACGCTGGACTTGTAAAGAATGTTTTCTGTAGTTTTACAGTTTCTTTAAAATTTTATCGATGTCATTTCTGTGGCCTAATATCATCAGATGGTCCGTGTCTTTAAAAATATAATTGGCATCCGGCAGCAGGCTCATGACACCATCTGTTTTAATACCGATGATATTGGCATGATAGCAGGCACGGAAATTTAGATCCTTAATACTCTTTCCAATCCATTCTGGTAATGGCGGAATCTCATAAATGGAGAAGCCACCGCCTAATTCAAAGTAGTCAAAGACCTGGTCGGCAGAGAAACGGACTGCAGTTTTTTCAGCGATATCCCGGTCAGGGTAGATAACTTCGTCAGCACCGTTCCGCAGTAGAAATTTGGCATGAATATCACGGTTTGCTTTGCTTACGACATATCTGGCACCCATTTCCTTAAGCAGGCTTGTAATCTCTAAGCTGCTCTGGAAATTACTTCCGATACAGACAAAGCAGACGTCAAAATTGCCAACACCTAAAGTGGCAAGTACTTTTTCATTGGTGCAGTCGCCAATTTTTGCACTGGTGACAAAAGAGAGAACATCTTCCATTACGGCTTCATTCTCGTCCACAACCATAATCTCATTATCCAGTTTGGATAAGTCTTTGCAAAGGTGAGTGCCAAATCGGCCCAGTCCAATAATTAAAAATGATTTCATAGAATCCTCCTAGTATAATCAAGATATTTGATATTAACCGACATTGATTTTTTCTACCGGCTGCATCACATGCGCAATCCTTTTCTTATCCGTAAATGATAAGGCAAAGGAAAGGCTTCCCAGTCGTCCTAAATACATTAACAGAATTAGAATGATATGACAGCTGGTACTAAGGCTGCTTGTAATACCGGTTGACATTCCGACAGTGTCAAGAGCTGAAAATGCTTCAAAAGCCACATCAATGACTGGATAACCGGAAATAGCAGTAATTGCCAGTGTGGCGCTGAGTGCCAGCGTCAACTGGAACATAAGGACGACGACTGATTTGGTGATAACAGATTCTTCCAGTCTGCGTCCGAAAATATTTGTTCCGGTAGTACGGGTTAAGGTGGAACGTACGGATAACAATAGAACAAATATGGTTGTAACCTTTACACCGCCGGCGGTAGAACCCGGGGCACCACCGATAAACATAAATACAATAGAAAGAAATTTACTGCTTTCGCTTAACGCACCATTATCAACAGCGTTAAAACCGGCAGTTCGTGGGGTAACAGTACAGAAGAAAGAATTCAAAAGCTGTTCTCCGAAACTCATACCGGCAAATAAGCGGTTATGCTCAAAAAGATAAAAGAGCAGCGTGCCGCCAAAGAGGCAGACTGCAGTAGCACTTAAAACCATTTTGGTCTGCAGGGCATAGTGGCGGCAATGCAGCCCGTGTTCCCTAAGGTCATTCCATACAAAGAAACCAATACCACCAATCAGGATCAGGGCACTGATGGTAAGAATTACTATAGGATCATTGTAGAATCTGGTAATGGATGAAAATGGACTGTAACGCCCCATTAAATCGAATCCTGCATTACAAAAGGCTGAAATAGAATGGAAGATACCATAATAGATGGCATGTAAAACATCCATGTCTTTCAGAAAACGCAGTGTAAGAATGAATGCACCCGACATTTCAAAAAGAAACGTGCCTCCGATGACACGGCGGACAAGCCGCACGACACCGCCGATTTCAAGGGTGTTTAAACTTTCTTTAATAAGACCACGCTGTTTCAGCCCGATTTTCTTGCGTAACATCAAAGAAACAGTAATACCAATGGTGATAAAACCAAGACCACCAATCTGAATCAGAACTAATAAAACAAGCTGTCCGAAAATGCTCCAGTGGGTAAAGGTGTCAACCAGAACCAGACCGGTTACACAGGTAGCACTGGTTGAGGTGAAAAGGGCAGTTATAAATGGAGTCCATTCACCATTCCGGCTGGAAACCGGAAGCATCAGAAGTATGGTTCCGATAAAGATGAGCAATAGAAAACCAAGCGCTATCATCTGTGTACCGGACATACGTTTTTCAAATTTCCCAAACATAATAAAATTCCTATTCCTGATTTAAATAATTTTCGATAAATCTTATTTATCTATTATAGTAATTTTACTCCGTTTTGTCCATTGCCAAATGGAGAAAGGCAGTGTCCCTTGCAGGCTTTATCTGCATCCGTACTCGACAGACAGTCCTGTGATTGTGTCAAAGCAACGAAAAGACAGTCTGACAGCAAGAAAAAATTATAGAATGAGTTGTTGTCTTAGCTGGTTTGTTTGAGTATAATAAAATAATAGGGTAAACTTGAAAAGAAAAAACTCAAAAAGGAAAGAAAAAGGAAGGTTTTTATATGGGACTTTTTATTGTATTTATCATTATTATCATATATGTTGCTTTGTCCCAGAGTGTAAAGCAAAGCAATAATCAAAACAGGCGTGGAAATAATCCGGCAAAGGGGCGGCCGCCACAGCAGATATATCGTCCGCAGATGAACCAGCCACAGCGTACATATCAGCAGGTGCCAAACCAGCAGCATACATATCAGCAGACCATGAACCAGCCACAACGGGCATATCAGCAGGCACCAGTCCAGCCGCATCCCATGTATCAGCAGGCACCTGATCCGCAGATGAACAGACAGCAGGCACAGCAGCAGTTAAAGAACCGGCTGGCGGAAAAATATCAGTCTGCAGCGGCAGAGGAAATGTCTGCCATGGAAGTAATAGAACCGATGGAATTTACTTATGATATTCCACAAAGTGATAATATGAAGAAAGTGCAGGAGCTGATGGTAACTGGCTTCAGCGGCAATCTGAATTTTGAAAGAGATTTTGTGGCAGAAGGAATTGAAATGTTAAACCGTTTTGAATTACAGTAAAGAGCATAGATAAGTGGAGGATGACAGCAATGGAAGACAGAAGACCGGCAACCGGGGAGATTTACAGACATTTTAAAGGAAAATTATATCAGATTGTAGCCATAGCAACACACAGCGAAACAAGAGAAGAACTGGTGATTTATCAGGCACTTTACGGAGCTTATAAAGTATATGCAAGACCGCTTGCCATGTTTGTAAGCGAAGTTGATCATGAGAAATATCCGGCAGCAGAGCAGAAATACAGATTTGAAAAAGTAAAACTGCAGGAAGAAGCAACTCCACAGGAAGCGGTAAAGGTTAGTCAGGAGACAACACAGCCGCAGGCAACAGCCCAGCCGCAGGGAACTTCAGAATCCGAAGAGCAGGCGAATCCGTTCCTGTTGCGTTTCTTAGATGCAGATACTTATGAGGAGAAATATAAGATTTTAAATGAGATGGAAAATGATATTACAGACCGTCTGATTAATGATTTTTCCGTAGTATTGGATGTGGTGATTCCGGAAGGAGATTTAACCGACCGTTATATACAGTTAAAGCAGTGCGTGGCAACCATGTGCCGTTATGAGACTACCCGCCTTAGGTAGGCAATCCCACACGACTCAAAGTGCTGTTGTGATAATCAGAGGAGAAGGTGACATCTTTCCCAAACCACTTCGGTGGAAGGAAGGATTCAGCTTCTTCTTTTGTTTCAAATTCCACTTCGGCTAATTTCAACGGAGCAAGGTCTCCTTCGAAAATATCAAGCTCAATGGTCAGCCTGCCAGTCAATGGAATCAGATAGCGCTTCTTGGAAATGATAATACCATCTGCTTTTTGAATCAGATGCCGGTAAGCCTCTTCATTCAGAGGAAGATTATATTCTTCCCGCACCATAAGACCGGAGCCTTTGTAAGTAAGAATATATTTGTCATTGGAGCGGCGCACCCGCACTACAGGGTCCGTATTGAGATACCCCTGCTCAATGACTTTGCAGGAATAGTCTTTTAAATCAAAAGGAATCTCATCAATTAAATATTTACGTTCAATTTCCATAATAGCCTCCATATAGTCAGGAAAATAATGATACATTTATTGTAAAATATTTTAAAATCCACTGCAACCATGGAATTGAAAAAGCGCAGTAACCATGCTAACATAAGAGACAGCATAGAAAAATTTCGTGTTAGAAAATTTAATATCAGAAAATGTAATATCAGAAGAGAATAGAAAACAGGAGGAAGATAATATGAAGAAAATCGGAATTTTTATGGCGGATGGCTGTGAAGAGATTGAAGGACTTACCGTAGTGGATGTGGTACGCAGAGCAGGAATTGCGATTGATATGATTTCCATTACCGGAAAGAAAGAAGTGGCAGGAGCCCACGGAATTACGTTTGCAGCAGATGTACTGGCAGAGGAAGCTGATTTTGACAGCTATGATGGAATTGTACTGCCGGGCGGAATGCCTGGAACCTTAAATCTCGGAAAGCATGAAATTGTAAAGAAAGTGATTACATCTTATGCAGCAGGCGGCAAACTTACTGCAGCAATCTGTGCTGCACCAAGCGTATTGGGTGAGAATGGAATATTAGAGGGTAAACATGCAGTCAGCTATCCTGGTTTTGAAGAAAAGCTTCTTGGAGCCAAGGTCGGAGCAGAAAAAGTTGCAGTAGATGGCAACATCGTTACCAGCCGGGGCATGGGAACAGCCATTGAATTTGCCATGGCTATTGTAAAGTGGCTGGATCCACAGGCAGATATTGATGCGATGGAAGCAAATATCATGTATTTTAAATAAAAATAACCAGAACTTACCAACATAATTTATTCTCTGGAAGCCATACTAAAAACAGGATAAGCAACTAACAAAAGCTTATCTGAAAATAGATAACAAAGAGAAGAAACTATGGAGGTAGAAACAAATGAGCGGAACAAACAGTTCTAATTCAAGTAACCAGATGGCAGTGCCACAGGCAAAAGAGGCAATGCACCGTTTTAAACAGGAGGTTGCATCTGAAATCGGAGTACCTTTAAAAGAGGGATACAACGGTGACCTGACATCCAGACAGGCTGGCTCTATCGGTGGAGAAATGGTTAAGAAAATGATCATGAGACAGGAAGAGCAGATGTCTAAATAAGAAGAAAGACAAAAAGCCTTCGGGAAAAGCGCGAAAGTGCATTTCCCGGGGGCTTTTTACATGACTGTCACCAATTGAAATCGGGTTAAAATCTTGTACAGAAAAAAAAGCTAGTAATTTTACAAACGGTGTGTTATAATCTCTAAATGACTGTTAGTAGCTCTAAGTATGCCTATTTTTAGGGAGCAGTCGTAAGATAAGAAAATATTTGTACATGTATATTTTATATATAGTTATAAGGAGGAAGAAACAAGAATGAGTGTACAGGTTGAAAATTTAGAGAAAAATATGGTAAAGCTTACAATTGAAGTGGCAGAAGATAAAGTGGCAGAGGCTTTGAAAGCTGCATACAATAAGCAGAAAAACAAAATCAGCATCCCTGGATTCCGTAAAGGAAAAGTTCCAATGGCTATGGTAGAGAAAATGTATGGTCCGGAAATCTTCTATGAAGATGCTGCAAATATCATGATGCAGGAAGCTTATCCGGCAGCTATCGATGAGAGCGGTGTAGATATCGTTTCCCAGCCAACGGTTGATGTGGTTCAGTTAGAAAAAGGAAAACCATTCATCTTCACAGCAGAAGTTGCAAAGAGACCAGAAGTTAAACTTGGCAAATATAATGGTGTAACTGTAACAAAGATTGATACATCCGTATCTGATGAAGAAGTTGCAGAAGCATTAGAGAGAGAAAGAAATAACAATGCAAGAACTGTAACTGTAACAGACAGACCTGTTGCAGAAGGTGATACAGCAGTTATCGACTACGAAGGATTCGTAGACGGTGTCGCATTTGAAGGTGGAAAAGGAGAGAATCATCCATTAGAGATCGGTTCCCATTCCTTCATCGATACATTCGAAGATCAGTTAGTAGGAAAGAACACTGGCGATGAGGTAGAAGTAAACGTTACATTCCCGAAGGAATATCATGCAGAAGATTTAGCTGGAAAACCAGCAGTATTCAAAGTTAAGATTAACGAGATTAAGACAAAAGAACTTCCAGAGTTAAACGATGAGTTCGCATCTGATGTTTCTGAGTTCGAAACCTTAGAAGAGTACAAAGAGAGCGTGAAGAAGAACTTAGAAGAGACCAAAGAGAACAATGCAAAACGTACCAAAGAGGACGAAGCAATCAAGAAGATTATCGAGAAATCTGAGATGGAAATCCCGGATGCAATGATTGAATCACAGGTACAGAATATGATTCAGGAATTTGCCCAGAGACTTGCACAGCAGGGATTAAGCTTTGACCAGTATATGCAGTTCTCCGGAATGACTATGGACAAGATGAAAGAACAGGTTCGTCCGGAAGCATTAACAAGAATCCAGAGCAGCTTAGTATTAGAGCAGATTGCAAAAGAAGAAAACTTCGAGATTACAGAAGATGATGTAAATGCTGAAATTGAGAAGATGGCAAAAGCATACGGAATGGAAGCGGATAAGCTCAAAGAGTATGTTGGCGATAACGAGAAAGAATCCATGAAACGTGATATTGCGATTGAAAAAGCAGTTCAGTTCATTATGGACAATGTAAAAGAAAGAGCAAAAGCTAAGACTAAGAAAGAAAAAGAAGCAGAAGCAGCTAATGCAGAAGCATAAGAGAAGCACGTAAAGAGACAGACTGACTTGGAATCAGGTCGGTCTGTTTTACGCAAATCACTTGAAACAGAGATAAAGTTGCAGCAGAATGTATGGTAGAAATGGAGGTTATCATATGAGTTTAGTACCTTATGTCATTGAACAGACCAGCAGAGGAGAGCGTAGTTACGACATATACTCCAGATTATTAAAGGATAGAATTATTTTCCTTGGTGAAGAGGTAAATGAGACCACAGCCAGTCTGGTAGTGGCACAGCTTTTATTCTTAGAGTCCGAAGATCCGGGAAAAGACATTCAGTTATACATCAATTCTCCGGGTGGAATTGTAACAGGCGGATTGGCAATTTATGATACCATGCAGTATATCAAATGTGATGTATCTACAATTTGTATCGGACTTGCAGCCAGCATGGGTGCATTCCTGTTGTCCGGTGGAACAAAAGGAAAGAGATTTGCATTACCAAATGCAGAGATTATGATACATCAGCCTTCCGGTGGAGCAAAAGGACAGGCAACTGAGATTCAGATTGCAGCAGAGAATATCTTAAAGACCAAGAAACGTTTGAACGAGATTTTAGCTGCAAATACCGGAAAGCCATATGATGTAATTGCCGCAGATACAGAGCGTGACTATTATATGTCCGCAGAAGAGGCAAAGGAGTATGGCCTGATTGACGGTGTAATTACAGCAAGATAAGAGAAATAAGAAAGAGGCTGTCTCTGGGCGGATTATCCGAAGCACATATGCGGAATTCGACTACGGGCAGCCTTTACCTTTTTTACGAAGGATTTAGAAAAGATAGATGGAAATAATCGAGGTGGAAAGATGGCAGGAAGAAATAGCGAGGACAAAATCAGATGTTCCTTTTGCGGAAAATCACAGGATCAGGTACGCAAGCTGATTGCAGGACCAAACGGTGCATATATCTGTGATGAATGCGTGGACATCTGTGCAGAAATCATAGAGGAGGAATTCGAAGATGAGGAGATTTCCGGAAAAGGAAAGGAAGATTTAGAAGAAATCAACCTGATTAAACCGGAAGAGATGAAGAAATTTTTAGATGAATATGTAATCGGTCAGGACGAAGCCAAAAAAGTCCTCTCTGTAGCCGTATATAATCACTATAAAAGAATTACTTCTGATGTAGATATGAATGATGTGGAATTGCAGAAGAGTAACATTCTGATGTTAGGACCGACCGGTTCCGGTAAGACCCTTCTGGCACAGACACTGGCAAGAGTCTTAAATGTACCGTTTGCCATTGCAGATGCCACCACATTAACAGAAGCAGGCTATGTCGGTGAAGACGTAGAGAATATCCTTCTGAAACTGATTCAGGCAGCAGATTACAATATCGAGCGCGCCCAGTGCGGTATTATTTACATCGATGAGATTGATAAGATTACGAAGAAATCTGAAAATGTATCCATTACCAGAGATGTGTCCGGTGAAGGTGTACAGCAGGCATTATTAAAAATCTTAGAGGGAACTGTGGCTTCCGTTCCACCACAGGGTGGAAGAAAGCATCCACAGCAGGAATTAATCCAGATTGATACTACGAATATTTTATTTATCTGTGGTGGAGCATTTGATGGATTAGAGAAGATTATCGAGCAGCGTATGGATCAGAAATCCATCGGCTTTAACGCAGATATTGCAGACCGTACCGAGCGTAATCTGAGCGAAGTCTTAAAGCAGGTACTGCCGGGAGATTTTATTAAATTCGGTCTGATTCCGGAGTTTATCGGACGTGTTCCGGTAAATGTATCCTTAGAGCAGCTAGATAAGGAAGCGTTAATCCGTATCTTAAAGGAGCCGAAGAATTCACTGATTAAGCAGTATAAGAAGCTGTTTGAAATTGACGGTGTAGAGCTGGAATTTGAAGATGATGCAGTAGAAGCAATTGCAGAGAAATCCTTAGCCCGTAAGACCGGTGCCCGTGGACTTCGTGCAATTATGGAAGATACCATGATGGATTTAATGTATCAGATTCCTTCTGATGAGAGTATTGTAAAATGCACCATTACAAAAGAAACGGTAGAAGACAAGAAAGCGGAGATAGAATATCGTAACGCATAAAAAAGAGGAGAAAAAGATGAGCAGGACAGTAATTCATTTACCGGCAGTTGCACTTCGTGGAATGACCATTCTGCCGGGAATGGTGGCTCATTTTGATATTAGCAGGGACCGTTCCATTCATGCCATAGAAGAGGCGATGGTTGGAGACCAGAAAATATTCCTGATTACACAGCAGGATGCTTCCGTAGAGGAGCCGGCCAGGGATGATTTATATCAGATTGGTGTTATTGCTGAAGTAAAGCAGGTAATAAAGATGCCAAATGAAATCGTGCGTGTTTTGGTAGAAGGATTGGAAAGAGGCGAGTTAGCCTCTTTTCTGTCACAGGAGAAGTATCTGATGGCAGAGGTCATCCTTTTTGATGAAAAAACGGCAGAAGAGGAAGAACTGATGCCGGAAGCGAAGGAAGCAATGCTTCGCTGTATCAGGGAAACCGTACTGAAATATCAAAAAGCCAATGGACATATGAGCAAAGAATTCTTACGTCAGGTAGAAGAACAGCAGGACGTTGGAACTTTGATGCAGCAGGTTGCATACAATCTGCCGCTTTATTATACCCAGAAACAGAAAATCTTAGAGGCAGTAGATCTCACTTCCCAGTATGAGACTTTAATGGCAATTCTGCTGAATGAGATCGAAGTGATTTCCTTAAAGAATGAATTTCAGGCGAAGGTGAAAGAACGCGTGGATAAGAATCAGAAGGAATATCTTTTGCGGGAACAGATGAAACTGATTCGGGAAGAACTAGGTGAGGATAATACACAGTCAGATGCGGAACACTTTTTAGAGGAAGTAAAGAAACTGAAGGCAGATAAGACGGTTAAAGAGAGAATTAAAAAAGAGATTGAGCGTTTTAAGAATATTGCATCCAGTTCTTCGGAAAGTGCAGTCAGCAGAGGCTATATTGAGACATTACTGGAACTGCCATGGAATAAGGCTTCTAAGGATAATAAAGATTTAGCTAATGCAGAGAAAATTTTAGACGAAGACCACTACGGACTGGAAAAAGTAAAAGAGCGTATGCTGGAATTCTTAGCAGTCCGGAATCTGACTCATAAAGGAGAAAGTCCAATTATCTGTCTGGTGGGACCTCCTGGAACCGGCAAGACAAGCATTGCCCGTTCTGTGGCAAAAGCATTGAATAAAAAGTATGTCAGAATCTGTCTCGGCGGTGTCCGTGATGAGGCAGAGATTCGTGGACACAGAAAGACCTATGTGGGGGCAATGCCGGGCAGAATTATCAATGGTTTAAAGAGTGCCGGAGTAAAGAACCCGCTGATGCTTTTAGATGAGATTGATAAAGTAAGCAGTGATTATAAGGGAGATACATCTTCTGCACTGCTGGAAGTATTGGATAATGAGCAGAACAGCCATTTCAGGGACCACTATGTGGAGCTTCCGGTAGATTTGTCTGAGGTATTGTTTATTGCGACAGCCAATTCCGTACAGACAATACCAAGACCTCTGTTAGACCGTATGGAGCTGATTGAGGTAAGCAGTTATACGGAAAATGAAAAGGCTCACATTGCAAAAGAACATCTTATAGCAAAGCAGATTGAGAAAAATGGCTTAAAGGAATCAGAGCTTACATTCCAGAATGGTGCAATTGAGCTGCTGATTCGCAGCTATACAAGAGAAGCCGGTGTGCGTAACTTAGAACGCAAAATCGGTGAAATTTGCAGAAAAGCAGCAAGAGAGATTTACGAGGGCAAGAAAAAGAAAGTTACTATAAGCACAAAGAACTTAGAACATTATCTTGGCAAAGAGAAATATACCTTTGATAAGAAGAATGAGAAGGACGAGGTTGGTATTGTCCGGGGACTGGCATGGACCAGTGTCGGTGGTGATACATTAGAAATTGAAGTAAATGTAATGCCGGGAAAAGGTGAATTTAAACTGACAGGACAGCTTGGCGATGTCATGAAAGAGTCTGCACAGGCTGGAATCAGTTATATCCGTTCTGTCAGTGAGCAGTATCAGATACCGGACGATTTCTTTACCAAACATGATATACATATCCACATTCCGGAAGGAGCCGTACCAAAGGATGGACCGTCCGCCGGTGTTACCATGGCAACCGCAATGCTTTCTGCCATTACCGGGAAAAAGGTGCGTGCTGATGTTGCCATGACAGGAGAGATTACCCTCCGCGGCAGAGTGCTTCCGATTGGTGGATTAAAAGAGAAAACATTAGCAGCGAAAAATGCCGGTATCCGGACAGTCTGTGTGCCGGGAAAAAATGAAAAAGATATCGAGGAACTCTCAGCAGAGATTAAAAAGGATTTAGAAATTGTCTATGCAGATACCATCGAAGATATCTTAAAGGTTGCTTTTGTAAAAGAGTAGTAAAGGAGCAGAAAATGGTTATAAAAGAAGTAAACTTGGAAACGGTGTGTGGTGTTACCAGTAAGCTTCCGGAGAATACATTGCCGGAGGTGGCATTTGCAGGAAAATCCAATGTTGGAAAGTCGTCATTAATTAATGCACTGATGAACCGGAAATCCCTTGCAAGAACCTCTGCACAGCCGGGAAAGACACAGACCATTAATTTCTATAATATCAATGATGCCATGTATCTGGTGGATTTGCCGGGATATGGTTATGCGAAAGTAGCAGAGAGTGAGAAAGCAAAATGGGGTAAAATGATTGAAAATTATCTGCATACCTCAAAGCAGCTGCGCCGGGTATTCTTATTAATTGATATCAGGCATGACCCGTCTGCCAATGATAAACTGATGTATGACTGGATTATCCATCAGGGCTTTGATCCGGTTATTGTGGCAACCAAGCTGGACAAGCTGAAGAGAAGCCAGGTGCCAAAATGTATCAAGGCAGTAAAAGAAGGTCTGAAAGTAAAACCTGGGACGGTAATTGTTCCGTTTTCTGCAGTAACCAAGCAGGGCAGGGAAGAAATCTGGCAGATTATGGATGAGGCTGTTGGCTATGAAGAATAAATATGTATTTGTTACGGTTCTTCTGCTGGTACTTTTATTGACTGGTGCAGGACTGACACAATTATATGTAAAAGAAGAGACAAAACAGCAGGATAGTGAACTTACGGTAGTAACATCCTTTTATCCGATGTATATTGCAGCAATGAATGTCATCGGAGACACTCCGGGTGTGGATTTGCAGAATCTCAGTGAGCCGCAGACCGGCTGCCTTCACGATTACCAGCTGACTCCGGCAGACATGAAGCTCCTTTCCGGTGCAGATGTGTTTATTGTAAATGGTGGCGGAATAGAATCTTTTTTATCGGATGTGGCAGCAGATTATAAGAATCTTTCCATTGTAAATGCCTGCGAGGGACTTAATCTTTTGTCCGAAGAGGATGAAGGAGAGGAACATGCTCACGGAGATGCCCATGAAGATGCTGCAGAGGAGCATATCCACGGAGATACCGAGGATACTCATGAAGATGGGCACAATCACGGAGATGTGAATGCCCATGCATGGATGAGCATTGCGTTATATAAACAGCAGGTGGAAAATATTTTAGAAGGTCTTTGCAGGATAGATCCGAAGCATCAGGATGCCTATGAAAGCAATGCAAAGGAGTATCTGGCAAAGCTTGAGGATTTAGAGAGAGAGCAGCAGTCCTTAAAGGAAGAATTATCAGGAAAGCATATTGTTATTTTCCATGAAGCCTATGCCTATGTGGCAGAGGACTACGATATGGAGATTTCCTATACCATGGATTTGGATGAGGAGCGTCAGGTCAGTGCCGGTGAAGTGGCAGATGTGATGGGAGCCATTGAAAAGAATGATATATTAGTGGTGCTGGCAGAAGAACTCTATGGCAAAGATATGGGAGATACGGTAGAACGGGAGACCGATGCGAAAGTATGTTATCTTGATACCTTAACCCGCGGGGAGTATGAAAAGGACAGCTATCTTGATGCAATGAGACATAATATGGAACTGCTGAAGGAGGCTTTTGCAGAATGAGAAAAATAGTAAAACCATGTGGACTGCATTGTATCCGGATTAACCATCTGGGTGTTACTATTGGAGAACAGCAGATATTGTCAGATGTGAATCTGCATATTCATTGTGGAACACTGACGGTACTGATTGGTCGGAACGGAGCAGGAAAATCAACTCTGATCCGGGCTATTTTAAATGACATTCCACACACGGGAAGCATTGAATTTAAGGACAGGGAAAATGGTCATATCCAGAAGCTTAAGATTGGTTATGTACCACAGAATCTAAATATCGAGAAATCCACTCCGGTCAGTGTCTATGATATGATTGCAAGCTATCAGTCCAACCGGCCGGTATTTTTATATAAGAGCAAAAAGCTATATCAGGAAATCAAAGAAAGCTTAAAAATGTTTGAAGCCGAGCATTTGATTGACAAGCAGGTATGTAATCTTTCCGGTGGGGAATTACAGCGTGTACTTCTTTCCATGGCAGTGATGGATGAACCGAATCTGCTGCTTTTGGATGAGCCGGTGTCTGGTATTGACCAGAATGGTATGGAGTTATTTTACCGGAATATCGAATATCTGAAGGAAAATTTTGACCTGGCAGTTTTGCTGATTTCCCATGATCTTGATTATGTAAGAAAATATGCAGACCATGTGGTTCTCATAGATGGCAAAGTGCTGACCCAGGGAACACCGAAGGAAGTCTATGACAGTGATGCTTTTAAACAGGTATTTACAGATATGGAGGTGCGGGGATGATAGAATTTTTTACCGCGTGGTGGTCTTATGGATTTATGCGGAATGCATTTATCGCAATCCTGATTATCACACCATTGTTTGGAATCCTTGGAACCATGATTGTAAATAACAAAATGGCATTTTTCTCAGATGCATTAGGTCATTCTGCATTGACGGGAATTGCTCTTGGCGTTGTGATGGGAGTTGCAGATACGACCTTATCCATGATTATTTTTGCAGTAATTTTTGCATTATTACTAAACTATATCAGCAGTAAAGCATCGGCATCCAGAGATACGATTATCTCCGTTTTTTCTTCAGCGTGTATTGCTGTGGGACTGGCCATCTTATCGAAAGGTGGCAATTTCAGCAAATATTCCAGTCTTTTGGTAGGTGATGTTTTAAGCATCTCTAAAAAGGAAATTATTTATCTGATTCTGATTTTTGCGGCAACACTGATTTTCTGGGGCGTGGCATTTAATAAGTTAAATGCGGTAAGCCTGCACCGGGCGCTGGCAAAGAGCCGGGGAATCCGGGTGAAGCTGATAGAAAATATTTTTGCAATTTTTATTGCATTAATTGTAATGCTTTCCATTAAATGGATTGGAATTTTGATCATCAATGCACTGCTGATTCTTCCGGCAGCAGCAAGCCGGAATATTTCGGTCAACATGCGGGAATATCATTTATTTTCCGTTATCTTTTCCCTGTTTTCGGGATTGCTCGGATTGATGATTTCCTATTTTACCAATGTTGCAACCGGTCCGATGATTGTGATTGTAGCAGCCATCATTTATTTTGCAACTTATGTATACGGAAGGAGAAATGCATGATGAGAACCACGAAAAAAGGAAGAAAAGGCGCACTTTTACTTACCTTTCTTCTGGCAGGAAGTTTACTGCAATCCGCTATGAGAATGAAAGTAAGAGTTACATTATAGATAAAGGGGCATTTCAGATGCCTTATGGTGAGGATACGACGGTGCAGGCACAGCTTGACGACTGGATTGCACAAGAGGATGGAAGTTATCTTGTGACGGCCTCCCTCTTAACCTATGGTGATGCAGAGGGAAGCAGTAACAGAACCTTCCAGTTTATATTAAACGATAATGGATATAAGGATGAACTTCCGGATCCATTATTCTACTATACCATCTCAAACGTCAGTCTGATGGATGATTCTTTTTCGGATCTGACTCAGGAGACGGAAGAAAACTCCCCCGGACAAGAGCCTTCGACCCAAAACGTTTCCGAATAGAATCAATGGCTGCATCCAGTTGCTTTTGCTTATTGGCAGAAGGCATCTGGGTGCAGCTTTTTTTATTGCCATCTGGGAGCGGACTACCGGAAGCTGTACTTTCTGTGGAAATCATGGCAGATGCCGATGAATCGGCTGTATAATCAAAAATAGAAAGCTGCACCGGTGCATCTTCAGGAAGCAGACGGCTGGTACGGATGCCAAGGAGCCGGACAGGTTCCTTATTCCAGAGCTGCTGGAAAAGGGAAACGGCAGTTTTATAAAGGGCATCTGTAGTATTTGTGGCTGAGAGGAGACTGCACTGGTGGGAAGTATTGGTAAAATCATGGTAGCGGATTTCTACCGTGATACTCTGGGCTAACATTTTTTCTTTCCGAAGGCGCATGGATACAGATTCGGAAAGAGAGAGCAGAACCTTTTTTGCATCTGCTAAGGTGCGGGCGTCCTCCTTTAAAGTGGTGGAATTGCCAATCCCCTTGGCTTCCCGCTTGGTAGAATGCACATGGTCATCTCCGATTCCATTGGCATATTCCCACATCAGTGTGCCGTGGCTTTTGAATTCCTGCCGGAGGTAATCCGGGTCAGTGGATGCAAGTTCTCCGATGGTACGGATGCCAAGTGCTTTCAACCGGGCAGCACTGGAATGCCCTACCATGTAGAGATCATCCACCGGAAGCGGCCACATTTTTTTTGCAATTTCATCCGGAAAAAGAGTGTGAATCCGATCCGGCTTGGTAAAATCACTTGCCATCTTCGCCAGAAGCTTATTTGGAGCAATTCCAATATTAACGGTAAAACCAAATCGTGATTTAATATTTGCAGAAATGATTTTGGCTGCTGCAAGAGGAGATTCATACCGGTGGGCAATGGGCGTAAAGTCAAGAAAACATTCATCTATGGAAAGCTGCTCGATATCATCGGTGTAGGTATGTAGTAGTTCCATAAGTGCATGGCTTTTTCTCTGGTACATGGCATGATCCGGCGGAACCAGCATAAGGGTAGGACATTTACGTAAAGCATTGGCAACCGGTTCGCCGGTGACAATCTTATAGGCTTTGGCAGGCACAGACTTGGCAAGAACCACACCGTGTCTTGTAGCAGAGTCACCGCCAATAATTGCCGGTATAGTGCGGATATCTAAAGTTTCACCATGCTCTAGGCGGTCAACAGCACTCCAGCTTAAAAAAGCAGAATTGACATCAATATGAAAGATAATCCGGTGCATAATGCTCCTCCTTTACCGTATTATGGAATTGCCGGCTGTTTACGGGCTTAATACCTTGGATACCTATATTATAAAAGCTTTCCGGTTGAAAAGAAAGGGCTTTTAGTGTATAGTAAGGTTACAAATAAGGGAAAACGCAGCGAGAATAATGGCAGGTGATTGTTTATGAGATTTAAAAGAATCGATGTGGATACGGTGCGCTGTATTATTTCAGAAGAAGAATTAATGGAAAATGGACTGGAAGTAGATGATTTTCTGCAGAATGACGGAAGAACAGAATCGTTTCTGCGTAAGATTATTTCCATGGCAGAAGAAGAGGTCGGATATAAAGTACAGGGTGGAAATATTACCATTCAGGTTGCAGTACTGCCGGAGCATACGCTGGCACTTACTTTTTCGGAGAAGCCGGAGCTTGGCATCAGCAATATGTTGGAAAATTTGAAGTCTGCAGTAGAAAGTCTGGTTAAGAATGCTCCTGATATTGAAAAGCTGAAACAGACGTCAAAAGAGCTGGCAAATCAGAATCATACGGATGAAGGCATTGCAGAAATACAGCCGGAGCAGTCAGATTCCAAGGCAGAAGAAAGCACAGATAAGAAACAGTCTACCGGTGGCTTTACACTAAAAGACCGGAATTTTTATCAGCTTTGCTTTGCAAGCATGGAACGTGCAATTTGTTATGCCAAGGGCGTCCGTCTGGAACTGCCGATGAAGAGCAGTCTTTATTATCTGACCAGAGAGGATGCTTATTATCTTTTGCTTGAGAAGGGAGAACTTAGTGATAAACAGCTTTGTCGTCTTTTAAGTGCTTCTTTGGAATTTGCAGATGATATTTATGCGCATGGACCGACCCGGGCATATATTATGGAGCATGGAAAATGCATTTTGCCGGAGCAGGCGTTAGAACATTTACAGGAAATTTAGACAGACAGAGGAATTGGAATGGAAGAATATAAAGATAAAGCATCTTTTGAAGAATTTTTTAAGCAGAACTATGTCCCACTGGATTATAAATCCATTCGGAATGAGATGCGGGAGGCAGCCGGAGATGGCTGGAGCCTTTTTACCGATGAATACAAATTCCGTGGAAAGATAGATAAGAAAGATTTTATTGTGCATATGACAGGCGATGCCTACTGCACTTTTGAAGAGATTGTGGAAAATGCAATTGATGAGTTGAACAGCGGAATCCTTGACATTGTGATGGAAATCGGCAATGAGATGGAATTTGACAACGATACAGCAGAAATTTATTTTGATACCATTGAAAAGCAGTTGAAGGAAATGTTAGATGCCCTTTATGATGATGTGCTTAAAGATTTATAAAAGCAGGTAAAATAAACAGTAAAGATAGAAAAGACCCCGGAAGAACGATTGTATTGTAAATTAGTTCTTCCGGGGTTTCTTATATGTCTTTAATATCAATCGGAGAGTTTGCTCATGGCACGGGATTTTTCAGAGCAGGCATTCTGGGCAGCAATTACGGTGCTGCGGAAGGAGCCTTCCTCTAATTTAGCCACAGCAGCAATGGTAGTTCCGGCCGGGGAGCAGACTGCATCCTTTAATTCGCCCGGATGTTTACCGGTCTCTAATACCATTTTAGCTGCACCAAGAACGGACTGGGCAGCAAATTTATAAGCCTGGGCACGCGGCATACCGTCATTAACAGCTGCGTCAGCCATTGCTTCAATAAACATATAGGCATAAGCCGGTGAGGAACCACTGACTCCGACTACGGCATCCATAAGACTTTCCGGTACAATTTCTGCTTTACCAAAGCTTTCAAAGAGAGAGACAACCATTTTGGTTTCTTCTTCTGTGATATGCTCATTTGGGGTAATGGCAGACATGGCTTCCTGAACCATAGCCGGTGTATTTGGCATGGTACGAACCAGTTTAATATCTTTGCTGAATAAAGATTCAATCCGTGAAATGGTCTGTCCGGCAGCAATGGCAACTATGATTTTGTCATCGGTAACACTGTCTTTGATTTCTTTGATGATTGTTTCATAAAGATATGGTTTTACAGCAAGAAAAATGATATCGGATTCTACAGCAACAGTCTCATTGTCTAAGGTGGTGCGGATACCATACTGCTCAGAAAGTGTATCCAGTGTGGCCTGGGTTTTCGCACTGGCAATCAGGTGGCTGGCAGGAACCAGACCGGAAGAGATAATTCCGCCAATCATGGCACGACCCATATTACCGCTTCCGATAAAACCAATTTTTTTATCTAACATGATGCATTCTCCTTTTATGAAAGGGGATATCCCAGATGCTACTGGAATATCCCCTTTGATATTGTCTAAGTATAAGTTCAATTAGAAATCTGTTAAGTCAGCGGCTCTTCTCTCTAAGAAAGCACTCATGCCTTCTTTTTTATCATGGGTAGAGCAGGTTACGCCAAACAGGTTAGCTTCCATTTCAACAGCATTCTTGATATCCATATCATATCCGTTGTTGATAGCAGCTTTTGCGATAGATACTGCATAGCTTCCTTTAGAGATAATTTTCTCTGCCATAGCTTTTGCGGTTGGCATTAATTCTTCTTTTGCAACAACTTTGTTTACAAGTCCGATGCGGTATGCTTCGTTTGCATCAATGTTATCGCAGGTGAAGATCATTTCTTTTGCACGTCCCATGCCAACAAGACGGGCAAGTCTCTGTGTACCACCGAATCCTGGGATGATTCCAAGACCACACTCAGGCTGTCCGAATACTGCGTTGTCAGAAGCAATACGGATATCACATGCCATAGAAATTTCGCATCCGCCACCTAAAGCGAATCCATTAACAGCAGCGATAGTTACCTGTCTCATATTCATTAATTTAAAGAATGGAACAGAAGCTTTCATACCGAATGCTCTTGCTTCAGCAGCAGAGAAGTTAACCATCTCAGCGATGTCAGCACCAGCAACGAAAGATTTGAATTCGTTACCTTTCTTATCAGCACCACCGGTTAAGATAACGACTTTGATATCGTCTCTTCCTTCAATTTCGGTAAGAACAGTGTTCAGTTCATCCAATGTTTCGGAATTCAATGCGTTTAATGCTGCAGGTCTGGTAATAGTAAGAACTGCAATTTCGTTTTCAACTGTTAAAGTTAAGTTGTTCATGAAATAGGACCCTCCTGATTGATAAATTATTAACAATGTTTCAATACTTATAATGGTATAACTTTTGGTGGGATTTGTCAATAAAAACTGGTATTTTACAGGGATTGTGCTACAATAGGAAAAGACTTGTCATGTGATTACGCAATGGTTTTTGTGAGAAAGCGGATTTTTGGAATTTTAAGCAGCTTTTCTATAGTCTTTTTAGAAATCAGAATGCCACAATTCTACAAAAGCGCTTTTTTCTCTTGGGATAATGCCTGTTTTTCCAATGTTTGACCGGATGCCTTCTAGGGTTCGCCTGAATACGGATATCATTTAGGTGCCTTGCTAGCAGCTCTTGGCATTTCTTTTGTCAACTGGCAATCCTGGCACATGGATGTGCCAGGAAGGCGCATTGGAGCACGGATGTGACTATGCGCCGGTTGCCGGAAAAACAGCTTTATAAGCAGAAATGCCTAGAGCTGCTTAAAGGTGCCTTAGATATCCGTAACAGGCGGACCCTAGAAGGCATCCGGTCAAAGCAGGCGGCAAAACAGACAACAATAAGAAAAAAGCACTTTTAAGAATTGTATACATTCTGCTTTCAACAAAAAATCTTATAGAAAAGCTGCTTAAAATTCGAAAACCACTGCTTCTAAAAAATAATTGCGTAATTACATGACAGGACTTGTACAAAGAGAGGTCAATGAAAATGAAAGATACAAAATCATACTTATCAAAAATCGTACAGGATATGCCGGATTCCGGAATCAAGGATTTCTTTGATGTGGCAAATACCATGGAAGGTGCACTTTCACTGGGTGTAGGCGAACCGGATTTCCCGACACCGGAGCATGTAAGAGAGGCAGCGATTGCTTCTATAAAAAAGGGGGATACCAAATACACCGATAACCGCGGAACGGTAGAACTGCGTGCAGCGGCAGCGGATTATCTGACAAAATTTGATTTGCATTATGATAAACAGGACGAAATACTGATTACTATGGGGGCCAGCGAAGGAATTGATTTAGCTCTTCGGACACTGGTGAATCCGGGGGAGGAAGTCTTAGTGGCAGAACCTTCCTACGTTTCCTATATTCCATGTATTGAATTATGTGGCGGTGTTCCGGTATCATTAAAATTAAGAGCGGAGAATAAATTCCGTCTGACCAGAGAACAGTTAGAGGAAAAGATAACGGAGAAATCCAAAGTCTTACTGATTTCCTATCCGAACAATCCGACCGGAGCCATTATGGAAAAGGAAGATTTAGAGGCAATCGCAGAAGTGGTAAAGGAACATGATTTGTTCGTGATTACCGATGAAATCTATGCAGAATTAACCTATGGAAAGAAACATGTTTCCATCGCATCCCTTCCGGGTATGTATGAGCACTGCGTTGTATTAAACGGATTTTCCAAAGCATTTGCCATGACCGGATGGCGTATGGGAATTGCAGCAGGACCAAAGGATGTTATTTTCCATATGAATAAAATACATCAGTTTACAACTATGTCAGCAGGAACCACCAGCCAGTATGCGGCATTGGAAGCATTGACCAGTCCGGTGAGAGATGAAGAGATTGCAGTCATGCGGGAAGAGTATGATGCCAGAAGAACACTGATGGTAGAGGGATTCCGTAAGATGGGATTAGCCGTAGCAGAACCGGAAGGCGCATTCTATGTATTTCCGGACATTCGAAAAACAGGATTTACCAGTGAAGAATTCTGTAACCGCCTGTTGCAGGAACAGAAGGTAGCCGTTATCCCGGGAAATGCCTTCGGTACATGCGGAGAAGGCTTTGTACGATGCTCCTATGCATATTCGCAGGATGTCATTCGTGCCTGTCTGGAGAAAATTGCTGAATTCGTAGCACAGTTCTAATAATTGGAAAATTATTATATGATGCATTTGATTTACGTGAGTAGATGGTATTGTTGATAAGATACCCGGACTGCCGGAATATTAGCAATAACCACGAAATAGAATTAGAAAGAGGAACCATGAGAGAACCATTTGACCTGACAACCCTGATAGAACCATTATTAAATTGGTTTAAAGACCATGCCAGAGTGTTGCCCTGGCGCAATGAGCCGACTCCATACCGGGTGTGGGTGTCTGAAATTATGCTGCAGCAGACCAGAGTGGAAGCGGTAAAACCATATTTTGACCGGTTTTTAAAGGAACTGCCGGATGTAGCAGCACTTTCAGAATGCCCGGAGGAGAAGCTTTTGAAACTCTGGGAAGGACTTGGATACTACAACCGGGTGAGAAATATGCAGATTGCAGCACAGACGGTCATGGAGAATTATCATGGAGAGCTTCCGGCAGATTATGAGGCACTGACAAAGTTGAAAGGAATTGGTCATTATACGGCAGGAGCCATCGCATCTATCGCATTTGGCATTCCGGTACCGGCGGTGGATGGAAATGTGCTCCGTGTCATATCCCGGGTAACAGAGGATGATGCGGATATCATGAAAGCATCTGTGCGGACGGCAATGGAGAAGGACTTATTGGAAATTATGCCGGAAAACAGGGCGGGAGCTTTTAACCAGGCACTGATGGAGCTTGGTGCAACGGTATGTCTGCCGAATGGGGCACCTTTATGCGAAGCATGTCCTTGGAAAGAAGTCTGCCGGGCACAAAAGAGCGGACGCTGGAGAGAACTTCCGGTAAAGAGCAAGGCGAAGGCAAGAAGGATAGAGGACAGAACAGTTCTTGTTATAAAGGCAGAGGATAAGGTCCTTTTGCATAAACGGGCCAACAAGGGACTTTTAGCTGGACTCTATGAATTTCCAAATGTGGAAGGGCATCTTAAGGAAGAGGAAGTTATTACCTATCTTAAGAAAATGGGGTTGTCACCGATTCGTTTGAAAAAATTAGAAGACAGCAGGCATATTTTTTCCCATATTGAATGGCATATGACAGGATATGCAGTGCAGATTGATGAGACAGAGCAGGAGTATCAGAATATGCTCTTTGTGGATGTGAAAGAAACGGAAGAACAGTATCCGATTCCGGCAGCATTTTCCAGATACACGGGATATATGAACATTCGTCTTGGAAATGACAGATATAAGGAAGAATAGCAGAAAAGCCATAGAAAAAAGAGGGAGCCGGTGATTTTCACCGGCCTTTCATATGAAAAAGATTTTTTATGGTAAGTGTTAAAAACACTATTTTTTGGGAGGAACCTTGCATCAGCTGCAAGGTCTATGAAAAAATAAAATTATCGCTTTTTTCTTTCTCAGCTTAGTTATAGTATAAAAGCAGAATGTGAAAACAATATGCCCGGATTGTTAGAAGGCTGTAAATAAAATATGAATAAATTGTAAACGAAGTGCCTTAAAGAAATCCTAAGAAAAAATGAATTGGAAAACAAATGACAAATGTGTATAATTGAATGAGGATTACCAAGGGGGAAGGAGAACAGAAATGTACGACAGCATTGTAATCGGAGCCGGAATCGCCGGCAGTGTGGCAGCAAGAAAGCTGGCAGAAGAAGGAAAGCAGAAGGTTCTTTTATTGGAACGGAGAAATCATATTGCAGGAAACTGTTATGACAGACCGGATGACCATGGAATTGTAATACATGAATATGGTCCACATATTTTTCATACAAATAAGGAAGAAGTATATCAGTATCTGTCAAGATTTACAGACTGGTATTTCTTTGGTCATGAGGTAGTAGCAAATGTGCATGGGACACTGATTCCGGTACCATTTAACCTGAATACTTTACATATGGTTTATGGGAAAGAGCAGGCAGACCGGTTAGAGCAGAAGCTGATTGCCGCATACGGAGAGGGAAGCCGGGTTCCGATTATGAAATTACGGGAAAATGAAGATGCAGATATCCGGAAGATTGCGGATTATGTATACGAAAATGTTTTCCTTTATTATACGATGAAGCAGTGGGGGCAGAAACCAGAGGAGATAAGCCCGGAAGTAACAGGACGTGTGCCGGTGCTGATTTCTTATGATAACAGATATTTCCAGGATAAATATCAGGGTATGCCAAAGGAAGGTTATACCGCAATGTTCGAAAAGATGTTAGACCATCCGGATATTGAGGTGAGGACTGGTGTAGATGCCGGAGAGGTACTGAAATTTACAGAGGACGGCATTTATTTTGATGGAAAGAAATTCGAAGGAAATGTCATTTATACCGGAGCACTGGATGAGTTGTTTGCATGCTGTTATGGAAGGCTGCCATATCGTTCACTCCGCTTTGATTTTGAATATTATGACAAACCGGATTATCAGGGACACAGTGTTGTAAATTATACGGTAAGCGAGGATTATACCAGAATTACGGAGTTTAAGTATCTGACCGGGCAGCAGGCAGATGGAACCACGATTGTAAAGGAATATCCATTTGCATACAGTGGAGCAGAAGGAGAGATTCCTTATTATGCCATTTTAAATGAAGAAAATCAGTCATTATATGAAAAATATAAAGCACTGACCGGAAAATATCCGAATATGCATCTTTTGGGAAGACTGGCAGAATACAAATATTATAATATTGATGCCATGACAGAGAAAGCATTAGAACTTACCAAAGAACTTTTAAAATAAAATGTTTCGAAAAACGATTGGAGAAAAAGAATGAAATTATTATCAGTAACCATTCCATGTTACAATTCACAGGATTATATGGAACATTGTATTGAAACACTGCTGACAGGTGGAGAAGATGTGGAGATTTTAATCGTAGATGACGGCTCAAAGGATGCAACAGCAGAGATTGCTGACCGTTATCAGAAGAAATATCCTACTATTATTAAGGCAATCCATCAGGAAAATGGTGGACACGGTGCAGCTGTAAATACCGGTATTGCCAATGCAACCGGACTGTATTTTAAAGTGGTAGACAGTGATGACTGGGTAGATGAAGAGAGCTATCACAAGATTCTTGCTAAATTACGGGAACTTGTGGGCGGAAGTACTACTCTTGATATGTTTATCAGCAATTTCGTATATGAGAAGCAGGGCGCAGAGCATAAAAAAGTAATGAAATATACCAGAATGTTCCCGGAAAATGAAGTCTTTACCTGGTCTGATGTAAGGCATATCAGCAAGGGGCATTATATTCTGATGCATTCTGTTATTTACCGTACCCAGTTATTAAAGGATTGCGGACTTGAGCTGCCAAGACACACCTTCTATGTGGATAATCTTTTTGTATACAATCCGTTGCCATATGTAAAGACCATGTATTATATGAATGTGGATTTCTATCGTTATTTTATCGGAAGGGAAGACCAGTCTGTCAATGAAAAGGTTATGATTGGAAGAATTGATCAGCAGATTAAGGTAAATAAACTGATGATAGAAGAAGTGAATTTGTGGAAAATTGCAAACCCAAAATTAAGAAAATATATGTTTAATTACCTTGAAATTATTACTGTAGTATCAACAGTACTTTGCCTGCGTTCCGAGACAGAAGAAAATCTCATGAAGAAACGGGAACTGTGGTCTTATATCAAAGGTTATGATCTTCGTCTCTTCCATCATTTAAGAAGGGGGATTTTAGGACAGTCCATGAATCTTCCGGGTAAGGGTGGAAGAAAGATTTCCGTTGCAGCATATAAGCTGACCCAGAAGATTGTCGGATTTAACTAAGCTGAAAGAAAAAATGTGAATAAACGAGCGTAGGTTTGTAGAAAAGAAAAACAACAGAGGGCATTATTGCTTATATAAAGAAACCACCTTATACCGGAAAAAACGGTAAAGGCGGTTTCTTTTTTACGCGAGTAACGAGAAAAATTGCATGCTCGCAAAGAGTGTTTCTTGTAGTTACATATGCTCTTTATTTAAGAGAGCAGTTTTCATTTCATATAATTTGTCGGATAAATCAACGTAGATTTCCTGTGGATTTACGAAACGTTTTGTCTCATCCCAGATGGTATCTTTTTCTCTGGTGCAGTAACGCTGAATATCCATAACACTTGGAGATTCGTAAACACATTCGCCCTTCTGGAAAACCGGAACAAGAAGTTCACGCAGCGTATAGCTTCCGCCAGGAAGAGTTGTTTTCTTCCATGGGGCGTTCGGGTCAAAGAGCTTCATGTCCTTGGATTCATCAAAGACTTCGCCCACCAGACAGATAAGGTCAGCCTTAATCTTACCGGTTTCTTTATCATAAATACGATAAACAGTTTTATTGCCAGGATTTGTAACTTTTTCCACATTTTCGGAAAGCTTAATCTTTGGAATGAATTCACCGGCTTCATTCTGGATAGCAGCCAGCTTGTATACACCGCCGAAAGCAGGATTGTCTTTGGAAGTAATTAAGTTGGTTCCAACACCCCAGGAAGTAATGGTAGCCCCCTGAATCTTTAGGCTTTCAATCAGATACTCATCCAGATCATTGGAAGCGGAGATAACTGCGTCCGGGAATCCGGCATCATCTAACATTTTGCGGACTTTCTTGGAAAGATAAGCAAGGTCGCCACTGTCCATACGGATTCCGTAGTAGGTAAGCGGAATGCCGGCATCTCTCATTTCTTTAAATACCTTGATGGCATTTGGCATACCGGATTTTAAAGTATCATAGGTATCGACAAGAAGAATGCAGGCAGATGGATAAAGCTCTGCATATTTCTTGAAGGCGGTATATTCATCCGGGAAACTCATAATCCAGCTATGGGCGTGGGTTCCAAGTACCGGGACGTCAAACATCTGACCGGCAAGGACGTTGGAAGTACCTTTACAGCCGCCGATAACAGCAGCTCTGGCGCCGTAGGTTCCGGAATCAGGGCCCTGGGCGCGTCTTAAACCAAATTCCATGACGCCATCACCCTGGGCAGCGTAGCATACGCGGGCAGCCTTGGTGGCAATCAGGCTCTGGTGGTTGATGATATTTAAGACTGCAGTTTCGATTAACTGGGCTTCCATAATCGGAGCAACCACTTTTACAAGAGGCTCTCTTGGAAAAATCAGAGTTCCTTCCGGAATTGCATAGATATCACCGGAGAATTTAAAGTTACTTAAATAAGTTAAAAAGTCTTCATCAAAGATGGATAAACTTCTTAAATAGGAAATATCCTCTTCGTCAAAATGAAGATTCTTGATATAGTCAATCATCTGGTCTAATCCCGCGCAGACTGCATAACCGCCATCACATGGATTGGTGCGGTAAAAAGCGTCAAAAACAGCCACATCACGGTTGCCGGTTTTAAAGTATCCCTGCATCATTGTCATCTCATAAAGATCAGTCAACAATGTCAAATTTAATGTACTCATATGTGATATTCCTTTCTTTTACATCTGTAAATACAGGTGTCTTGTCAGATGAATTATAGACTTTTACTTACAAAAAAGCAAGTAATGAGTATAAATATGCTTCATTATAACCATTTTTTTCGGATTTGCAAAGTTTATGATAAAATATATGAGAAAAAATTTATAAAAATTTTATAATTTCATTTATTTTTCTTGTAATGGGGGTAGGCATTTGTTACAATAAATGGGAGAAAATATTTTATACTAATGGAGGATGTATTATAATGAGTGAAGAAAATTTCAACACTGAAAATGGAACGAATGAGCAGACATATAGCCAGCCACAGCAGACATATAGCCAGCCACAGCAGACATATAGTCAGCCACAGCAGACATATAGCCAGCCACAGCAGGCATATGAACAGCCACAGCAGAATTATGACCAGCAGGCTTATAACCAGAATCAGCAGTATGCACAGCAGAACTATGGTTATGACCAGTCCCAGCAGGGATATGGAACTTATCAGCAGCCACAGCAGCAGGCATATGGAAGCTTCGACCAGACACAGTATGGTTACAACCAGCCGGCTTCATCCGGAAAAGGAATGGCAATTGCATCCATGGTACTGGGAATTGTATCCATCCCGGCAATCTGTTTCTGGATTGTAGGACTTCCTTGTGCAATTGTAGGATTAATCCTTGGCATTCTTTATAATAAGAAAAACGAGCATTCCCCAATGGCAACAGCAGGTATTGTCTGCAGTATTATTACCATTGCACTTCTGGTGCTGGTACTTATCCTGTACATCGTTGGTGCAGTATCATTAAGTTCTTTGGGATATAGCTATTATTATTAAAAAGGAATTGGTGAAGCAGAATGTATCCAGATAACAGGAATCCATATCCGTTGAATCAAAATCAGAATCCGCAGTATGGGAATCCATACCCGCCGAATCAGAACCAGAATCCGCAGTATGGGAATCCATACCCGCCGAATCAGAACCAGAATCCGCAGTATGGGAATCCGTACCCGCCAAATTACAATCAGCGTCCGGCAGATAACCGGAAAGGGGAGCCGGGAAAAGGTTTCGCAGTTGCATCCATGGTGTTGGGGCTGATTTCACTGGTATTATTTTGCACCGGAATCAATATTATAACTGCAATTCTGGCAATTGTTTTTGGAATTATACATCTGGTGAAACAAAAACAGAACCCTGGAATGGCAGTTGCAGGTATTGTAACAGCTGTAGTTGGTATACTTGCATTTGTAACGTACTGGCTTTTGATTATTCATGCAGCAGGCAGAACCAGTGGACCGGATGAATTCCTAAGACGTTATGAATATCAGTTTGATGGTGAAATGAATGCACCGGATGACTATCAGGATTTAGAGGATTATCTGCAGCATAATTTTGAGAATTTTTAAGAAGAACATAAGAAGCATTGAATGGAGAATCAAATCTGTTCAGTGCTTTTTACTTCATTTACCTGGAAATACCGGAAAGTAAAAGGAAAGCACTAACCGTTGAAAAAAATAGTGCTTGACGCACAGACACACAAGTGTAATAATACAATAGTACAATCAAGACGATAACTGAAAGGAGAAGTTATGGAGGAGATTATGAAGGTAAAGGGTCTCAATAAGACCTTTACATTATCCCAGAAACAACAAAAGATTGAGAAAACCAATGAGAAGAAGCGAATTGCAGTGCATGATTTATCATTTACTTCTTATCGGGGAGAGGTGTTTGGACTGCTTGGACCAAACGGAGCCGGAAAGACAACCACACTTCGTATGCTGGCAACACTGATTAAACCGGATTCCGGAGATGCTGTTTTAGATGGCAGCAGTATTGTTAATGCACCGGAAGAAGTACGTGGCAAGATCGGCTTTCTGACCAGTGAACTGAAATTAGAGGGCTTTTTTACACCAAATTATTTATATAATTTCTTTTCGGATTTATATGGAGTAGAGCCGGCTGTCCGGGATGAAAGAAAGAAGAGACTTTTTGACCGCTTCGGCATCACACAGTTTGCAGAAGTGAAAGTAAAGGATATGTCTACCGGTATGAAACAGAAGGTTTCTTTGGTTATTTCCTTAGTCCATGACCCGGAAATCATTATCTTTGATGAACCGACCAACGGCCTTGATGTTCTGACAGCCAAAGTAGTAACGGATTTCCTGTTAGAGCTTAAGAAAGAAGGAAAGAGCATCATCGTTTCTACCCACATTTTCAGCCTGATTGAGAAAATCTGTGACAGAGTCGGAATTATCATCAAGGGAGAAATGATTATCTGCGATACATTAGAGGCAGTGAAAAATGGCAAATCATTAGAAGACAGATTTTTTGAAATCTATGAAGAAACGGTAGGTGAAGCAGAATGAGAAACAATCTTATGACAATTATAAAGAAAGAACTTGCCCGCTTCTTCGGGGATAAGAGAATGGTATTTACGACTATTTTAATGCCAGGCTTACTGATTTATATCATGTACAGCTTCATGGGCAGCGGACTGACCTCTAGATTTGAAGCAGAAGAGGATTATACTTACCGTATTTATGCAGAAAATATGCCATCCTCGGTTTCAGCCATGATAAAAGGCAGTGACATCAATGTGGAATATTTAGACCGGGATGGTGTCAGCGAAGAGGATATGAAGCAGGCGGTAACCGATAAAGATGCGGAAATGCTGATGGTATTTCCGGAAAATTTTGAAGCAGATGTACTGGCATATGACAGCATGACTGCTACCACACCGGCTCCGCAGGTAGCCTTATATTATAATTCCGCAGATACCGAATCCACGGCATGTTATCAGATTATGGCTTCTGTATTAGATGGATATGAAGCTTCTATGGCAAATAAGTTCGATGTCAACAGCGGTGACGAAGAATATGACCTTGCCAGCAAGGAAGACAGCACCGGACAGATTTTCTCCATGATGCTTCCAATGCTGCTTATGATATTCCTTTTCTCAGGATGTATGGCAATTGCCCCGGAATCCATAGCAGGGGAAAAGGAGAGAGGAACTATTGCTACCTTATTGGTAACACCGATGAAACGTGGACAGCTTGCCATGGGTAAAATCATCAGCCTTGGTATTATCGGACTTTTAAGTGGAATTTCCAGTTTTGTGGGTACCATGTTATCCCTTCCAAAATTAATGGGAACAGAATCCAATGCAATGGATGCCAGCGTATACAGCGTCACCGATTATATCCTTTTATTGCTGGTGATTCTTACCACGGTACTGGTACTGGTTGGAGCATTAGCTGTAATTTCAGCATTTGCAAAGACAGTAAAGGAAGCCGGTTCTATGATTATGCCGCTGATGGTTGTGGTAATGGTAATTTCCATTACATCCATGCTTGGAAGCGGGGCACCGAAGGAATTTTACTGGTATCTGATTCCTTTCTATAACAGCGTGCAGGGCATGACCGGAATTTTTGATTTCTCCTACAGCGGAATCAATATTGTGGCATGTCTTGTCAGCAACCTTATTTATACCGGTATTTTATCAACGGTACTGGCGAAAATGTTTGGCAGTGAGAAAATTATGTATTCCTAGAAAAAAATACTAGACAAATAGCTTTTATAGGACTAAAATAATGAAAAAACATAGAACAATAGAAAGCTATAACATCAGGTTATAACATCTATTTGCGACAAATGAATGGAGGATGTTATTATGGAAAAGAAGGACTTAGACTGGTCTAATCTTGGATTCGGTTATGTAAAGACCGATAAGAGATATGTATCAAATTTCAAAAACGGAGCATGGGATGAGGGAGCTTTAACCGATGATGCAGATATTGTATTGAATGAATGCGCAGGTGTATTCCAGTATGCACAGACCGTATTTGAAGGATTGAAAGCATATACAACAGAGGATGGACATATCGTTACTTTCCGACCTGACTTAAATGCAAGCCGTCTTGCTGATTCAGCACGCAGACTGGAAATGCCGGTATTCCCGGAAGAGCGTTTTGTAGATGCAGTACAGAAGGTAGTAGAAGCAAATGCAGCATATGTTCCACCATATGGTTCCGGTGCAACACTTTACATCAGACCATACATGATGGGAACAAATCCTGTAATCGGTGTAAAACCAGCGGATGAATATCAGTTCCGTATGTTCTGTACACCGGTAGGACCATATTTCAAGGGCGGCGCAAAGCCAATTACCATCCGTGTCAGTGATTATGACCGTGCAGCACCTTGCGGAACCGGTAATATCAAAGCTGGTCTGAACTACGCAATGAGTCTTCACGCAATCGTAACTGCACATGCAGACGGATTTGATGAGAATATGTACTTAGATCCTAAGACAAGAACCAAGGTAGAAGAGACAGGTGGAGCAAACTTCATTTTTGTTACCAAGGATAATAAACTGGTTACACCGAAGTCAGATTCAATTCTGCCATCTATTACACGCCGTTCACTGGTATATGTTGCAGAACATTATCTTGGAATGGAAGTAGAACACAGAGAAGTATACTTCGATGAAGTAAAAGACTTTGCAGAGGCAGGACTTTGCGGAACAGCAGCAGTTATTTCCCCAATCGGAAAGATTGTTGACCATGGTAAAGAAATCTTAATCCCAAGTGGAATGGAAGAAATGGGACCTGTAACCAAGAAACTTTATGATACTCTGACCGGAATCCAGATGGGACGTATCGAAGCTCCAGAAGGATGGATTAAGAGAATCCTGTAAGAGACATATTGTAAATGAAACATAAGAAACACGCATTGCGGGTTTCCTACATAAACGAGAGGCGGTATCCGGAAGGATGCCGCCTCGTTTTGTGTTGCTCAGTATTTGTAAGAAGCTGCCAGAAATCTGTAAGAAGCTCCCGGTGGCAGCATCTGTAGATATAGAAAATTTGAAAATAGGAATTGACATTTAAAAATACAGGTTCTATACTTATTAAGAATATGAAAAGACGATGACGAAGAGAGTAGTTTTCCATGGAAAGTCAAAGAGAGCCGGGGCAGGTGGAAATCGGCATGAGTAAATGGAAAATGAAAATCACTTCCAAGTTGCAGTTCGAACAGGCAAAGCTGCGTTAGTAGAAACTGACGGATTTCCCCCGTTACGGGAACGTATATGCGAAGCAGTAAGCTTCAAGTATGTTGTAACAAGGTGGTTAGAAACGGCAGGCGCGCGTCCTTATTACAGGACGGCGTCTTTTTTACTTTACAGGAAATTGTTTCCCCGTAAAGTAAAAAACGCTCCGCAAGGATGCACACTGCGGCGTATAAGGTAGATGTCGCAAGCGACCGCCGCAGGCGCGAGAATGTGCCAAGGAACATTCTTTTTTACGCGGGTAGCGAGAAACTGAAATTTTAAGGAGGACTAACATGTACGAAAAAGTTTCCCCAAATCTGAATTTTGTGGACAGAGAAAAGCAGACTGTAGAATTCTGGAAAGAAAATGACATTTTTAAGAAAAGTATGGAGAACCGGAAAGAAGGCGAGACCTATACTTTCTATGATGGACCGCCAACTGCAAATGGTAAGCCACATATCGGTCACGTATTAACCCGTGTTATCAAGGATATGATTCCAAGATACCAGACCATGAAGGGCAAATATGTCCCACGTAAAGCCGGATGGGATACCCATGGACTTCCGGTAGAGCTGGAAGTAGAAAAGCTTTTAGGATTAAACGGAAAAGAGCAGATTGAAGAATATGGTATGGAGCCATTCATCAAGAAATGTAAAGAATCCGTATGGAAATACAAAGGAATGTGGGAAGATTTTTCAGGAACCGTCGGATTCTGGGCTGATATGGAAAACCCATATGTAACCTATGATGATAATTTCATTGAATCTGAGTGGTGGGCTCTTAAGAAAATCTGGGATAAGAAGCTGTTATACAAAGGTTTCAAGATTGTTCCTTACTGCCCGAGATGTGGAACTCCGCTTTCTTCCCAGGAAGTAGCACAGGGATATAAGACGGTAAAAGAACGTTCCGCAATCGTAAGATTCAAAGTAATCGGAGAAGATGCATATTTCCTGGCATGGACCACAACTCCATGGACACTTCCATCTAACGTTGCACTTTGTGTAAACCCGGACGAGACTTACTGTAAAGTAAAAGCGGCTGACGGATATACTTATTATATGGCAGAAGCACTGTTAGATAAGGTACTTGGCAAATTTGCGGATGAAGAAAATGGCGTAAAAGCATATGAAGTATTGGATACTTTCCCAGGAAAGTCATTAGAGTACAAGGAATATGAGCCATTATTTGACTGTGCAAAGGAAATCTGTGAGAAACAGCATAAGAAAGGCTACTATGTAACCTGTGATACTTATGTAACCATGACAGATGGTACCGGTATCGTTCACATCGCACCTGCATTTGGTGAAGACGATGCCCAGGTTGGACGTAGATACGAACTTCCATTTGTCCAGCTGGTAGACGGAAAAGGAGAACTTACCAAAGAGACTCCATATGCCGGTGTATTTGTAAAGAAAGCAGACCCAATGGTATTAAAAGACCTGGAAGAAAAAGGACTACTCTTTGATGCACCAAAATTTGAACATGAATATCCACACTGCTGGCGTTGTGATACTCCTCTGATTTACTATGCAAGAGAATCCTGGTTCATTAAGATGACCGCAGTAAAAGAGGATTTGATCCGCAATAACAATACCGTAAACTGGATTCCGGAATCTATCGGAAAAGGACGTTTCGGTGACTGGCTTGAAAATATTCAGGACTGGGGTATTTCCCGTAACCGTTACTGGGGAACTCCGCTTCCTGTATGGGAGTGTTCCTGTGGACATCAGGAGTGTATCGGAAGCCGTGCAGAATTAGCAGAGCGCAGTGGTAACCCGGATGATGCCAAAGTAGAATTACATCGTCCATACATTGATGCAGTAACCTTCAAGTGCCCGGATTGTGGCGGCGAAATGCATCGTGTACCGGAAGTAATTGACTGCTGGTTTGACTCAGGAGCAATGCCATTTGCACAGCATCATTATCCATTTGAAAATGAAGACCTCTTTAAACAGCAGTTCCCTGCACAGTTTATTTCCGAGGCAGTAGACCAGACCCGTGGATGGTTCTATTCCCTGATGGCAGAGTCTACCTTATTATTTAATAAAGCACCATATGAAAATGTTATCGTATTGGGACATGTACAGGATGAAAATGGACAGAAGATGAGTAAGTCCAAAGGAAATGCCGTTGACCCGTTTGATGCATTAGAGACTTACGGAGCAGATGCAATCCGCTGGTATTTCTACATCAATTCTGCACCATGGCTGCCAAACCGTTTCCATGGAAAGGCAGTACAGGAAGGACAGCGTAAATTCCTTGGAACACTTTGGAATACTTATGCATTCTTCGTGTTGTATGCAAATATTGATGAATTTGATGCAACCAAATATACACTGGATTATGAGAAACTTTCCGTTATGGATAAATGGCTTCTCTCCAAACTCAATACACTGATTAAGACTGTAGATAATAATCTGGGTAATTATCGTATTCCGGAAGCTGCAAGAGCACTGGATGAATTTGTAGATGAGATGAGTAACTGGTATGTAAGACGTTGTCGTGAGCGTTTCTGGGCAAAGGGCATGGAGCAGGATAAAATCAATGCATATATGACTCTTTATACTGCACTGGTAACTGTATGCAAGGTAGCAGCGCCGATGATTCCTTTCATGACAGAAGAAATTTACCAGAACCTGGTATGCAGCATCGACAAGAGTGCGCCGGAAAGCATCCATCTTTGCGACTATCCGGTGGCAAACGAGAGCTGGATAGACAGTGAATTAGAGAAAAATATGGACGAAGTATTGAAAATCGTTGTTATGGGCCGTGCCTGCAGAAATACTGCAAACATCAAGACCCGTCAGCCGATTGGAAATATGTTTGTAAAAGCACCATTTGAATTATCCGAATACTTTACAGAGATTATCGAAGATGAGCTGAATGTAAAGAAAGTGACATTTACAGAGGATGTCAGTGCATATACTAGCTATACCTTCAAACCACAGCTTCGTACCGTTGGACCGAAATTCGGTAAATATTTAGGTCAGATTCAGAAAGCGCTTGCAGAATTAGACGGCAACAAGGCAATGGCTGAGCTTAAGAGCACAGGTGCACTGAAACTTGACAGTATAAGCGACGAAGTTGTATTATATGAAGAGGATTTACTTATCACCATGACACAGCAGGAAGGTTATATGACAGAGGGTGATAATGAAGTGACCGTAGTTCTTGATACGAACCTTACTCCGGAACTTTTAGAGGAAGGAATGGTAAGAGAATTAATCAGCAAAATCCAGACAATGCGTAAGGAAGCAGGATTTGAAGTAATGGATAAAATTACTGTTTCATATAAGGCAGAACAGAAGGTAAAAGACATCTTCGCAAAATATGGAGATGAAATTGCAAAAGAAGTTTTAGCTGAGAGCGTTGTGGCTGATACGGTGAACGGATATCAGAAAGAATGGAACATTAATGGTGAAACAGTTGTGCTTGGCGTGGAAAAAAAATAAGCAGAATAAAGATAGGGGAGCGGAGCCGACAGGGGTCTGCTCCCTTTTTGCACAAAAAACACCGGAATCGAAACAAAAGGAGAACATTATGAAAAGCAAAATGTTTGAAAAGGAAACCTTCAAAAAAGAGGTAGTTGAGAACGTAAAACACCTCTATCGTAAGACAATGGATGAAGCAAGCGAGCAGGAAATTTTTCAGGCAGTATCCTACGTTGTAAAGGATGTAATTATTGACCAGTGGCTTGCAACCCAGCAGGAATTTGATAAAGCAGATCCAAAGATTGTATACTATATGTCCATGGAGTTCTTAATGGGTCGTGCATTAGGCAATAACCTGATTAACTTAACGGTATACAATGAAGTGAAAGAAGCTTTAGAGGAAATGGGAATCAACTTAAATGCAGTAGAAGACCAGGAGCCGGATCCGGCACTTGGAAATGGTGGACTGGGAAGACTTGCGGCATGCTTTATGGAATCTTTAGCAACTCTGGGCTATCCGGCATACGGTTGTGGAATCCGTTACCATTATGGAATGTTCCGTCAGAAAATAGAGAATGGTTATCAGGTAGAAGAGCCGGATAACTGGTTACAGAATGGATATCCATTTGAATTAAAACGTCCGGAATACAATTTCGAAGTAAAATTTGGTGGATATGTACGTGCAGAGGCACAGTCAGATGGAAGAACCAGATTCGTACAGGAAGGCTATCAGTCTGTAAAAGCAATTCCATACGATATGCCAATCGTAGGATATAACAATAATGTGGTAAACACTTTGATGATCTGGGATGCAGAGCCAATGGAATGTTTCGAACTGGATTCCTTTGATAAAGGTGATTATCATCGTGCAATCGAACAGCAGAACTTAGCAAAGAACTTAGTAGAGGTTCTTTATCCGAATGATAACCATATCGCAGGAAAAGAGCTTCGTTTAAAACAGCAGTACTTCTTTGTATCTGCCAGCTTGCAGCGTGCTATTGCAAGATTTAAGAAGAATCATCCAGACATCCATATGCTTCCTGAAAAAGCAGTATTCCAGATGAATGATACCCATCCAACCGTAGCAGTTGCAGAGTTAATGCGTATCTTACTGGATGAAGAAGGCTTAGAGTGGGAGGATGCATGGAATATTACAACAAAATGCTGTGCATATACCAACCATACCATCATGGCAGAAGCATTAGAGAAATGGCCAATCGAGATTTTCTCAAGACTGCTTCCTAGAATTTACCAGATTGTAGAAGAAATTAACCGTCGTTTTGTACTGGAAATCCAGCAGAAATATCCTGGAGACAACCATAAGATTGAGAAGATGGCAATTGTATATGATGGTCAGGTTAAAATGGCTCATCTGGCAATCTGTGCAGGATATTCTGTAAATGGTGTAGCGGCACTTCATACAGAAATCCTTAAGAAACAGGAATTAAAAGATTTCTACGAGATGTTCCCGGAGAAATTTAATAATAAGACCAATGGTATTACACAGCGTCGTTTCTTAATGCATGGTGATCCATTGCTTGCAGACTGGGTAACCAAATATGTTGGAAAAGACTGGATTACAGACCTTTCCCGCATCAAGAGATTAGAATTCTATGCAGATGATGAAAAGGTTCAGCAGGAATTTTTAAATATCAAATATAAGAACAAGCTGCGCCTTGCTTCTTATATTGAAGAGCACAATGGTATTGAAGTAAATCCACGTTCTATCTTTGATGTACAGGTAAAACGTCTGCATGAGTACAAACGCCAGCTCTTAAATATTCTTCATGTAATGTATCTTTACAATGAATTAAAAGAGCATCCGGATATGGAATTTATTCCAAGAACTTTCATTTTCGGAGCAAAAGCAGCAGCAGGCTACCGCAATGCAAAACTTACCATCAAATTAATCAACTCTGTTGCAGATGTCATCAACAATGATAAGTCTATCAACGGAAAGATTAAGGTTGTATTTATCGAAGACTACAAGGTATCCAATGCAGAGATTATTTTTGCAGCAGCAGATGTCAGCGAGCAGATTTCTACCGCAAGTAAGGAAGCTTCCGGAACCGGTAATATGAAGTTCATGCTGAATGGAGCGCTTACTATCGGAACCATGGATGGTGCAAACGTTGAGATGGCAGAAGAAGTCGGCAAAGAAAACATGTTTATCTTCGGTATGAGCTCTGACGAAGTGATTGCTCATGAGCAGAAACGCGATTATGACCCAATGCAGATTTTCAACAATGATCAGGATGTCCGTAAAGTTCTGATGCAGTTAATCAACGGATTTTATTCACCAAATGATCCGGAATTGTTCCGTGACCTTTACAACTCACTGCTGAATACACAGTGCACACAGTACGCAGATACTTACTTTATTCTGGCAGACTTCCGTTCTTATGTGGAAGCACAGAAGAAGATTAATGCTGCATATGCAGATGAAAAAGAATGGGCTAGAAAAGCAATCTTAAATATTGCAGCTTCCGGCAAATTCTCATCTGACCGTACGATTCAGGAATATGTGGATGATATCTGGCACCTGAACAAAATCACTGTTACAGTAGATGACAAAGCAGAATAAAATTAAGAAATAAGAGCATAAGCATAAAAACAGAAAGAGGCAGCAGCCCGGCAGGGCGGCTGTCTTTTTCTGTTCAAGCAAATCAATTCTGCTCTTCCACAAGACTGCTGTAGATTATGTTTTTGGGTTATGTCTGCCGGAAAAAATTTACTTGTATTCAAAGAACTTATTTGTTACAATCAACACAAAGCATATATTCTGATTTTCGAATGGCGAAAGCCAGTCTAAATTTCTAGTATCAATTCAATGAATTCTATGCTTTTAAATTCTAATTACAATTAATAAACGCATAGTGCATTGAAGAGGCGGAAGTTTAGGAAAATATGAGATATATGCAATCCTGCTTTTCACTGCATTATGGGAAAAGGAGGAAAAAATGAGAACTTTAGAAGAACTGAATCTGGTGGATGACTTTCTGGTAAACAGCCTGACCAGCCACAAAATTTATGGGGAACAGTCAGCGAGGTATATTTTGGAATGCATTCTGCACCGACAGATAGGAAAGCTTACGGTAGTGCCGCAGCGTTTCTTCTGTGGAGAATGCTTCCACCGAGAAACTGAAAAAGTTACATCGGATGGTAACTGCAGTCAAGCGGGATGGAGAGGTAGGTCTTGCATATATGAAGAGCTTTGAGAGAGAAGAAAGAATTCGGAAACAGGGCGAAGAGGAAGGTAGAAAAGAAGGTCTGGAAGAGGGCGAAATAGTAGGAAAAGCGAAAGAAGTTATAAAGCTTGGACGCAGATTCGGAAAGTCAGAGAAAGAAATTATTCTATTGCTGCAGGAGGAACTGCATATAGATAAAGATAAGACAACGGATTTTCTGGAAAAGTATGATAAGTAAGACGATTAGAAAGAATGTGAGAATTACAGCATGAGCAACAAATTGGCGAAGCATCAGAAACAAAAAGAACGATTAACCGGAAAGCAGAAGAAAGTTCTGTTCTGGAGTTGTTTTGCTGCTTTAAGCATAGCTTTTCTGGCGGTCTGGTTAAACGTATTTTTGACGTCGAAGGCACTTCACAGGCAAATGGAAGAGATGGTATTAGGAGAAGATTATGATAGAGAAGATGTTGTGATAACGGATAAAAAGAGTGAAGATGCTACGGCAGATAATGCCATTTCTCAAAATTATTTCTTCTATTATCATGATGGCAAAACGAATGAATATAATAAGCGGATGCAGGTGCCGGAAAGTGTATATGCAGAATATAAAGTGGGAGATACCATAACTGCATATACCACAGATCATATAAAATATTCTTATAATAAAGCGGGCATTCTTCCAGATAAAAAATTTAGGAACAATGAATTAATGAAAGTAGCCGGAGTGGTGCTTGGGGCTGCAATAGGTTTCCTGAGTTTGTGGGGCTTATTAAACAGAAAGATAAGTTAAAAACTATGATTTTAGGAGAAATTCAAGATGTTATATATTATGCGGCATGGAAAAACGGAATGGAATGCATTACATAAAATACAGGGAAGAACGGATATCCCATTAAATGAAGAAGGACGCCTGATGGCGGAAAAAGCATGGGAAGAGTATAAGGATTTGCACATAGATGTGTGTTATTGTTCTCCGTTGATAAGGGCTGTTGAGACAGCACAAATTGTGTTAAAAAACCGGGAAATTCCAATAATAAAAGATGAACGGCTGATGGAAATGAGTTTTGGTGATTATGAGGGAATCGAAAACAGCTTTGCTATTCCGGATTGCCCGATTAATATTTTGTTTCAAAAGCCGGGAGAATATCACGAATCGATAGGTGGAGCAGAAACCTGGGAGGAACTCTTTGCAAGAACCGGAGCATTTTTGAAGGAAGTGATAGACCCGCAGCTACAGGAAGGTAAGGATATCCTGATTGTGGGACATGGTGCGATGAATGCAAGCATTATCTGTCAGGTGAAAGGTATGCCGATTGAGGAGTTTTGGAGTGCGGGACTTGAACAGTGTAAAATTTTGGAAGTGTAAATTGGATAGATGTTGGAATATGATAAGTGAATGGAATGGAAAAACGGAATGACATGAGTAAATTGGAGTGGACAATAAAATTAATTATTATAGTGGCTGGTTCAGTCGTTGCGGCATATGGCATTACGCTGGCGCTGTATGCGGGATTTGGTGGTGCCACCCTTGCGGTATTATGGCAGGGAATTTCAAAAACATTTCATGTAAGCATCGGTATGGCATCCATGATAGTAGCCATAGTTATGATTGTATTTGCGTTTTTCTATGACAGGTCACAGATACATATCGGCACGATACTTTATCAGATTGTATATAGCCTTTGTGTAGATTTGTTTGCAAATGCACATGTGTACAGTATGCATATATGGGTAAATGCACTTATCATGTTATTAGGAATTGTGATTTTTGCCATAGGAACCGGATTTTATGCGGCAGCCTCCCTGGGGCGGGGTTCTTATGAGGCACTGACTTTTTCTCTTGCAGAGAAGAACAACTGGCAGGTAAAAATTGTACGAACGGTACTGGATGTCGTGATGGTTGTGACAGGTGTTATGCTGGGCGGAAAATTTGGCATATGCACCATAGTAACAATCCTCATTTCCGGACCGGTCATCCAGTTTACTGCGGCAAAAACGAAAAAGTTAATTTGTGTTGCTTGTGGCAACGACCGTTCTGATATCTAATAGAGGTATCAAAACAAAGGAGGCACATAGGACTGTCCCACTGTGCATCTTATAATTCAAGAATAACTCCTTTGCCGGCATATGGAGAATGCGAAGAATAAGAAACAGACAGAGTCGGAGAGGGCAGAAGCAGAGAGAGTGGAAGCAGAGGCTGAATTGGAGGAATAGACATGGCAGCTACAATTATTTATTTGGTAATTTCATTATTGGTTTCACTTATTTTTATCATACTTGGAATTATGCAGTATAGGTCTGAAAAACCAGTATCAATAAATACAGGAGAGAAACCACTTCGTAAAGATGAACTGACAAATGTTACGGAATGGAACCATAGACATGGCAGAAATTTTATTATTTTGGGTTGTGTGCTATTTATTACACAAGCTGTTTTTGGATATTTTATTAAAAAGCTGGATGGCGTTGTGGTTCAGGTGGTTATTTATATGATAGTTCTATTTTCTGAAATCGCATGGGTTGAGTTTGAACATAATATGATGAAAAAGAAAATGATAAAAAAGCATTGAAATAACAACTTATAATTTGCAAAAAAAATGAAGGTTCCTGAGGGGCTTTACCACGATAACCGGGAATTGACCGAGCTCTTTGAGTGAGGGATACTTCTTGTCCGAAGGGTAAGAAAGTGGAACTGAGAAGAATTAAAACAATCGGAAGTTATAAAGGAGAAACACTATGGGATTATTTGGTAAAAGCAAAAAAGAGCGAGAAAAAGAGTATATGAACAGATTAGATGTTCCATTATGTTTAAAAGAAGACTTTGAATTGATTATTGATGATGTATTTACAATTATGGGGGTTGGAACAGTTGCCACAGGAAACATATCAGCAGGAATGTGTAGAGAAGGAGAAAATGCGTGTGTTTATAAAACAAATGGAGGTGTATTAGAGACTATAATTACTACCATCGATATACATACAAAAGAACGAAAATCAAATGGTTGTGGATATAAAACAGAGCATGTTGGACTTGGGTTAAGAGGAGTTTCTAAGGAACAATTAGAAAAAGGAGATAGAGTGATTGTAAAGAATGCCAATATGTATGGAATGTAATTACAAATTCCAGTTTGATGGAGAAAAAATCATTCATGCCCTATGTTATATAGTTTTTGTATGTTTTCAGGAAGACTCCTTTATATAGTTCGTTTTGCCTTCCTGATAATGTTCTTACACATAGACGTGTAAGGAATGTTATTCCTTGATTTTTTTCATACGCCAAATTCATGAAGTCGATGAAGATAATCTTGATGTCAGGAGTGCCATTCAGTTCAATGATTCTATCGATATATTTTGCTCTCGTGATTGTTTTTATATAGGCACCCACTTTCAAAAACACAAATTTTTTTATTTTTTGAAAGTGGAAACTATGTAAAGGCAACCCGAAGGCTGCCCGGACATCAAAGCCTATAGAAACGCTCAGAGGCTGTTTTACAGTGGGGAAAAAGAAAAAATATCAAAAAATTGATGATTAATGGTGAGCTTGTGATAGAATGAAAAAAGAGAAAAGCAGAAAGGATGTAGTTGTGGAGAATATTTGTTATGATTAGAAAGTTGCTGAACGGAGATATCGATAGAGTTGCTGACATATGGTTAAAGACAAATCTGAAAACGCATTATTTTATTTCCAATCAATACTGGAAAAGTAATTATGAATTAGTGAAAGAAATGATGTCACAATCCGAAGTCTATGTGTTTGAAGTGGATAAGATGATACAAGGATTTGTAGGACTAAATAATGAATATATTGAAGGTATTTTTGTTTCTGAAGAAATGCAGTCATGTGGCATAGGTAAGCTTTTATTGAATTATATTAAGGATAAAAAAGATAGATTACAATTAAATGTATACCAGAAGAATGCCAGAGCAATTTCTTTTTACCAAAGAGAAGGGTTCATTATTCAATGTAAAGGTTTGGATGAAGCTACTGGTGAAAAAGAATACACTATGCTATGGAAACAAAAATAGAAATCAAAATTTGACGGAGTGACAATATATGAAGTATTTATATTTGCATGGACTCGGGCAAAAACCAGACAGTTGGAATAGAGTAATAAAAGAAACGAAAGTATCGAAAAGCAGTTGCAGTTTGAGTTTATCAGAGCTGTTAGAAAGGAAATCTGCTACATATAAGGAATTATATTCAGCATTCTCATCAGAATGCGACAAGGAGAACGAAGAAATTGTCTTATGTGGGCTTTCTCTAGGAGCTGTTTTGGCACTTAATTATGCGATAGACCACCCAGATAAAGTAAAGGCACTCGTATTAATTGCAGCACAATATAAAATGCCCCGAAAATTATTGAAAGTTCAGAATATATTGTTTCATCTTATGCCGAATTCGGCATTCAATAAAATGGGCTTCAAAAAAGCAGATGTTATTAAACTATGTGGTACGATGGCTGAATTAGATTTCAGTGACTCACTGCATAAGGTGTCTTGTCCGGTATTAATCGTTTGTGGAGAGAAGGACAATGCAAACAAAAAAACTTCAAAAGAACTTTGCCATTATCTGAACAATTCCTACTTCCATGAACTTATGAAAACAGGTCATGAAGCAAACATAGAAGCCCCGGAAGAGTTGTCGATTGTGTTGCAAAGATTTTATGATAGTATCAGTTAACTTCCTGTTTGTAAGGATTGCACCATTTGTTCTTATTGTATCTGTAAATGGAGTTGTATTCATATATAAAGAAGTTAAAATGGAAGCAGAACAGGAAAAGAAAATTAATAAAAAGATAGGAAAAACAAACTATGAAAATCGAACATATTGCATTATATGTAAATAATCTGGAAGAAGCAAGAAATTTTTTTGTGAAATATTTTGATGCAAAATCAAACGATGGATATCATAATTTTCAGACGGATTTCCGCTCTTATTTTCTTTCATTTGATGATGATACACGCATAGAGATTATGAATAAACCAGAAATGTCGGATTGTCCAAAAGAGCTTACTCGTACCGGATATGCGCACATTGCTTTTAGCGTAGGCAGCAAAGAAAAGGTTGATACTTTGACGGCAGAGTTAAAGGCAGATGGTTATGAAGTTGTCAGCGGTCCAAGAAAGACTGGAGATGGTTATTATGAAAGTTGTATTGTTGCATTCGAAGATAACCAAATTGAAATTACAGTCTGAAAAATAGGAGGCACAAATCGGAAATGGACGAGGTTTGGAGAGATAATCAAAAAGCAGGCAATGCAGGAAGAGAGGGAAAACCTTGAATCCTGCATTTTTTATACGCACTAAACCAGGAGTAGAGTGCAAAAATATCGAAATTCATATAGAATAAAGGTATCAAAATATCAGGGAGGAGAAGAAGTCCGGCAAACGGACGAGGATGAGTATGGATAAAGAAAAAACAGGCGAATATATCAGAAACCTTCGGAAAAAGAAAGGCTGGACACAAATGCAGCTTGCAGAACAGCTTCATATTTCAGACAAAGCAGTTTCGAAATGGGAGCGCGGAATCTCATTTCCAGATATTGAATTGATGGAGGAGCTGGCACAGGTATTTCAGGTGGATGTTGCTGATATTATCCGGGGAGAAGAGGCTGGCAGGGCAGAGCATACGGTAAATGAGCTGGTAAAAGATACTATAGATATTGCAAAGAGGGAGAAAAAAAGACAGATACGAAAGTATCGGTGGGTGTTGTGTATTCTGTTTGTGCTATTTGGAGTTTTAATCGGATACAGTGTAGAGAACATTCAGAAAAATTATATTTTAGAATATCATTTATGCATGAATGCAGTGGTTGAATCGAAGGGTGAGGTGATTTATGTAAGAGAGACAGATGCAAATGGAAAAAATTCCGGAAAGGTATATCGTCTGGCACAGGATGATGCAATCCCGGTAACATTACCGGATGGAAGTGCCGGAAGTTTTAAAGATATTAAAGAAGGACAACATATTCAAATCTGGTATTTGGGACACCGGGTATTATGGAAAAATGCATGGATACCGGGCGTAGAAGAAGTAGAGATTACAAAGGAGGTTAAAAAAGATGTATAGAATAAAAAAAGTAATTTGTTGTGTGATAGTATTGGCAATATTGGGGAGTATGCCAGTAAATGCAAAAGAAGTATTACAGAATGAAAATGAGGCATGGAGTCCTTTGCAGAGCTTGCAGAGAACACCATGGAGAAAGCCAACTCCCAGGCAGAGTCCTTGGAGCAGATTGGCCAGGGAATTGAACAGCTGTCCGGCGTAGTACAGGGCAATGCTGCATCCTCCGAAGAGAATACTGCGATCAGTATTAATCTGGCAGAGGGAGCAGCCAAGATGCAGGATGCTTGCAAAGCATCTTGCGGATATATGCGAAGGAAGAGAAAATGTACATAATCTTCATTACAGGTGGCTTGATAAAGACGGTATGCCGGTCTGGATTAACTGCCGTGGTATCGTGATCGTTGATCAGCAGGGAAAGGCAGAGTATCTGGTTGGGTGTCTGAATGAGACCGGCAACAGGAGAAGAGCCGATAATGTCACAGGACTGCTTGGCGGGCCGGAATTCCTTGCTTACCTGCGTGCACAAAAGGAACCCATTTCCAAGGGTTTTTTTATGCATATAGGAATTGATGATTTCGGAGCAATCAATAGTTCCAGAGGAGCGGATTATGGTATCTATATTTTAAAAAGTGTTGCCGACTGCATGGAGAGCTGTCTTTCTGATAATCAAAGGCTTTACCATCTGGTTGCGGATCAGTATGTGATCGTGGATCTGGAAGCTTCTTCCTCCGAAGACGCTGTGGTACTGAAAGAAAAGATCACAGATAAACTTTATAATTTCATAGTAGCCGGAAATTATGAAGCTATATTTTCTATTTCTATTGGTGTTATAGATGCAGCAACATTTTGTGAGGGAACCGAAGAATGCCGCAAAAAGTTTGAATTTGCCTTGAAACAGGCAAAAAGCATGGGTAAAAATGGATTCTATATTTTTGACCAGGATGACTATGAGGTCTTTTTACGAAAAGGAAGAATCATAGCAACACTTCGTAATGCTATTGTGAACCATTATGATGGCTTTGAAGTATACTACCAGCCGATCGAGGACTGTCAGTCCGAACAGATCATTGGAGCAGAGGCACTGATGCGTTTTTCCATGATAACGGAAGAAGGGCGGGAGTTTGTTTCACCAATGGAGTTTATCCCATTATTGGAAGAGACCGGATTGCTTATGTGTTGAAATGACAGAAAGCGGATTTATGGATATGACACCTTCGTTCTGTAAATTTCGTAAAACTCTGGACAAGAACGGGATTCCCTTTGTGATCGATGATTTTGGAACAGGATATTCGAATCTTCATTGTATCCGTGATATGAATCCAAGTTACGTGAAAATGGATAGGGATTTTACTGCCAAGGCGATGAACAGTGCGAGGGATTATGAATTATATAAAAATATCATCCCAATGGTACATAGTATTAACGTCAGGATATGCGCAGAAGGCATCGAGGAAAAAGAATGGCTCCTAAAAATGAAAGAAATGAAGGTTGATTATCTGCAGGGATATTATTTTGGAAGACCATGTGGAAAGAAACAGTTTCTGCAGCAATATGTCAGTGGCATCAATGTTAAATAAAGAGAGTAAGGCAGACTCAGATATGTGGGGCTGCCTTATTTTATGGCCTTATCAGAAGGATGAGTTCCTAACGGCTTGTCTGAGTCTCTCCAGGTCATCTGCATCAGGGTGAGACAATGCACAGTCAAAATTCTGGATCAATACATCAAGATTTGCCGGATGATCGGGAGCATCCTTCATTTTCAAGTAGCGTTCCCGGACAGACTGTGGCATTCTGCCCTGACACATATACTCTCCGACGATAACATTACTTGCATCAACGAACTGCTTAACCTGATTCAGGATTTTCCGGAAATAGATATCACTGCCACCAAAGCCAGCAGTTCCAAACAGAAAAATCTGTTTATTCTTTAGCTGTGATAATAGCTGTAATGTCTTGGTATCGGCATTCCCCTTGTCTGTCCAAAATCCGATATAGAGCAGTTCGGAAGAAGGAATCACTGTGTCGGACACACCGAAATACTCACATTCATCCTGAGGTAATGCCTCGTGGATCGCATCAGCCAGCACCTTGGTATTACCTGTTAAGCTGCTATAAACGATGGAATATTTTTTATTTTTCATATCATGTTGTCTCCTTTCATAGGATCATGAAATTATCATATCGCATTCCTATTTTAGTTCGGAAAGCATGATTTGTCGAATGAATTTTCCATAAACATTTTACAGAGCGAAAGGGATAGTTGCTTTTCCTGCCGCTTGTGATAAACTTGTTCATAAGTGAGGGAAAAATCATGGACAGAACTCCGATAAGGGAATAAAAGCCGGGCTGTCCCGGTATCATTTAATGAGGTAGAAAAGTTGACAGAAGAGAAATATACAATCCGAAAGTATAAAAGAATTTTATTTTATGTGGTGATATGTGTGCTGCTTGCGGCATTCCTTTTGGGACAATATATTTACCCAAGTGAAAGGGAAACGGTCACGGAGGAAAGCATTACTTATACCGGAACCTTTTACCGGGTGCTGGCAGACGGAACCAAAGAGGAAATCCCGGTTCCGGGCAAATGTGATGTGCCTGCCGGAGAGCCTCTGGTCATCCGGTCAGTGCTCCCACAGGATTATCATGAAAATACGATCGCCATCAGGTCCTCTCTGGAGAATGTGCGCATTTACATCGGTGGGGAACTGAGGGCGTTGTATGATACGGAGAATACCAGACCTTTTGGGAAAAATTCTGCCAGTGGGTATGTGTTCTGCGAGACATCCGGCGAGGATGCGGGGCAGGAAGTGCGGATTGAACTGCAGTCCTTTACCGACAAGTATTCCGGTGTCGTCAACACGGTATATTGTGGGGACAAATCAGATATCTGGGCATATATACTCCACTGCTATTTTATGGTAACTCTGATCGCCTGCACCATGCTGTTTGCCGGACTGGTCGTGCTGATCATCAGTCTGGTGCTTGATATTATATATAAGACGAGATTTGATCTGGAGTACCTGGGATGGTGCATGATTCTGGGAGCAGTGTGGATGCTGGGAGAATCGAAGCTGCGCCAGCTGTTCGTTTCCAATGCTTCTATTCTGTCGAATATGTGCTTCTTAGTTGTGATGCTCTGCCCGGTTCCGCTCATGTTCTATATTGACAGTGTGCAGCAGGGAAGGTACCGGAAGGCCTATCATGTGGCAGAGTGTATCACCTGTGTGAACTTTGTACTATGCACGTCCTTACAGCTACTGAATATCGCAGATTTTATCTCGACAATGTTCTTGTCCCACCTAGTGATTGCAGGAACGTTCCTGACAATATTTATCACCATTTGCCGGGATCTCATCAAGGGAACGGCGAAACATTACAAGCTTCCGCTGATCGGACTGGTAGTTGCCATGATTGCAGTCATGCTGGAGGTGACAGAGGTGTATCGAGTGGTGTCAATGTCAGGAATTTTTATCGCAACCGGACTGGTGGTCCTGCTGGTCGTTACGCTGATCCAGACAATGGACCGCATCCGCGAGCTGGAGCTGGCCAGGCAGAGAGAGGCCAGGGAAAGCCTGGATTATCTGACGGGTCTTCCTATGCGTCATAAGGGTGAAAAGCTGATCCTTGAGAAAATGCAGGAGCATGATGGCTGTCTGGGATTTGTCGATATGGATAATCTTAAGAAGATCAACGATGTCTATGGACATAAGGCGGGGGATTGTGCTCTCAGGCTGGTAGGAGCAATGCTCACAGAGTGCATGGAGAACGCAGTGGTCTGCCGGCTGGGAGGAGATGAATTCCTGTTCTATCTGCCGGAGGCATCAGAAGAAGAGATGAACATGCGGATGAGAAAGCTGTTTGAAAGCTTTGGTGCGGCAAAAAATCTCACGGCAGAGACTTCACCGGCATCCCTGTCCTGCGGTCTGTGCATGTGCAGACAGGGAGGAAACTTTGAAGAATATTATATAAGAGCGGACAAGACATTGTATTATGTCAAACAGAATGGTAAGAACAGTTACCGGTTTTATGAGGAGCTTGAGGAACAGCAGACGGATGCATAGGCCAGAAAAAATGACCTGGAGGTAATCGCCGGAGCATCATCCTTGCGTGAAGCCATCAAACGATTCTGGACCTTCCGTGTTCCATGGGGATGGACATACATGTGGTGAACATGGATGTGGAAACCATAGCTGTCATTAAGAAGAATAAAAAATACAACACGAAAGGATGTGTCAAGGTATTGCAAGAATTATCGTGATACATTCTTTTGTATTTGGATTGATTATTTTTCTTTCCCTGCTTGTCGGAAGTAATGGATGGAATGTATAATATTGTTAATGATCCAGAGATATTTATTTTGGAAACAGCTTAATCAATTTGGAGGTATAAAATATGTTAGAAGTAGGAAAAAAAGCACCGGACTTTGAATTGCCGGATCAGAATGGAGAAATGCATAAATTAAGTGATTATGCAGGAAAAAAAGTAATCCTATATTTTTATCCAAAAGATAATACACCAGGATGTACGAAGCAGGCATGTGGCTTTTCTGAGCGTTATCCACAGTTTACTGAGAAGGGAGCTGTTATTCTCGGAGTAAGCAAGGACTCTGTAGCGTCTCACAAGAGATTTGAAGAAAAATACGGACTGGCATTTACGCTATTAGCAGATCCGGAGCGTAAAGTTATTGAAGCATATGATGTCTGGAAAGAAAAGAAAAATTATGGAAAAGTATCTATGGGTGTAGTAAGAACTACATATCTTATTGATGAGCAGGGAATCATTATAAAGGCAAATGATAAAGTCAAGGCGGCAGATGATCCTGAAAATATGCTTAAGGAATTGGCATAATGAAGATTATTTTATCACCTGCAAAAAAGATGATTGTAGATACCGATAACTTAGCACCGGTTGAACTGCCTGTCTATATTGATAAGACAGCAGAAGTATTAAACTGGATGAAAAGCAAATCAAAAGAAGAACTGAAAGCTATCTGGAAATGTAATGACAAGATTGCAGAGCAGAACTTTAACAGATTGGAAAATATGGATCTTTATAACAGGCTTACTCCGGCTGTTTTAGCATATGAAGGGATTGCATTTCAATATATGGCACCATCTGTGTTTGAAAACCAGCAGTTTGAGTATTTGCAAAATCATTTAAGAATCTTGTCTGCGTTTTATGGCATTTTAAAACCAATGGATGGTGTGACTCCTTATCGTCTTGAAATGCAGGCAAAGGTTGGAATTGGAGATGCAAAAAATCTGTATGAGTACTGGGGAGAATTGTTATACCGCTTAGTAATCGATGACAGTAGGATTATCATTAATCTTGCATCAAAAGAATACTCAAAATGTATAGAAAAGTATCTGACACCACAGGACAGATATATTACGATTGTATTTTGTGAGTTATCCGGAGATAAATTGGTAACAAAAGGTACCTATGCCAAGATGGCTCGTGGTGAAATGGTCAGATTCATAGCGGAAAATAATATTGAAAATCCGGTGGAGATTCAGAAATTTGACAGACTCGGATATTCGTTTAGGTCTGATTTATCTTCAGATTCAGAATATGTATTTGAACGCAAAATAAAATAGTTATTCAGGTAAAAGATGCTCAGTTTGGCATCTTTTGTAATAATGAGAATTATTACTATTTTCTTATTGACAACAGGATGATAGTGATATATAATCCTTATTAAGAACTAATCCTAATAAGGAGGACAAATGACAAGTAGGAGAAATACCATTCAAAAAGATCTTGTAAGAAATACCGTATACGAAATGAGAAGACACGTTACGGCAAATGAAGTGTATGAATTTATAAAAGAAGCATATCCAACAATTGGAAAAGGAACTGTATATAGAAATCTTGATATATTGGTAGAGGAAGGTGCATTAAGAAAGGTTGAAGTTCCGGATGGACCGAACCGGTTTGATTTTACATTGAAAAATCATTACCATGTAAGATGTATAAAGTGCGGTGAAATTTTTGATGTGGATATGGATCAAATACCGGATTTGCTGGAAAGAATTCATAACACTCATGGAATTGAATTTGTGGATTATGATATTTCATTTAAAGGCATTTGCCCGAAATGCAGGGAGAAAAAGTAGTAAAGAAAATGGAGGTAAAATAGATGGCAGCAAACAAATATGCAGGAACACAGACAGAGAAGAATTTGCAGGAGGCATTTGCAGGGGAATCACAGGCAAGAAATAAGTATACCTATTTTGCTTCTGTAGCGAAAAAGGAAGGTTACGAGCAGATGTCAGCATTGTTTTTAAAGACTGCAGATAATGAGAAAGAACATGCAAAGATGTGGTTCAAGGAATTAGCAGGAATTGGTGATACAAAGGAAAACCTGGCGGCAGCGGCAGAAGGCGAAAATTATGAGTGGACAGATATGTATGAAGGCTTTGCTAAAACAGCTGAGGAAGAAGGATTCCCTGAGCTTGCAGCAAAATTCAGGGCAGTAGGTGAGATTGAGAAGCACCATGAGGAAAGATATCGTGCACTTCTTAAGAATATTGAAACTGCACAGGTATTTGAAAAGAGCGAAGTTAAGGTATGGGAATGCCGTAACTGCGGACATATTGTGGTAGGAACTAAGGCGCCTGAAGTATGTCCGGTATGTAATCATCCACAGAGCTATTTTGAAGTACATGAAGAGAATTATTAAGGAGATGAGATTATTACGAAGAAGAAAGTGATTAATTCAAAAAAAGCAGTAATGATAGGCTGTGGCTTTGTTGGTTCTGCATCGGTATTTGCTCTGATGCAGAGTGGCTTGTTTACAGAGATTGTCCTTATCGATGCAGATAAGAACAAGGCAGAAGGAGAAGCAATGGATATCAGTCATGGCATTCCATTTGCGAGTCCGATGAAAATATATGCCGGAGATTATGATGATGTGGCTGATGCTGCAATTGTTGTCATATCTGCCGGAGCGGGACAGAAACCGGGAGAGACAAGGCTTGATCTCGTAAATAAAAATGTAGCAATATTTAAGTCAATCATTCCTGAAATAGCAAAGAGAAATTTTGCAGGTATCATGCTTGTAGTTGCGAATCCGGTAGATATCCTGACTCAGGTAGCCATAAAGTTATCAGGACTTCCAGAAAACAGGGTTATTGGATCGGGTACTGTGTTAGATAGTGCCAGATTAAGATATAAGCTTGGTGAGCATTTATCTGTGGACAGCAGGAGTGTTCATGCATTTATAGTAGGTGAGCATGGAGACAGCGAAGTTGTAGCATGGTCATCAGCCAATGTATCTGGTGTTCCATTAAGTGAAATGTGTGAAATGCGTGGACATTACAAGCACAAGGAAAACACGGCAGAAATAGCTACAGCAGTCAAGAACAGTGCTTATGAGATTATAAACAAAAAGCACGCTACATATTATGGAATTGCAATGTCTGTAAAAAGAATCTGCGAAGTGATTATGAGAGATGAAAAATCAATACTTCCTGTATCACACATGATGCATGGAGTATATGATATTGACGGAGTATCGTTAAGTATGCCAGCTATTGTAGGTGCAGATGGTATTGAGTCTGATATACCTATTAATTTAAGTGGCGAGGAAGCGTTAAAGCTTAAGGAATCTGCAGATTCATTGAAAAAGATTATGGAGACAATTGAATTATAAATTTTACACATGGAAGGAGAAAAAGGCATGGAAGTAAGGTATTATATTTGTAAGCATTGTGGAAACATTGTTGAAAAGGTAAAGGATAAGGGTGTACCTGTAATTTGTTGCGGAGAACCTATGCAGGAATTAAAAGCCGGAGTGACAGATGCTGCTGTCGAGAAGCATGTACCTGTATATACGATAGAAGGCAGTCATGTTCATGTCGTGGTCGGAGAGACAAAACATCCAATGCTTGAAGAGCATTTTATTGAGTGGATTACATTAAATACAAACCAGGGAATATACAGAAAACAGTTAAATCCAGGGCAGGAGCCGGTAGCAGATTTTTGTCTTTGCGATGGTGAACAGGTAGAAGAAGTATATGCATATTGTAACCTGCATGGATTATGGAAATGCTAGAAGCATAAATGTATTATGATAGGATTATACCAATGAAAGAAGAACTAAGTATAGATATCATCGGACTTGCAGGAGCCTGTTCTTATGCTTTGGACTGTATAGAAGCAGAGTTGGTGAATATCAAAAACAAACATGGAAAAAGAGTGGCTTATATAAGTATATGCATGGCTGAATATTGGAAAATTCAAGGTGATGAATTACAAGATTTAGCCATGTGTGCTTTACTGCATGATAATGCTTTGACACAATATATTTCGGAAGAACTGAAAAAGGATTCCGTTATTAATTGTAAAAAAGATTTATCCGAGAAAAAGACAAATCTTCATTGTATTTATGGTGAAAAAAATATTACTAAAATTCCATTTAAAACAGATGTGTCAAATGTGATTTTGTATCATCATGAACATGCCGATGGAACTGGTCCTTTTCAAAAAAAGTGGAATGAAATTCCATTGTTTGCAAGGATTATTCATCTTGCAGATACCATTGATATTATAGGAAATAACACGGGATCTGGAAATAACAGTTGGAATTTTATATGTCAGTACCTTTTAAAAAATAGGGATGGATTATTCGATTCAGAATGTGTGAATGCCTTTTTTCATGCATTCACACATTCTGAATCTTTTATATGTTTAAGTGATAATTCTTTTGAAATGAAGCTATGGGAGATTATCCCAAGACAAAAACAGGTTTTTGATTGGAAAACGTGTAAAAATGTCGCAGATTTTTTTGCAAAGATTGTAGATTATAAATCTTCTTTTACAAGCAGACATTCTATAGGAGTGGCTGAAAAAGCAGCTTTTTTTGCTCAATATATCGGATATGATTCTATTAATGTGCAAAAAATTTATCTGGCTGGTGCACTGCATGATATTGGGAAGATGGCAGTAGGCAATGAAATTTTGGAAAAACCGGATAAGCTTACGGATGATGAATTTTCAAAAATGAAGAATCATGCTGGCTATACATACCTTATATTATCAGAGGTTAATGATTTTGAAGAAATACGAGACTGGGCAGCTTTCCATCATGAAAAATTAAATGGAAAAGGGTATCCTTTTGGAAAAACCGCAGCTGAATTAAATGAGCCGGAACGTATTATGGCATGTATTGATATTTATCAGGCATTAACCGAGGACAGACCATATAAGAAAGGTTTATCGCACGAAAAAACGTGTGAGATGCTCGATGACATGGCGAAGAAAGGTTTTGTTGATTCTGATATTTCCAGGAAAATTAGGAAATGTTTTGGTGGAATCTATTAATTATAAGAAGATATTTACACAGAAAGTTCAACATCAGGAATTTATACATAAACTTGATGAATTTATGGAACATCACAATGATGAGGTAGAAGATCAAGATGAACAGATTATGGGAATTTTAAAATATCTCACAGAGTGGTTAGTTAATCACATTCTGTATGTCGATGGTCAAATTCCAAAAGGCTGATATAGTAAGAAAGGTTGTTATTTTTTAGAGAGTAGCAGCCTTTTTTATTTTGAATATAAAATATGACACATACACTTGACAATATGCATACGTAGAAGAAACGCATCAAGTGCTTGCTAAGCGAAACTTTGTGCTGGCAGTAAGAGGAGGTATCTTTGGTGATAAACCAACTGCTTACTATGACTTTGGAGAGTAGAAAGCGACAAGATAGCTGTTTATTGGATGAAATAGGACATTTCTTCCCAAAAACAGTATGTTTATGGTATACTAGCTATTAGTAATGCGATTTCAACCGACATTACATATTATGGTGAGAAATTAATACAAAGGACTATTCTTTCACAGCTTATGATGCAGGTGCAGGGCAGTGATGCCCAGGTAAATGGTGAAGGTACCTATACGGACAGCAGAGACCATGGTAAACAGTTTTCAGTGGGCAGATTAGGTAACTTTGACAAGAGCGAGGAAACGAAAATGACGGAAAGTAAGATACTTCTGGTATTAGATAAAAAAGATTATGAGGATGGCATGCCAGTATTTGAAAGAAAGTGCGTCCGGGCAATCATAGAAAAGAATGGAAAAATTGCAGTCCAGCGCGGAAGGGCAGGGGACTGCAGAATATTAGGCGGCGGCATGGATGGTGAGGAAGATTTTGAAACGGCACTTTCCAGAGAAGTATTAGAAGAGGGCGGCTTGATATTATGCCCGGGAAGTATGCAGCTGTTGGGCGAGATAGAAGAAAAACGCCGTGATTTATTTGAAACAGATAAAATATATCACTGTCACACCTATTTCTTTGCCTGTGCAGTTAAGGAGAGAACAACAGAACCGCATATGACAGAAAGCGAGAAGGCAAAAGGCTATCATCTGGAATGGATGACACCGGAAGAGATTGTAAAAGCAAATGAGCCATTTTCGAAGGAACCGTGGATATATCGCGATACTGCATTTATTAAAATGTTGATGGAGGGAAATTTATGAACACAGGATATGAGGGAATCCTGCAATTTCGGGGAAAGTGGAGAGATTATCAGGAAAGAGTACTCTTACATGCACAGCAGTATTTGAAGGATGGAAAGATACATATTGTGGCAGCGCCGGGTTCCGGCAAGACTACACTTGGAATAGAACTGATTCGGAGGCTGGGAGCACCCTGCCTTATTTTTTCACCTAGCATTACCATCCGCCAGCAATGGCTGATGCGTATAAAGGAGGGCTTCTTAACCGAAGAGGCAGATCCACAGGAAATATTATCCAATAATTTGAAACAGATGAAACAGATGACTGCAACGACTTATCAGGCATTGTACAGTGCCATGAAGCGGGAGCAGGGCACACTGGAAGAGGACAGCGGGGAAGCGGCAGAGGAAGATGCAGCAGCCAGTGAAGCGGTGGATGGAGTAGATGCGGCAGACAGTAAAGTGGCAGCCGGCGGAGTGACAGAAGAAGCAGATGGAGAGAAGGAAACGGAGCAGGTTGACTACCGGGATTTCGATATTTTTAAGGCAGTAAAGGAAGCCGGTATTACAACAATTTGTCTGGATGAGGCACATCACCTTCGTAGTGAGTGGTGGAAGGCACTGGAGACTTTCTTAGACAAGCTGCCGGATGTGAAAATCATTGCATTGACAGCAACACCGCCATATGACAGCACACCGGCACAGTGGAAGCGTTATATCGATATGTGCGGACCGATTGATGAAGAAATCTTTACGCCGGAACTGGTAAAAGAAGGAAGCCTCTGTCCGCATCAGGACTACGTTTATTTTAACTGGCCGACAAGAGAAGAGGAAGCATATGTCAGGGAACATCAGAAGCGGATGCAGATGCAGGTGCAGAAAATGATGGCAGATGAGACATTGCGAAGAATCGTATCTTCCCATCAGGGGCTTATGCATCCGGAAGAATACAGTGAGCGGTTCTTAGATAAACCGGAGTATTTTACAGCACTGCTGGTATACTGCCAGGCAAAAGGGATTCCATTTTCCGGTTATTTAAGGAAGCTCATCGGAACAAAGGGAAAGCTGCCGGGAATGGATGCACACTGGATGGAAGTGTTACTGCAGGGTGTTCTTTATGAGGACAGAGAGTCCTATACCATGATGGAAGCAGAGCGGGAAAGCCTGCTGCAGGAATTAAAAGAGGCAGGAGCCATCTACCGGAACAAGGTTGCACTGCGGGATAATGAAGCCATAAAAAAGGTACTTATGAAAAGCCAGGGAAAGATGGAGAGCATCCATACCATTGTGCAGGCTGAGTATGAGGCACTGGGAAATGATTTACGCCTTCTGGTTCTCTGCGATTATATTAAGAAAGACAAATTGCCGGAGATTGGAAGTAAAGATACACTGGTAACAGAGCTTGGTGCAGTGCCGATTTTTGAATATTTAAGGCGACAGAACATGACTGGAATCCGGCTGGGTGTACTGAGCGGAACAGTGATAATCGTTCCAATGGCAGTGGAAGCAAAACTGCCGGAATTGCTGGCACAGTATGGCTGCAGCGGAACGTTAAATCCACTGGGAGATACCGGATACGGACAGCTTATGATAAAAGGAAAGAGTACCCACACCGTAGCTGTTGTGACGGAGTTATTCCGCCAGGGAGAGATTCATACACTGATTGGAACCAAGTCATTGCTGGGAGAAGGCTGGGATGCACCGTGCATCAATTCCCTGATACTGGCAACTTATGTAGGGTCTTTTATGCTGAGTAACCAGATGCGTGGAAGAGCAATCCGTACCGACAGAGAGCAGCCGGATAAGACCGGAAACATCTGGCATCTTGCCTGCATTTTTCCAAAAGAGCGGGGACAGCAGAGTAATACCGATGCAGAGGGCGATTATGAAATGTTGGAACGCCGGTTTGAATCATTTTTAGGAGTATCCTGCAGGGAAGATGTAATCGAAAGCGGAATCGGTCGGCTGGACATTCCAAAGATAACATCAAAATATGAGGTAGATAAAGCAAACCGCATGATGCTTGAGCGTGCAAAGGACAGAAATGCATTGAGGCAGCGATGGAACCAGTCCTTGCAGGAAGTGCGAAATCAGATGGAAATAGAACAGATAGATGAAATTGCAGCAAAAGAAATAGAAACCGGATATATCTTTATTAATGCGGTCTGTATAGAAATCATACAGGTAATACTTGCAATGCTCTTAATGAGTGGAAGAATGATGGCACAGAAGCTTGGTAATCATCCGGCTTTCCTGTTACTTGGAATTGCGCTGTTAGCCGCATTTGCCGGAATTGTCTATCAGGGGATACGTCTGTTTAAATTCAGCACCCCGGCAAGACGGATGAAACAGCTTAGCGAAGCAATGCTAGATGCATTGAGGGAATGCGGGGAATTAGAGGATGGTGCCCATTGCAGGACAGAAGTAGAATCCTTTAACGGACTTGTGGTAGGTACCTGGCTTAAAGGTGGAACCACCAGAGATAAGACAACCTATTCTGCCTGCATGGAAGAATTGTGGGGTGTTATTGATAATCCAAGATATCTTCTTATCCGGGAAAAAATCTTTGGCACATCAAGAGAGTGTTACAGTGTCCCGGAAATATTCGGAAGACAAAAGGAACGTGCCCTGATTTTTGAAAAACATATGAAAAGGGCTCTTGGACCATACCATGTGGTATATACAAGAACCCCGGAAGGACGAAAACTATTATTAAAAGAGAGGACACGCTCCTTTGTAAATCAAAACCAGAGCCTTTTGCAGGGAAAGAAAATTGCAAAAGGATATTAAGAATAATAAGAATTTTCAATTTTTGGATATTTTTTATTTACTCCAAAGAAAAAGAGGAGCAGTCCTGCAACCAGTAGTCCTGCACCAACAAAGAACCACAGGAAGAAGAACGGAACGGTATCTGCTTTATACATAAACCAGTCAGGAGAGAAGGTTCCCCAGAGGTTAAAGAGGATATGGAAAAGCATGGAAGGATAAATGCTGCGGCTTTTCTCGCAGATAAATCCAAGAACAATTCCTACCACAAAAGCATAAACACCCTGAATCATATTCATATGGAACACACCAAAGAGCAGTGCCTGCAAGAGGTTAGCAACCCAGAAAGGCATTGCTCTTTTGGCATATTTCAAAGTCAGTCCACGGAAAATCAGTTCTTCACAGACAGGTCCAATCAGAACGGAATAGAGAACCAGAATCAGGGAAGGCTCATCCAGTCCCACCGATTCTACCAGGTTACTGTAATATTCCAGCCAGTGCGGGTTAATGGCTGCAGTAAAAGATACAATGTAATTGGTAATATACTGTAATCCTACTGCAGTAATAAGAATGCCGAAGATAACCGGAATATTAAATGGTTTCCGTACATTTTCCGGTTCTGTCTGCCGGAACTTTTTATAATACCAGTAGGCAAATACCACAAGGGCAACAGTACCGTAGGCTGCACTGACACCGGCATTAAAATTGGCGGTGGAAATAATATTTAAAAATGCATCCATACAGTCATCGATAGAAGTTGCCCCTTTGGTATAAAAACCACCCAGCAGGGCAAGCCCTACTGCCGGAATGGAGATAAGCTGCTGCAGGCCAAATGCCAGCAGAGCCGGAAGAAAACAGAACATAATTCTGCCAAATCGCTTCATGAAAAAACCTCCTCAAGTATCATCACTTTTCTTGGCACATTATAACAATTATGAAGCGAATATGCAAACTACTGAGGTACCGCCTGTTTAAAAATACATGGAAAAATGTATTTTTAAATGCAGACAAATACTCTCCGGGTACTTGTGAAATAGGCGGAATCATGCTATACTAGGCGTTATGTTGATATATTTTATGATGCTGTATGAAATATAAATTCACATAATTATAATCAGAGGAGGAATAAATATGAAGAACATGAAGAAATTTGCAGCACTTTTATTAACTGCAGCAATGACAGTAGCAATGGTAGGATGTGGCTCATCTGTAGCTGCAAACACAGTAAATTCCAAGGATGACCTTCCGGGAAAGAAAATCGGTGTTCAGCTTGGAACAACCGGAGATGCCGATGCAACAGCATACGAGGACGAAGGAAGCACCGTAGAGCGTTACAACAAAGGTTCTGATGCAATCCAGGCATTAAAGACCGGTAAGATCGACTGTGTAATCATCGACAAGCAGCCTGCAGAGGCATTTGTTGAGAAGAATGATGACTTGAAAATCTTAGATGATACCTTTGATGCAGAGGAATATGCAATCTGTATCGCAAAAGATAACACAGATTTAACAGACGAATTCAACAAAGCAATCGAAGAGTTAAAAGCCGACGGAACAATCGATACTATCATCAGCAACTATATTGGTGATGAAACAGGAGAGCATCCATATGAGACTCCGGAGGGAACAGAATATCCAAACGGAAAACTTACCATGGCAACCAATGCACAGTTTGAGCCATACGAATATTATGATGGTGACAACGTAGTTGGTATCGATGCAGACATCGCAAAAGCAATCTGTGACAAGCTTGGCTATGATTTAGAGATTGAAGATATGGAATTTGATGCAATCATCGCAGCAGTATCTTCCGGTAAAGCAGATTTTGGTGCAGCAGGAATGACTGTAACAGAAGACCGTCTTAAGAACATTGACTTTACAGATACTTATGCAACAGCAAGCCAGGTTATTGTAGTAAGAAATAAATAATCGGTATAGGAGGAAAGACCTTGAGCGATTTTTTAAGCAGCTTTCAACAGGATTTTATAGAGAAAGACAGATATCTTTATCTGTTACGTGGCCTTGGCAATACACTGCTTATTGCAGTGCTTGCAGTACTTCTGGGTATTGTGGTTGGATTTTTAGTCGCAATTATCCGTTCCACCCATGATAAACATGGTGGATTAAATGTTTTGAATTTTATATGTAAAGTGTATCTTACCATATGGCGTGGAACCCCTACGATGGTACAGCTTTTGATTATGTACTATATTATTCTGGTTGCACTCGATAATAAGATTGCAGTGGCTGTAATCGCTTTTGGTTTGAATTCGGCTGCCTATGTGGCAGAGATTGTACGTTCCGGAATCATGTCTGTAGACGAAGGACAGTTTGAAGCTGGACGAAGCCTCGGACTGAATTATTCGCAGACCATGCGTCTGATTATTCTGCCACAGGCATTTAAGAATGTACTTCCGGCACTGGCAAATGAGTTTATTACCTTACTGAAAGAGACTTCCATCAGTGGATATATTGCAATCCCGGATCTGACAAAGGGTGGCGATATCATCCGTAGCCAGACCTATGACCCGTTCTTACCATTGTTCGGTGTTGCAATTATCTACCTGATAATCGTTATGATTTTAACGGCTGGTGTACATAAACTGGAAACGAGGTTGAGAACAAATGAGCGATAAGAAGGTATTGATTGAAGTAAAGGATTTGTGTAAATCCTTTGGAAATGTAAATGTATTAAATGGTATCTCCACAGAAATCGCCCAGGGAGAGGTGGTTGCCATCATCGGACCATCCGGTTGTGGTAAATCCACATTCTTACGTTCCTTAAATCTTTTAGAGGAGCCGACTTCCGGTGTGATTACTTTTGAAGGAACAGATATCACGGATAAATCCGTAGACATCAACAAGATGCGTCAGAAGATTGGAATGGTATTCCAGCAGTTCAATCTGTTCCCGAATTATACCGTAAAAGGAAATATCATGCTGGCACCGGTTCAGACCGGACTTATGAATAAGGAAGAGGCCTCTAAGCGTGCGGACGAGCTTTTGATGAGAGTTGGTCTTTCCGATAAAGCAGATACTTATCCGGCAATGCTTTCCGGTGGACAGAAACAGCGTATTGCAATTGCAAGAGCACTGGCAATGAATCCGGATGTCATGTTATTTGACGAGCCGACTTCCGCACTGGATCCGGAAATGGTAGGAGAAGTTCTTGAAATTATGAAAGAACTGGCACAGGACGGAATGACCATGGTAGTGGTAACGCACGAAATGGGATTTGCAAGAGAAGTGGCAAGCCGTGTCATGTTTATCAATGAAGGACAGATTCAGGAAGAGAATACACCGGCAGAATTCTTTGCCAATCCACAGAATCCGCGTCTTTGCGACTTCCTTTCCAAAGTATTGTAGGAAAAGAACAGATAAAATGGTAAAAATAGTTGATAAAAAGTTTTCATAAGCTATTGCAATCAGAAAAAAAATAGTCTATGATAAAACCGTTATATGACTGACGGATAAGTGGAAAAACCACATGAAGTATAACGAAAACGAGCCGACCGTCTGGGCGATGAACCTGGAGGACTGGCTCGTTTTTTTTTGTATGTTATTTTGAACACCAAAAGATATTGACAAAAAAATAACGGTCAGTATATACTAACTACAGTTAAACAAGACTAATTCAAACCAATGAATAAAAAGTCTGTTGACAGTAAATTTAGTAACCATTCAGTGTTCATACTGAATACATTTTTTTAGGAGGATATCGTAATGATTGAAATGAAAGAGTGGGATGGATTCGAAGGACGTCTCTGGAAAGAAGAAATCAATGTTCGTCAGTTCATTCAGGACAACTACACTCCATATGATGGAGATGAGAGCTTTTTAGCTGAGCCGACAGATGCAACCAACAAGCTATGGGATGCACTTCAGAAATTACAGAAAGAAGAGCGTGCCAAGGGCGGCGTTCTTGATATGGAGACAGAGGTTGTAACCGGAATTACAGCTTATGGTCCGGGATATATCGATGAAAGCTTAAAAGATTTAGAGCAGGTAGTTGGTCTTCAGACTGACAAACCATTAAAGAGAGCTTTCATGCCATATGGTGGAATCAAGATGGCTGTTCAGGCATGTGAGACCTACGGTTATGAAGTAAATGATAAATTAAAAGAAATTTTCACCAAGTATCATAAGACACACAATACAGCAGTATTTGATGCTTATACACCGGAAATGATGAAGGTTCGTCATGCTAAGATTTTAACAGGTCTTCCGGATACCTACGGTCGTGGACGTATTGTAGGTGATTACCGCCGTGTAGCATTATACGGACTGGATTACTTAATCGCTGAGAAGAAGAAGGACAAAGCCAACTGCGGATGCGGACAGATGACAGATGATGTCATCCGTTTAAGAGAAGAAATTGCAGAGCAGATTAAATGTCTGGAAGACATGAAGAAACTGGCTGAGATTTACGGATATGATATTTCAAGACCTGCAACCAATGCAAAAGAGGCTGTTCAGTGGTTATACTTCGGATACCTTGCAGCAATCAAGACACAGAACGGTGCAGCGATGTCAGTAGGACGTGTTTCTACTTTCCTTGATATTTATATTAAGAGAGATATGGATAAGGGAATTCTTACTGAGCAGCAGGCTCAGGAGCTGATTGACCATTTCACAATGAAACTTCGTATGGTTAAATTCGCACGTATTCCTTCTTATAACCAGTTATTCTCCGGTGACCCTGTATGGGCAACCCTTGATGTAGCAGGAACAGGTGTAGACGGACGTTCCATGGTAACCAGGACAGACTTCCGTTTCCTTCATACTTTAGAGAATATGGGACCGGCACCGGAACCAAATCTTACTGTATTCTATTCATCCAGACTGCCACAGACCTTCCGTGATTATGCAGCACGTATCTCGATTGAAACAAGCTCAATCCAGTATGAAAACGATGATGCAATGAAACCGGTATGGGGCGATGATTATGCAATCTGCTGCTGTGTATCTGCTACACAGACAGGTAAAGAGATGCAGTTCTTCGGCGCTCGTGCAAACCTTGCAAAATGTCTGCTTTACGCAATCAACGGTGGTGTTGATGAAAAATCAGGCGAGCAGGTAGGACCAAACTACGCACCAATTACAGCTGAATATCTTGACTATGATGAAGTAATGGCAAAATATGACAAGATGATGGACTGGTTAGTAGACATCTATGTAAATACACTGAACCTGATTCAGTATATGCATGATAAATATTACTATGAAGCAGCAGAGCTTTCTCTGATGGATACCGACTTAAAGAGAACTTTTGCAACCGGTATTGCAGGATTTTCACATGTTATCGATTCTCTTTCTGCAATCAAATATGCAAAAGTAAAAGTCGTACGTGATGAGAACGGACTTGCAAAAGACTTCGAAATCGAAGGAGACTTCCCGAAGTACGGAAATGATGATGACCGTGCAGATGAAATCGGAGTATGGCTGCTTAAGACTTTCATGGATAAATTAAAGAAACATCATACTTATCGTGATTCTGAGCCTACAACTTCTATCCTTACCATTACTTCTAACGTAGTATATGGTAAAGCAACCGGAGCTATGCCGGATGGACGTAAAGCCGGCGAACCACTTTCACCGGGAGCTAACCCATCTTACGGTGCAGAGCAGAACGGACTTTTAGCTTCCCTGAACTCTCTGACCAAGCTTCCATATGAGTGGGCATTAGATGGTATTTCCAATACACAGACCATCAATCCTGGCGCACTTGGAAACAACGAGCAGGAAAGAATCGATAATCTTGTAAATGTAATGGACGGATACTTTGACCAGGGTGCTCATCATCTGAATGTCAATGTATTTGGCAAAGAAAAGCTTATTGATGCAATGGAGCATCCGGAGAAAGAAGAGTATGCAAACTTCACAATCCGTGTATCCGGCTATGCAGTTAAGTTCATCGACCTGACAAAAGAGCAGCAGCTTGATGTTATTGCCCGTACCTGTCATGAGCGTATGTAATTTAAGACAGTAACCGAACTGCGGGGAGCATGCGATTTTTCCACAATTCAGGTAAAGCAGAATGTGCAGGCTTAATGAAAAAAGCCTGCACATTTTTATAGGTTGTTAAGCATCCGTAAGTATTTTGGTGTATAGGAGGCAATATGAGTGAAATAAAAGGACACATCCATTCTGTAGAAAGCTTTGGTTCGGCAGACGGACCGGGTGTAAGATATATTGTATTTTTGAAAGGCTGTAACATGAGATGTCAGTACTGCCATAACCCGGATACCTGGGCAAAAGATGGCGGAGAGCTGATGACACCGGAAGAAGTGTTAAAAAAGGCACTTCGCTACAAAACTTATTGGAAAGAAAAGGGCGGAATCACCGTAAGCGGTGGAGAGGCTCTTTTACAGATAGATTTCGTAACAGAACTGTTCCGGCTGGCAAAAGAAAAAGGGGTAAATACCTGTCTCGATACCTCTGGCAATCCATTTTCCTTGGAAGAACCATTTAAAAGTAAATTTGATGAGTTGATGAAATATACAGACCTCTTTATGTTAGACATTAAGCATATGGATGATGCAGCACACCGGAAACTCACCGGACAGACGAATCAGAATATTTTGGAAATGGCAGCTTATTTATCAGACCATGGCAAAGCAATGTGGATCCGCCATGTGTTGGTGCCGGGTATTACAACAGAAGAGGATGAGCTTCACCGCTTAAGAAGTTTTCTTGATACCCTTAAGACAGTAGAGCGGGTGGAAGTGCTGCCATATCATACCTTAGGCGTCTTTAAATGGAAGGAACTTGGAATTCCATACCAGTTAGAAGGCGTAGACCCGCCTACAAAGGAGCAGATAGACCGGGCAAAAGAGATTCTTGGGGCACTGTAAAATAGATAAGCAGCATTACAGGAAAATAAAAAAGTAATGCTGCTTTTTAGATTCTGACGATAATGCGGGTAAGGTATTCACTTCGTTTATCCGTCATGGTAGCGTTAATCAATTCTTCTTCATAGAATCTGCCATCGGATGAAGTAATCTGGTGCTGCTTCATGTAGCTGCGCAGCCTGTCATAAGCGAGTGAAATATCATCCCAGTCTCCCAGGTGATAGGCAGCGAGACATTTAGAAGCCGGAAGAATCCGGTAAGGCATTTTCTTGGGAGGGGTCTGCATGGCAAGGCATACCTCGTGATAAAGATTGTGGGCACCCCGGGCAAGGTCACGCTCCATCTGGATATAAAGCACTGTAAAACCGGTAGTTTCCTTGCTTTCATAATAGGAGTTCAGAAGCTCACTGACTTTTACGGAGATGGTCTTATCATCGGAAGAACTGACAGGGTGTGCTGCAATATAAAATCCTGGCAGAGAGACTTCTTCAATGATATCCGGATTTGTAGTCAGGCTGGTTTTAATTCGTTTCTGCTGTCTTTGAATCCACTTCTGCTTTTCTTTTAATGCACGAATCTGCTGTTCGATGACAGCGTTTTCTTTCGTAAGAAGTGTGGCATAATTTTCCGGGCTTCGGTGTTCCATGTATTCTTTAATTTCCGACAGAGGCATGCCAAGTTCCCGCAGCGTGATAATGGCATCTAACACATCCATCTGGCGGACGGTGTAGTAGCGGTAGTCATTGTCCCCTCTTGCTTCGGGTGAAAAAATGCCAAGCTGGTCGTAGTGAAACAGTGTATTCTTTGTAGTGCCCATCATCCGGGCAACTTCTCCGGTGGTCAGATATTCATTTCTACTCATTAAAAAAATCTCCTTGACTATATGGTTACCATATAGTTTATGATAGCAAATAGTGATTCATAAGACAAGGAGGTTATCATGTCGAATTCATTAAATCAGAACTTTAAAACATTATCCTTATTGAAATTTGCATTGCCATCTATGATTATGATGGTATTTATGTCATTGTATACAATCATAGATGGAATCTTTGTGTCAAGACTGGTAGGAGAAAGCGCTCTTTCTGCAGTCAATATTGTATGGCCGGTTATTTGTATTCTCATTGCAATCGGCGTTATGTTAGCAACCGGTGGAAGTGCAGTGGTAGCAAGAAAAATGGGTGAGGGAGATGAAAAGGGAGCATGTGAGAACTTTACTTTTCTTGCAGTGGTAGGAGTTGCTGTAAGTCTGGTGCTGCTGGTTATTGTATTACTTTTTCATAAACCGATTGTATATGCATTAGGAGCAGACGACTCTTTATTCGAAAATGGGAAAACATATCTTATTGATATGATGTATTTTGGACCGTGCTGTATTTTGCAGAGTTTATTTCAGTGCTTCTTTGTGACTGCAGGAAAACCTGCATATGGACTCGGACTGATTACTGCCGGAGGTGTAGCCAATGCAATCTTAGATTATGTCTTTATGGGGCCAATGCAGCTTGGCATTGCCGGAGCAGCTATTGCAACAGGCATCGGACAGATGATTCCTGCGGTAGTGGGAGTCATCTATTTCCTGGTGAAAAGAAAAGGACTTCATTTTACCCGCTTCCATTGGGATGGAAAAGCATTGTGGCAGTCCTGCACCAACGGTTCTTCCGAGATGGTAACGAACCTTTCCAATGCAGTAATTACATACCTTTTTAATATTATTCTGATGCGTATGGTTGGAGCAGACGGGGTAGCTGCAATTACCATTATTTTATACGGACAGTTTTTATTCAATGCGCTGTATCTTGGATTTTCCATGGGTGTGGCACCGGTTATCAGCTTCCAGTACGGAGCAAAGAACAGTGAAAAATTAAGTAACGTTTACCATATCAGTAACCGGTTTGTAAAAATATCCTCTGGCTTTATGGCGGTGGCATCGATTCTTCTGGCGAAGCCGATTACATCAGTATTTGTCTCAGAAAGCAGTCATACCTTTGCAATGACAGTTACGGGATTTGCATTGTTTGGCATCAACTATCTTTTCAGCGGCTATAACGTATTTACCTCTTCGCTGTTCACGGCACTTTCTGATGGAAAAACATCTGCACTGGTATCCTTCAGCAGAACCTTTGTCTGTATTCTGGCCTCTTTACTGATTCTGCCGCAAATTATCGGATTAAAGGGAGTCTGGCTGGCAGTTCCGGTGGCAGAATTTGTGACATCAGGACTTTCTTTTTACTGTCAGAGAAGAAATTTATCGAAATACGGAATTTAAGAAACTTTTTTTTCATCTGGAACGTCTAATCTATAAAGAGTATAATGAATGGTAAAGAATGAATGGATAATACCATTTTAAGATAGTAAAGAGAGGATACGAAAGATGGTTTTTAGCAGCATAGCATTTATCATGTATTTTATGCCGGTATTTTTTCTGGTTTATTATATCCTGCCGGCTTCTTATAAGAATGCCTGGCTTTTCCTTGCCAGCCTTGGTTTTTATTACTATGGTGTCAGGGGAAATCCGGGTTATCTTTTACTTATGATTATGTCTGTGGTGGTCAATTTCGTGGCTGGAAAATTGATTGCGGCACAGAAGACGAAGCGGGCGAGGAAAGCCTGGCTTGTGGTTGGAATCGTCTATGATTTAGGATGGCTCATTCTGTTTAAATATCTGGGCTTTCTTATAGAGAATCTGAATGCCCTTTTTGGTGCAATGCACGTTAAGGTACAACTGGAAACATGGAATCTGATTCTGCCAATTGGAATCAGCTTTTATACGTTCCAGATTATTTCCTATCTGGTGGACGTGTACCGGAGGGAAACAAAAGCGGAAAAATCGTTGATTTCTCTGGGAACGTATCTATGCATGTTCCCGCAGTTAATTGCAGGACCGATTGTCAATTACCATCTGATTCAGGAGCAGCTTCATAAGAGAAAACATTCCATGGTAAAGGTGGAATCCGGACTTAAGGTATTTGCACTGGGACTTGCTTATAAAGTATTGCTGGCAAACCGGGTGGGACATCTTTGGACAGAGGTGACAGCAATCGGTTATGAGAGCATTTCCACACCGCTGGCATGGATGAGCATTGTGGCATACAGCCTGCAGTTATATTTTGACTTCTATGGGTATTCCCTGATGGCAATCGGACTGGGGCGGATGATGGGCTTTGACTTTCCACAGAACTTTAACAATCCGTATATGGCAGTGTCCATGACGGATTTCTGGCGCCGCTGGCATATGACACTGGGTGGCTGGTTCCGGGAATATGTATACATTCCGCTGGGCGGCAACCGCGGTGGTTTTGCAAAGACCGTCCGCAATATGTTTGTGGTATGGCTTCTGACAGGGCTCTGGCATGGCGCAAGCTGGAACTTTGTACTGTGGGGACTTTTGCTTTTTGTCTTATTATTCGTGGAAAAAGCCGGACTTGGAAAAGTGCTGGAGCGGCATAAGGCGCTTGGCCATATTTATATGATACTCTGGATACCACTTTCCTGGCTGGTCTTTGTGATTACGGATTTAAGCCAGCTTGGCATTTATTTACAGAAATTATTCCCATTCTTTGGCAGTACCGGAACGGTATTGTTTCAGGGAGATTATCTGAAATATGGTAAGACCTATGGCATTTATCTGGTGCTTGGTATCCTGTTTGCAACAGGTGTTCAGGAGAAGCTCCTTAAGAAGAATAAGAACCGCCTCTGGGTGATTTTACTGCTGCTGGCATTATTCTGGGCGAGCGTATATTGTATGTATCTTGGAATGGATGATCCATTCTTATACTTCAGATTCTAGTGAGGAAATACGATGAAAAAATATAAATTTACTATACTTTTACTGCTGACATTTGTGATTGCATTCCCGGTGATTACCGTAAAGCTTGTAACTGCGGAGCAGGAGAAGAAGGCAAGGCAGGAAGAACTGGCACAGGTGACAGACACAGAAAAAGAGCCGGCGGAAGCAGTTGCCGGAACGGAAGAAAACAGCACAGATAAAGCCGGTACAGGACAAGAAGATATTGATAGTACAGAAAATACAGAAGATAAAACAGGTACCAAGGATAATGAAACGGTGGCAGATACGGAGCAGGAGGGAACCTTTACAACAGAGGATATCAGCTATTTTTCCGATGCTTTATTTATTGGAGATTCCAGAACAGTAGGATTATCGGAGTATGCAGACCTTGGGGATGCGGATGTATTTGCAACGATTGGCTTAAGTTCCTTTAAGCTGTTTGAAACAGAGGTGGATATGCCGGGCTATGGAAAAGAAACTTTGGATGAAGTGTTAAGCCGGAAAAATTACGGAAAGATTTATCTGATGCTAGGTATCAATGAACTGGGATATCCACATGCAAGCATAGAAAAGCAATATCGTGAAGTGGTAGAGAAAATACGGGAAATGCAGCCGGATGCCATTTTATTCTTAGAGGCGAGTCTTCATGTTTCCAAGGCAAAATCCGATTCGGACAGCCTTTATAACAATGCCAATATTGACTGGCTCAATGACGTGGTGGAGTCCTTATGTGACCAGAAGCAGACCTATTATATTGATGTGAATGAAATCTTTGATGATGGGGCAGGAAACCTCGATGCCCAGTATACCAGTGATGATGCCCATCCTCTAGGAAAATATTATGCCCAGTGGGCAGAATGGATTCTGACGAAAGCTATTGTAAAGGAAAAATAAGACCAAAACTCTTAGGAAAACGCAGTGGAAAACCGATGTATTATTTATAAAAGTGTATACAACAGTGAAAGAAATATCCGATAACCGGATAAGCGTTGCAGAAAGGCAAGGGAAGCGTATATGAATGGAATCAATACCAGTTTTGGGACACAGAGCTTATATCAGAATGACGGGACACAGGGAAGTGCAAAGTCAGATGATAAGAAGCAGGATAATAAGAATGACAGCAATGTAATAAAAGGTGCCGGTCTTAATCTGAATCAGACAGATCTGATTGGACAGAAGATGGCAAATGCCCAGAAAGAAGCATTAAAGAAGATTATGGATACATTTTCCGGTGAGCACGCAGTGGATGAAGAGATGGACGAGCGGCGTGCCCACATTAAGGAAATTGACAGCGAGATAAAAGATTATCAGAGTGAAATCCGCGACTTACAGAATAAGGAAGCTGAATTAAAGGGACGTTACCAGGTAGCGGATGGCAGCCAGGAAGAGGCAGACCTTGACCTTTTAAAGAAAGCCAGTACAGCAGAAGGAAGAAGCATGCTTTCCAAAGAAGAATTAGAGCATGTCTCAGAATTACAGAAAGGCGGAATGACAGACTATCAGAAAGAGTCCATGGACTACTATAAAATGGAGTCAGAATACAGAAGCAAGATAAAAGACCTTGGAAAGGAAAGAGCCGAGGATAACGGATACCTCCGGGCAGTACATACGGAACGGTTAAAGCATCATGATATGATAGACAGCCAGAAGGAAGCGGAAGAAATATTAGACAATGCATCCGATGAAGCAACATTAGGACTGATTGGGGAAGCAGTAGACCACATCGATGAGACCATCAAAGAAAATGAGAAAGATACGGATAAGAAGGATGCAGACAAGAAAGAGGATAAGAAGACTGATACAAAATTAGACAAGGAGACCCAGAGCAGCCTTTTAAAGAGTGAAGCAGAGAAAAAGGTTGCGGAGCATAAACTTGCCGAGGACGATATCAAAGGACTTGTCTATGATGAGCAGTTATAAACAAAATGGACAATTTGTGCTGTCAGATATACAAATTGTCGAAAAAGTATAACTTGACCATACAAAAAAAATCTATTGTATATGTCAAAAAAACGCATTGTTTCTTATACTAATAAATGTTAAAATACATAGAAGAAAAAAGAGGGAGGAAGTTAGCATGGCTTCATTCGTTGAAAACACACAGCACAAAGTAGAAAGAAAAGCTTTTGAGATAATGACCAATAGCATCGTAGGTAAGTTGACTAAGACAGATGATATCGCGAAAAGACAGGAAACATTCCTTGAACTTATTGATAAGGCAGAGACTTTCTGGGGAAATGGCGCAGACAAGGCAACATTGGATAAGGTCAGAGAGTATGTAAAGAATCCGGAGAACAGATGGGTGAAGTTTGTAAACCGTGTTCTGGATGAGACAAATCCAAATTATGCTAAGAAATTCCTTCTGAATTTAGGATATGAAGCATTTTTCCGTGGAACAAAGACAATCAGGGCAAACCGTGAGAAGTACAACTGTAATATTCCATGGCTGATTCTTTTTGACCCGACAGACGCATGTAATATGCATTGTGTAGGATGCTGGTCCGGCACATATGGCCACAAGAATAACATGTCCTATGAGGATATGGATAAGATTGTTACACAGGGTAAGGAACTTGGAACTTATCTTTACTTTATGACAGGTGGAGAACCGACTGTTCGTAAGAATGATATTTTAAAACTTGCTGAGAAGCATAATGATTGTATGTTCGGTCTTTTCTCCAACTCTACTCTGATTGATGAGGAGTTGTGTAAGAAGATTGTAGAACTTGGAAATATTACATTCCTTCTTTCCATTGAGGGAACACCTGAGACAAATGACGGACGTCGTGGTGACGGACATTATGCAGCCGTTATGAAGGCAATGGATCTGTTGAAACAATATGGTATCATATTCGGAACTTCTATCTGCTATACCAGAGCCAATGTTGAGGCTGTTACCGATGAGAAATTCTTACGTTTCATTGCTGATAAGGGCGCACGTTTCGGTTTCTACTTCCATTATATGCCGGTAGGACAGAACGCAGCTCCGGAGCTGATGCCGACATTGGAACAGCGGGAAGAAATTATTAAGAAGATTCGCTGGGTTCGTACTGGAGACAATGATATCGGATTTTTCCCAATGGACTTCCAGAATGACGGAGAATTTGTTGGCGGATGTATTGCCGGTGGACGTAACTACTTCCATATTAATGCACAGGGAGACGCAGAACCGTGCGTATTTATCCATTTCTCGGATTCGAATATCCATGATAAGTCAATCCTTGAGATGCTGCAGAGCCCATTGTTTAAGGCATATCATGAAGGACAGCCATTTAACAGAAACCACCTGCGTCCATGTCCGATGCTTGAGAATCCAAAGCTCTTAAGAGAAATGGTAAACAAGACTGGTGCGAAGGGAACAAACGCTGAGGCAGAAGAGACTGTTGAGCATCTCTGCTCTAAGTGTGACCACTATGCAGAAGAGTGGGGACCGGTTGCAGACCGTATCTGGGCAGAACAGAAACATAAGAAAGCACCTTATGAGAACTATACGGAAGAAAAGAGAGAACATCCGGAACTTGCAGCATTTGAGCATGCGGATGGTTCCGATGGATTAAGAGATGAGGATCTTCAGTAATTAAATTAGATGATAAAATAGGACTAAATCAAGAGAAACCTTATACAACAAGGGTTTGAATGATTTAAGTCCTATTTTTTTGAAAGTCCGCGAGAGATAAGTAAAGCATCTTGAAGTCTTATACCTGATACAGTAAAATAGATACATCCGGCAACAGGGAGGTCTCAAATGAAACAGGAATCCATTACAATCATATGATGAAATAGCTTTCTCTTAAGATAACCGCAGCATAATATTTGAAATAAACTCCGTTTCCTCATTATAAAACCGGGTAGAACCATGATAACGTTCGGCAGTGGTTTGGATAGAAAGAAGTCCAATACCGCTGCCGCTTTCTGTTGTAGACAGAAACTGCCCGTTCATCTTTTTTACAATTCCATTGAAGCTGTTTACCATTGTGATATATATGGTGCCCGGACTGTTAAGGTCAGAACTGAGGTGGATATATCTATTTTCCACCGGAACCTGACAGCAGGCATGGATGGCATTTTCCAAAAGATTGCCGAAAAGCAGGCTTAAGTCTACATCAGAAATAGAAATCTTCTGGGGAACAATAACCTTAAAATCCATTTTGATATGACAGGATTCTGCAAGGGAAGCATAGTAACTGATAACTGCATTCACAGCCATGTTTTGGCAGAAAAGATACTGCATGGAATGTCTGCCGGTTTCCATCTGGTAATCAGACATATAATTTTTTAATTCTTCATATTGCCCGGATTGGGCCAGCTCCTGCATAACTGCAATGGTATGTTTGAAATCATGCCGCTCCTGACGGGACTGATCGAGATAATTCTGAAGCTTGACATACTGGCTTGCCTGGGCGCGGTACATAATCGAAGTGGTATCTGCTTTGATTTTCTGTGCAGTTGTAACGGCAATGAGATAAAGCAGAATCTGGAAGGTTATAAAAAAGATAAAAAGAACCACCTCGATAACCATGGCAATTACAAATACCCGGCCTACACGGATATTGTTGTAGTCCTTAGGCAGCATAAAGATATTACAAAAAGTAATAATGGCAGGAATAATCCATGTAAGCCACCAGAATAAAGGCTGATTTACATTTTCGAAAATCCATTTCAGCTTATCTTTTATGACGATAAATAAGAACATAATAAGAAAGCTGATGGCGTATTGTAAGAGCAGTCCCGGAACAGAGCTGTCATCTACATTGGAAGAAGGGACGGTATAAGCAATGATATAATCGTTGGCAATGCAGCCAAAGGAAAGGGCTGCGGTGGCACATAAAAATAAATACCAGAGCTTTAGATTACTCAGGCGGACCGTAATAAAATATACAATAAGGCATACGGACAGGAGTGGGAAAAAGAACAGATTTGCATCATAATTCCCGGTGGATTCAACGCAGCCTAAAATCAGACAAATTGCAGTCATAACCGGAATCAGAACAGAAAAGAGTTTCCGCAGGGGAATTGATATCCAGTCAGCAACCGGAACGATGCAGATAAAAATACCCGGGAAAATAACTCCGTAATGGGCTGCGGCAATCAGAACAGTAAAAGGATTCATGACAGACCTCCGTGTAAAAGTGACTTTGTGCGTTGGGTAAATTGCCAGGTAATATAAGTCTGCTGAAGGGTATTAGACTGCTTTTTGTTCATGGAAAAGGATGCTCCATCATTCATCATGCAGACTGCTCCGTCCATGGAAGAAACATAGTCCAGATTTACCATAACACCACGGTTAATGGTCAAAAAACGTTCATCCTCCGAAAGCGTGCGGGTAACATCCCGAAACAGCATACGGCAGCGGATTTCTTCGCTGGTATGAATAATAAGATAGTTTGAATCTGAAATAATATATTGAATGTCCGAATAAAGAATCGGAAGCTTCGTCTTGTTGGTATTTACGGTCAGAAATAAATGGGAATCCAAAACAGGACGGACAGCCAGAAGGTCATCTAATAACGGATGGATGGCAGCTTTGGTAATCGGTTTTTGCAGATAGTCGAAAGCGTGGACATGCAAAGCTTCCACATGATATTCCGAGCTGGAGGTCAGAAAGACAATCGGTGTCTTCGGCGAAATTTTTCGAAAAGAAACCGCAAGGTCAATCCCGTTTGCTTCCTTAAGATAAATATCGAATAGCACAAAATCATAGGAATTCGAGGCGGCGGACAACAAAAAAGCATCCCCTTCGGTAAAGGTATCACAGCAGACCGTTATGTTATGGCTGCCGCACCAGTCCCGGATGAGCAGCTCTGTCATATGTATTTCTTCTATATTGTCATCAACAATCGCAAACCGCAATAAGATAGCCTCCTTTCGATTTCCTGGCTTTTCAGGCATTATTATAGCATACCTGTCGAAAAAATACGAATCTTTCATCCCACTAAAGTGCTTTTCATCCCACCCCGATTGACAAGCCTTCAAAAAGAATGGTATAAAGGAAATTGGTATACAAATTCATTTTGAAAAATATTTCGTAAGAGAAAAATAAATTTGGGAGGTAACTTATGAAATTAAAAAAGAAAACATGTGGAATCTTGGCAGTGTTACTGCTGCTGATGACTGTATTTACCGGAATGCAGGAAGTAATACCGGTACATGCAGAGGGACTGAAGGTATCCATAAACGGAACGGAACTAGAGGATGGCAGATACTATGAATTCGGAGGAAGCAGAGGGAGTGGAACCATGAGTGAATGTGACCCGGCGGCTCTTCCGGGAGCATATATCTATTATAGTGCAGGTATAATGGAAGTAAAAGGAAGTGTAAAAATATATTCGAACGGAGGAAGTTCAACAGAAATCTTAAAGATTGAAAATGGAACCCTGACATTGAAAGGGGATGGTAACTTTTATTTGACAAATTATAATGATACAGAAACATTGGTTACAGGAACTGCAGATGCAGTACTTAAGGCGGATGAATATACCGGAGATATTCAAGTTTCTGGAAGGGGTGGAAATGCTCTTATAAAGGGACTTTCTCTGGTGGATTTAAAAACCGCCGGGGAGATAACTTTAGATGCAGACGATGTTACTGGTGATGTATTTATCTCTGCCGGTTCAGTTAAGCTTGAGGCGGATCAGTTGGACATCTATTTATCAGGTGGAGCGGTGAAGTATCTGATAGAGGCAACGGATGAGCAGAACGGAGAAATCAGCCTGAAAAAGACTGGTTCCCTGAATTCGTTTGATCTGGTAAATGGAAATAATATAAATGTAACAGAGGCATTTTTTAAAGCAACAGATACTTTCCTGTCATCCAATGGAAACAGTAATTCGAACAGTTCGAGTGGCAGGATAGTTCTTGTGGGTGAAACAATAGCAGAAGGCAATCTTGAATTAGAAACAGTAAAAGATGTAACAATCCGCGCAAAGAAGACTGCGGTAAAAGGAAATCTCGCTGTCAATGCAGAAAATGGATATGGTGTTGAGATAACCAGTGAAGGGGGAGCGGTATCAACCGGAAGTACAGAGATTACGGCACCTTCATTAGTTGTTATGCTGCAGGCAAATGGAGATGCTGCCATAATCGAAGGAAATGCAAAGATAAATGCAAATAGAATATCCATGCAGAGTGCGAACAATGCAGCAATTGCAGGGGATGCAGACCTTCAGGCACGAAATTACATTACACTTCTGGGAGCAGAAGGGCATTCTGTAATAGGGGGAAGCAACATTTTAATGAATGCAGCAGGCGGTGAGCTTTCCATATCCAGAACCGGAAGTGCTGCTACCGGTACTCCGCCACTTCTGGGAGGAACATTGCAGACGCAGAATGATATCGTAAAATATAGCGATGGCGGGGAAAACTGGGTACAGATAATGGCAACCGGCGAGACATATGATGTAGATAACTGTGAACATCCGATTTTAGCAGGATATTCCGGCAGATGTATGGTCTGTGGAGAATATGACATAGAATATGCAGAGCTGATTGGAACGGATGGAACGACTAAGAGAATGCTGAATGGAGACTTCGGTGGAACCGGAGCATATAATGATTTCAGATACCTGGAAGATGGAGATACCATCAAATTTGTGAAAGATATTTATGGAAATGGAAGAACCGCAGCAATCGGAGACAGTAAAGCCGTAACCCTTGACCTGAACGGACATACATTGATTCTGGATACGATTTCCTCAGGGAACAATCTTACCATTGCAAATGGTAATTATAAGGGAAAGATTACCAATGGCGGTGTCGGACTTACAAAGGAACTGACCTTTAAAAATGCAAAAGCAGCACTGACTGATTTACAGTGGATGACGAACAGTGGAGTAAAGCTTGAGGGAAGTGAAGTTACAGTATCCGGAAATGACGGTTCTGGACGGTGCTGGTTAGAGAAGCTTACAATGGATGAAGATTCAAAGCTGGTATTAAAGAATGTGAGTCAGGGCATTTCGAATTATGCCAACGTTGCTCTGGAAGAAAGTCTCGGAACAATCCGGGGATTCCTGCCAAAAGATTATTCTATTGCAAATAGGAAGAGAAATCCGGCAGATGTTGATTACAGAAATACCATTGTGGATGCAGATGGTCAGATTGCCCAGAATGTGGAGCTTCGTTATCGTAAGATGACAGATGCAGATTTATCAGCAACATTGAATCCAACGACCTATACTTATGATGGAACAGCAAAGGAACCGGAAGTACTTGTGGTATATGACGGACAGACACTGACAAAGGATACGGATTATACCGTTGCTTATTCGGATAACAAAAATGCAGGAAGTGCAGAGGTAACAATAACAGGTATTGGAGTGTATCATGAAGCAGCACATCTGCAGTTTACGATAGGGAAGGCAGGTCAGGCGGCACCAACAGGACTGAAGGCTGTAAATACCAGTAAAACAGGTGCAAGTGATGGAGCCATTGAAAACCTGACTACTGCAATGGAATACAGCACAGATGAAATTCATTGGATCAAGGTTACAGATGGTACAAAGATAAGCCAGCTTGCAGCAGGTGACTATTTCGTACGGTATGCAGAGACAGGAAACTATCTGACTTCTGCATCTACAAAGGTGACAGTTGCCGTAAAGGAAGCCCCTTCCACTGGAAACGGTTCCAATCCAGGTGAAACCACAGGCAGTAATGGAACTACAGGCAGCACTGGAACGAACGGTTCCGGCACAGTAGCGGGAACTTCAAATAGAAGCAGCTCTGATGCAGCCGGTTCCAATACGGCAGCCCTGACGGGAACAACACAGAAGACTGCAACCATAAAAACTGGTGATGAAACACCGGTTGGAAGAATACTGCTTCTGATGTTTTCCGCAGCTGGATTGATGGTTGTGGCAGCTGCTGGCAGAAAGAAATATTGTTAATTGTTTAAGAAGGCACGCAGCGCATCCTTTTGTGCTTTATAATCACTGATTCCTAAATCATAAAGCTCCTGCATGATTTTCGGGTCAGTGGTAAAAGTGCCAATCTTAACCTGATGGGACGGTGCAAAGAGAAATGCCCGTCCTTCTTTTTGTAATTTTGCAGCAACTTCTACCGAGTGCCGGTAATTTAAGTGTCTGTTATCAATTGCAGTAATCGTATTTGGAAATTTCCGTAGCATCTTTTTGTAAAGAAAACGGTAACTCTCCGGCTGCTTGACATAGCCAAGTGGACGGCAGTAGATAATTACTACCTTGTCGCAGCCATCTGCAATGGCACGTTCAACCGGAATGGAATCTGCAACACCGCCATCATAGTAATAATTGCCGTGAAAAGAAATCGGTTTGCAGAAGCCCGGAAGGGCACAGGTTGCCATAATGCCGCGGTAGTCATCACGGCCTAAATCTTCTTTGGAAAAATATTCTGCCTTTCCGGTGGCAGCATTGGTTGCCGGAAAATGAAATTCACTTGGATTTGCTGCTAAGGCATCATAATCCAGCGGGTCGTTTCCTGTGGAATTGGTTAAGGTTCCGTAAATATATTGAAGTCCGAAGAGAGAACCGGTTTTAATCAGATTTTTGATACTGATGTAGCGGGGGTCTTTTACATGCTCTATATAGAAACGCAGATTACGACCACGTTGCCCGGCAAGGTAAGAAGCAGTATTTGCCGCACCGGCAGATACCCCCATACAATAATCAAATGTAACATTGTCGTCTAAGAAGGCATCCAGAATTCCAGCACTGTAAGCGCATTTCATACCGCCGCCTTCTACAATCAATCCAGACTTTTCCATGATATCACCTCTTGAGATATACTTCGTTAATTTTTTCACATATAGTTTAGCACATTGAAGAAGAAAGTCAAAATACACTTTTTATTGTATGTATATTCCGGAAAAATATATGAGTTTGCGGCATTCGGGCTGCTACCCATATGTCACTGCATTGTTAATATATGGGTAGCAGCACGAATGCCACAAATTGATATAATTTCCCCGGAATAATCCACACAGAATCTCCTTCCGGTCGTTGAAACCTTCCGCAAAAAACGTTATAATATGAGACAGTGATAAAAGGCGAAGAATAGAAACAGCGGAAGAGAGGAAACGGGAATGGCATTTGCCCATTTACATGTACATACAGAATACAGTCTGTTAGACGGTTCAAATAAAATAAAAGAATATGTGGAGAAAATCAAGGCACTTGGCATGACAGCAGGGGCGATTACCGACCATGGTGTTATGTATGGTGTCATTGATTTCTATAAGGCAGCCAGGGAGGCGGGAATTAACCCGGTTCTTGGCTGTGAAGTCTATGTGGCTCCCGGCTCGAGATTAGACCGCGAGATGGTACATGGAGAGGACAGATACTATCATCTTGTGCTTCTGGCAGAGAATAACACAGGCTATAGCAATCTGATGAAAATTGTATCCAAAGGCTTTGTGGAGGGATACTATTATAAGCCGCGTGTGGACATGGAAGTGTTAAAAAAATACCATGAGGGAATTATTGCCCTAAGTGCCTGTCTGGCAGGTGAAGTACAGCGTAATCTGGTACGTGGAATGTATGAAGAAGCAAAAGAAGTAGCTTACCGCTATGAACGCTGTTTTGGAAAAGGCAATTTCTTTTTAGAGCTGCAGGATCATGGAATTCCGGAGCAGAAGCTGGTAAACCAGCAGCTTCTTCGCATGAGTCAGGAGACCGGAATTGAGCTGGTGGCAACCAATGACGTGCATTACACCAATGCAGAGGATGCAGAGCCTCATGACATCCTGCTCTGCCTTCAGACCGGAAAAAAATTAGCGGACGAAGACAGAATGCGTTATGAAGGCGGACAGTATTATGTCAAATCCGAAGAGGAAATGAAATCACTTTTTCCATATGCACTGCAGGCACTGGAAAATACCCAGAAGATTGCAGACCGCTGTCATGTGGAAATTGAATTCGGACATACCAAGGTGCCGCATTTTGAGGTGCCGGAAGGCTATGATTCCTGGACTTATTTAAATAAATTGTGTCATGAAGGACTGGATAAGCGGTATGGAGCCGATGCACCAAAATATTTACAGAAATTAGATGACGAGCTTGCCGTTATTAAAAATATGGGATATGTGGACTATTTCCTGATTGTGTGGGACTTTATCCATTATGCGAGAGAGCATGATATTATGGTGGGACCGGGACGAGGCAGTGCCGCAGGAAGCCTTGTTTCTTACACCACCGGAATTACAGATATTGACCCGGTTCGTTACAATCTGATTTTTGAGCGTTTCTTAAATCCGGAACGTGTATCTATGCCCGATATTGATGTGGATTTCTGCTTTGAACGAAGACAGGAAGTTATTGATTATGTGGTAGAAAAATATGGCAAGGACTGTGTGACACAGATTGTAACCTTTGGTACGCTGGCAGCCCGTGGAGTAATCCGTGATGTGGGGCGTGTCATGGATTTGCCTTATAATTTTGTAGATACGATTGCCAAGGCAATTCCAAATGAACTGGGAATTACCATTGATAAGGCACTGATGATGAACCCGGAGCTCCGGGGCATGTATGAATCCGACGAGTCGGTAAAGAAACTTATCGATATGTCAAGAAGATTAGAAGGTCTGCCGAGGCATACGTCCATGCATGCAGCAGGCGTGGTAATCAGCCAGAAACCAATGGATGAATATGTTCCGTTGTCAAGAGCATCCGATGGCACCATAACCACACAGTTTACCATGACTACCATTGAAGAATTAGGACTTCTGAAAATGGATTTCTTAGGACTCCGGACACTGACTGTAATCCAGAATGCAGTCCGTCTTGCAGAAAAGAGCAGCGGTAAAAAAATTGATATGAATGCCATTGATTATAACGATAAGAAAGTGCTAGACTCTCTTGGAACCGGCAAAACCGATGGTGTCTTCCAGTTGGAAAGTGCCGGAATGAAGAACTTCATGAAGGAGTTAAAGCCACAGAGCTTAGAGGATGTTATCGCAGGCATTTCTCTTTACCGTCCGGGTCCAATGGACTTTATTCCGGCTTATATCAAGGGAAAAGACCACCCGGAAAGCATTACCTATGACTGCCCGGAATTGGAGCCGATTCTGGCACCGACCTATGGCTGTATCGTATATCAGGAACAGGTTATGCAGATTGTACGTGACCTCGCCGGTTATACATGGGGCAGATCTGACCTGGTGCGCCGTGCCATGTCTAAGAAAAAAGGCAAGGTAATGGAGCAGGAGCGGAAGAACTTTGTCTATGGTAATCCGGAAGAAAATGTTCCGGGCTGTATTGCAAGAGGAATCGATGAGAAAGTGGCAAACAAGATTTATGATAACATGATTGACTTTGCCAAATACGCATTTAATAAATCCCATGCGGCAGCTTATGCAGTGGTTGCATATCAGACCGCATATTTGAAATACTATTATCCGGTAGAGTTTATGGCAGCGTTAATGACATCAGTCTTAGACAATACTTCCAAAGTCTCAGAATATATCTACACCTGCCGCCAGATGGGAATCGCAATTCTGCCGCCGGATATCAATGAAGGCGAGGGTGGTTTCTCCGTATCCGGTCAGGCAATCCGCTATGGACTTTCTGCCATTAAGAGTATCGGAAGACCGGTGATTGATGCCATTGTGGAGGAGCGTAAAATCCGTGGGCCGTTTACCACGTTAAAGGATTTTATTACAAGACTTTCCGGAAGAGAAGTGAATAAACGGACCATAGAAAACTTTATCAAAGCGGGAGCCTTAGACGGACTGGAAGGAAACCGCCGTCAGAAGATGATGATATACGGTTCTCTTTTGGATGCACTGAATCAGGAAAAGAAGACCACAATGGCTGGTCAGATGACACTTTTTGATATTGCACCGGAAGAGGACAAGGCAGAGTACGAAATCAAGCTTCCGGATGTAGAAGAGTATGACAAAGAAGTGCTTCTTGGCTTTGAAAAGGAAGTTCTGGGCATATATATCAGCGGACATCCGCTGGAAGAATATATGGAGCGTTTAAAGAAGAATACCAATGCCGTTACCACAGACTTTATACTGGATGAAGAGACCGGAACCCTTAAGGTATCGGATGGCGCAAAGGTGTGTATCGGTGGAATGATTACCGATAAAGTCATCAAGTATACCAAGAATAATAAGGCAATGGCATTTATTACGTTAGAAGATCTGGTGGGAACAGTGGAAATCATCATTTTCCCGAAGGATTATGAGCGTTATGCAAAATATCTTGAAAATGATGCCAAAGTATTTGTGGAAGGCCGTGTAACTGCAGAAGAAGACCGCAACGGCAAGCTTATTTGTGAGAAAATCATTTCCTTTGATGAAGTGAAACGGGAGCTGTGGCTGCAGTTTCCAAGTAAGAGCGATTTCGAAGAAAAAGAAGGTGCTCTTTATGGAAAAATGATGGATGCCGATGGCTCAGAGCATGTCGTTATTTATCTTGCAGCAGAAAAACAGATGAAGCGTCTGCCGGAAAACAGAAATGTTGCAATTACAAAAGAGCTTTTAGAAGATCTTGGGAATTTCTTAGGTAAAGATAATGTAAAAGTTGTAGAAAAGTCGTTGTAGCCATTGCAAAACCACAGTTTAAGGATTAGAATAAAAATGATTGGATAAAGAACAAAGAGAAGTGTTTACATATAGGAGGTAACAGGGAATGTCAAAAGAAATTCAGACAATTGGTGTTTTAACCAGTGGCGGGGATGCTCCGGGCATGAACGCTGCTATCCGTGCGGTAGTAAGGGAAGCTATTGCAAAGGGAAAGAAAGTAAAAGGAATTAAGAGAGGTTATGCAGGTCTTTTGCAGGAAGAGATTATTGATATGGAAGCAAAAGATGTAGCAGACATTATCCAGAGAGGTGGAACAATTTTACAGACTGCACGTTGTCAGGAATTCGTAACACCGGAAGGACAGCAGAAGGGTGCTGAAATCTGCAGAAAACATGGCATTGATGGAATTATCGTAATCGGTGGAGACGGTTCCTTTAAGGGCGCACAGAAGCTGGCAGCACTTGGAATCAACACCATCGGATTACCGGGAACCATTGACCTTGATATTTCCTGTACCGATTATACCATCGGTTTTGATACCGCAGTAAATACTGCCATGGAAGCCATTGATAAGGTACGTGATACCTCAACCTCCCATGAGCGCTGCTCCATCATTGAAGTAATGGGCAGAGGCGCAGGCTACATTGCACTGTGGTGTGGTATTGCCAATGGAGCAGAGGATATCCTGCTTCCGGAGAAATATGATTATGACGAGCAGAAGCTTGTAAATAATATTATAGAGAACAGAAAACGTGGAAAGCAGCATCATATTATTGTAAATGCAGAAGGTATCGGTCATTCCGCAAGCATGGCAAAGAGAATTGAAGCAGCAACCGGAGTTGAAACCAGAGCGACCATCTTAGGACATATGCAGCGTGGTGGAAGCCCGACCTGTAAAGACCGTGTTTATGCATCTACCATGGGATGCATTGCCGTAGATTTGCTGTGCGAAGGCAAATCCAACCGTCTTGTAGCATATAAAAATGGTGAATTCGTAGATTATGATATTGACGAGGCACTGGCAATGACCAAATCCATTCCGGAATATCAGTATGAAATCTGTAGAAATCTTTCCAGATAGGATGTTATTATGATTACCAGTACAGCAAATCCGCAGGTAAAAAATTTAATTCAGTTAGTAAAAAAAGCCAAAGTTCGTAATGAACAGAGGCTTTTTGTTGTGGAAGGAATCCGTATGTTCCGGGAAATCCCGGAAGGCTGGCTTGATAGAATTTATGTTTCCGAGCATTTCATGGAAGAGGAATCCCATGTAAAAGTTCTGCAGGGGAAAAATTATGAAGTACTTGCCAATCATGTGTTTGAAAGTGTGTCCGATACCAAGACACCGCAGGGAATCCTTTGTCTTGTGAAAATGCCGGATTATACCTTAGAAGAAGTAATACCAAAGGAAAATGCCCATCTTCTGATTCTTGAAAGTATTCAGGATCCGGGCAATTTAGGCACGATGTTCCGAACCGGAGAGGGAGCGGGAATCAGCGGAATTATCATGAACCGCACCACTGTAGATGTTTTTAATCCAAAGACCATCCGCTCCACTATGGGCAGTATCTTTCGCGTACCATTTTTCGTGACGGAAAACCTGCAGGATATATTGATGCAGTTAAAGTCCCGGAAAATAAAGCTTTACAGTGCCCATCTGCAGGGCAGTGTTTCTTATGAGGAGCCGGATTATAAAGAACCCACAGGCTTTTTAATTGGAAATGAAGGAAATGGATTATCGGATGAGATTGCCAGAATGGCAGATACCTATATCCACATTCCAATGGCAGGAAAAGTAGAATCACTGAATGCAGCAATTGCGGCAACACTGCTGATGTATGAGGCAGCACGCCAGAGGAGGTAAGGGATGTTCCGGTTATGGGCAAAAGAATTTAAAGACAATCATATGTTAAAGGATACCACCATCTGTGATGACTCCGGGGATACCAGAACCCATAAGGTGTTCCGGGCATTAGATGAGGTGTGCTATACCTTTGATTTGGGAAAACCAATCTGGTTAGACCGCAATGTGGATGAATTTAAGCGGCATGCAAAGACCAGGTTTTATCAGGATAATTTTGTGGAAGAAATTGAATTTGATTTTTTGGAAATTCATGTGATTGAAGAGGATTAAGTAACTGTGTCAGGAGGAAAGAAAATGGAAGGGCAGATGCGCCGGGATACCATCATTAAGATGCTGGGGGAGAAGGGAAAACCTTTGTCCGGAACAGAATTGGCAAAAGAATTAGGAGTCAGCCGTCAGGTGATTGTACAGGATATTGCATTGCTTCGTGCAGTAAATAAGAATATTTTAAGCACCAACAAAGGCTATGTGCTTTATGACCCTTCGGAAGAGACACAGAAAGCAAGAAGAACCATTGCAGTAAGCCACAGTGATGAACAGACACAGGATGAGCTTTATACCATCGTGGATTTCGGTGGGAAAGTCTTAGACGTCGTAATCGAGCATGATATTTACGGACAGATAACGGTGGATCTGATTTTAAAAAGCCGTCAGGATGTGGACGAATTTATTGCAAAGGTTGCAAAGAGCAAGGCAAAGCCGCTTAAGACACTGACCGGAAATAAACACTTTCATACCGTAGAAGCAGATTCAGAACAATTACTTGACATCATAGAAGAAAAATTACGGGAAAAAGGCTACGCAAGATAACAGCTTGACTTTTTTTCTCGATATGGTAAACTACTCCTTGACTGACAAGACAACTGACAAGACAGCTAAAGTCAAGGAGGAAGAAAAATGGAAAAGATAAAAGCGTTCTTAAAACGCAAAAATATTATTATCTCAGCAAAAAGATATGGCATTGATGCCTTAGGTGCAATGGCACAAGGTCTTTTTGCTTCTCTTTTAATTGGAACAATTATCAGTACAATTGGTGAGCAGGCTGGCATCCAGCTTCTGGTGGACATCGGTGGATATGCCAAAGCAGCAACCGGCCCGGCAATGGCAATCTCCATTGGTTTTGCTTTGCAGTGTCCGCCACTGGTGCTTTTTTCACTGGCAGCCGTCGGTGTGGCCGCAAATACCCTGGGTGGAGCAGGCGGACCGCTGGCAGTATTGATTGTCACCATCTTTGCAGCCGAATTCGGTAAAGCAGTATCCAAAGAAACCAAAATTGATATTATCGTCACTCCGTTTGTAACCATTTTCATCGGAGCAGGCTTATCCATCTGGTGGGCACCGGCAATCGGAGCCGCAGCTAGTGCAGTAGGAAATGCCATTATGTGGGCAACTGAATTGCAGCCGTTCTTTATGGGAATTTTAGTCTCTGTAATTGTAGGTATCGCACTGACGCTGCCAATCAGCAGTGCTGCAATCTGTGCAGCTTTGGGACTGACCGGACTGGCAGGAGGAGCTGCAGTAGCAGGATGCTGTGCCAACATGATAGGTTTTGCAGTACTGAGCTTCCGGGAAAATAAATGGGGCGGACTTTTCGCACAGGGAATCGGAACTTCCATGTTACAGATGGGAAATATCGTGCGGAATCCAAGAATCTGGCTTCCGGCAATTTTAAGCTCCGCCATAACAGGTCCAATAGCAACCTGCGTCTTCCATCTTCAGATGAACGGTGCAGCCGTAGCATCCGGAATGGGAACCTGTGGACTGGTTGGTCAGATTGGTATTTATACCGGCTGGATTAATGATATTGCATCCGGCACCAAGGCAGCCATTACACCAATGGACTGGATTGGAATGCTGTTAGTATGCTTTATCTTACCGGGTGTTTTAACCTGGGCATTCGGTCTGTTCTTCCGTAAGATTGGCTGGATCAAAGAAAATGATTTGAAGCTCGATTTATAAGAATAATTTAAGAAAATATAGATAAAAGTTATACCATAAGAAAACAAAAACAATACTTCTTGTGCATAATTATTAAAAATTGATAAAAATTTAACTAATAACAAACATATTATACAAAGATGTGCTATACTAAAGTTAGATTATTATTGCATATATTATAACTTACGAGGAAAATTCCGGAAATATAAAAAGGTTATTTTCCGCAGTAGATGCATGGAGGAGTAGAAAATGGAATCACCAATTGAAGTGACAGAAGGTGTAGATGGTTGGAATACCATAATCTTTCTTTATAATTCTGCATTAAAAGAAGTTGGAACCAAGCTTGAAATATTAAATGATGAATTTCAGCATGTACATCAGTACAATCCGATAGAATATATAAAGCGGCGGATTAAGACGCCGGAGAGTATCGTAAAGAAGCTGAAACGATATGGTTACGAGAGTACCATTGATAATATGGTCAATTATGTAAATGACATTGCAGGAATCCGTATTGTATGTTCCTTTACCTCTGATATTTATCGTATGGCAGAGATGATTGGAAAACAGAATGACCTTACCGTGGTATCGGTAAAGGATTATATCAGGCATCCGAAGGAAAGCGGCTATAAGAGTTATCATATGTTGGTTACGGTGCCGATTTTTTTATCAGACCGCGTAGTGGATACAAAGGTTGAGATTCAGATACGGACCATTGCCATGGACTTCTGGGCGAGTCTTGAACATAAGATTTATTACAAATTCGAAGGAAATGCACCGGAATATATCAGTAAAGATTTACGGGAGTGTGCAGAAATTGTTTCTATGCTGGATGCAAAGATGTTATCCTTGAACGAAGCAATTCTAGAGGCAAAGGCAGCACAGGAAGCGGAGCTTTTGCGGGAAGAAAAAGATAGAGCGGATAAAGAAAAATAAAAGAAGCTGCCGGTTTGGCAGCTTCTTTTTTACGCGAGTAGCGAGAAAAATCGCATGCTTGCGTGCAGATTTGGCGAGCACCGCGATAACTCGAGAAACTCGCAAAGCGTGTTTCTCGTAGTTGCAAGTGGCTTAAAAATGATTTAATCGTCTTCACCATTCATCCAGCTATCGAATTTTTCTAATACTTTATCATAGGTCTGCTGGGAAATATCAGGAAGCTTTCCACCCCAGGCTTTGGTAGCCTGATCAAAGCCCTTTTTAAAAGCATCTGCTAATTCCTGGGCTTTGGACTTATCATTACCGGATAATGCTTTTGCAAAATCTAAAATACGGTCAGAGGTCTGGTTTACACCCCAGTATCCGTCTTCTGCAATATCAGCCTGTGCCTGAGCCTTTACATCAGCAGAAACGGTGAAGTTACCGCCTGCAAGGAAAGACCACATATCATCGGCTTTGCCAATGGCTGCGCCCTGTTTGCTCATCATCTGTTCTACAATTCCGCGAAGCTGTGAAATACGGCTGTCAGAATCAGCTTTCATCTTTGCAATGAGAGCAGAGTTCTGTGTCTTTTGGGAAGAACTGCTCTTGTCGCTGGAGCCTTTTTCATAGATAACACCGGTAGAGGTGTCATTCTTCGAAGATTCGGTCTTCTTAGAAGAAACTTTGGAATCTGTGGCAACAGTGGATGCAGCAGATACATAATTGTTAATAGAATTAATTGCCATAATCTTAACCCTCCTTGGTCAAATGCTTACTAAGTATCCATTCTTAGTCTTATTCATATATTTTATCGGTAAGAATGGGACAAAATATAAGAGGAAGAATTGACCTTTTTTAGAAAAAATGATAACATAAATTTGTATCATGTATACAAAATACAGGAGAAAAACAATGGACGAACTTGCAGTAAAAGCACTGGCAAAAATAAATCTTGGATTGGACGTATTACGTCGGAGAGAAGATGGGTATCATGAAGTAAAGATGGTTATGCAGACCATTCATTTATATGACCAGCTTCATCTTAAGAAAATAGAGTCTGGCATACATTTAGAGACAAATCTTGGATTTCTTCCGGTAGATGAAAGTAATCTGGCTTACCGGGCAGCGAGACTTATGAAAGAAAAATATCAGATTGAAGAAGGCATTGATATCCGGCTGAATAAGCGGATTCCTGTTGCTGCCGGGATGGCAGGTGGAAGCACGGATGCCGCAGGTGTGCTTTATGGAATCAATGAATTATTCAATCTTGGAATAAAGCGGAAAGAACTGATGGAGCTGGGCGTTCAGATTGGGGCTGACGTACCGTATTGCATCATGCGTGGTACAGCTTTGGCAGAAGGCATTGGAGAAAAATTAACTTCACTGCCACCGATGGTGAAGTGTCCGGTAGTGATTGCCAAACCGCAGGTCAGTGTATCTACTAAATATGTCTATGAGAATCTGAAGCTGGATGAGCATACACAGCATCCTGACATTGATGCCTTAATACAGAATATCCGCACAAAGGATTTGCCGGCAATTGCAGGTAGTATGGGAAATCTTTTAGAAACGGTTACTGCAAAAAAGTATCCGGAGATAGAGAAGATAAAAGAACTGATGCGGGAAAATGGTGCATTGAATGCCATGATGAGTGGAAGTGGCCCGACAGTATTTGGACTTTTTGATGAATTGGAAACGGCAAAAATGGCAGCAGCGATTGTACGTCAGAGCGGGCTCGCAAGGCAGGTCTTTGTAACAGATATTTATAATAATAGAAGATAAGAACATGCCCTTTATAAAAAAGGGTTGGAGGGTTAATATATGACAGATAATCTGGAATTAAATATGAATGCATATCTTCCTTTGCGAGATGTTGTATTTAATACACTTCGTGAGGCAATATTAAAAGGAGAATTAAAACCGGGTGAAAGACTGATGGAGCTGCAGCTGGCATCTAAGCTTGGAGTCAGCCGGACTCCGATTCGTGAGGCCATCCGGATGTTAGAGCAGGAGGGGCTTGCTGTAACCATACCGAGAAGAGGAGCCGAGGTTGCCCGCATGACAGAAAAGGACATGGAAGATGTGTTACAGATCCGGGCAGCTTTAGATGAACTGGCAGTGCAGCTTGCAACAGAACAGATTACAGATGAACAGTTTGATGCATTAGAACAGGCAAGACAGAATTTTGAAAATTCTTTAAAAAGTGATGATGTAAAAGAAATTGCACAGGCAGATGTGGCATTTCATGATGCAATTTATAATGCTACCGGAAATGCAAAACTGGTATCCATGCTGAACAATCTGCGGGAGCAGATGTATCGTTATCGTGTAGAATATTTAAAGGACGAGACGATTTATCCGAGATTATTAAAGGAACATAAGGATATTGCAGAGAGTCTTCGCAGGAAGGACAAGTTTCGTGCTTCAGAAACCATGCGGGAGCATGTGAAGAATCAGGCAGAAGCAGTCAAAGATATGATCCGTCAGCAGGAACAAGACCAATAGCATAAAGAAACAGGAATAAAAAAGCAAAATACGGAAACACTAAGGACAGACCGCACAGGGTCTGTCCTTTTTGCATATGCACAGGTGACTGGAAAATCGCATGCTTATATGCAGAGCTGGCGGACATCCGATACTATAAAAATTATGCCAAGGAGTTGATTTATGCAGCAGAAAGAAGAGAAAATCGCAGGGCACACTGCAAAGCATATCGCAGGACACACCGCAGAACATACAACAGAACGTAATGCAGAATACAATGATGAAATTACAACCAGTTTGCAGGAAAATGCTGCACGTTTTCAGAAGATATTTTCCGGGTGTGCGGATATTAAAATGCGAAACATGAAGATTGGACAGAAGCAGCAGATTGCGTGTATGGCAGCATACATAGAGGTAACCGGTGGTGGAGCAATTTTTGAGAAATCTCTCGTTGGCAGGCTTTTAAACGAATTGTGTCATTATAATGAAAAAGAAGTCTATGAGCGGCTGTCGCAGAATGCCCTTGGCTTATCGGATGTTACGCCCTTTGATACTTTTTCGGATGCAGCAGCAGGTCTTTTGACCGGAGATACCATTCTATTTATAGATGGCTATGATAAAGCGTTAAAGATTCCGGATAAGGGATACCCTTCTATGGGAATTTCAGAAGTAAATTCAGAAAAGGTAATCAGGGGCTCTAATGAAGGATTTACCGAGTCCGTAAAAGCGAATACGGCATTAGTACGTAAAAGGATTCGTTCTCCGAAAGTGAAGGTAAAAGAGAAAAAGATAGGGCTGCGCAGTAAGACCAATGTGGATTTGATGTATATGGAGGATTTGATTTATCCAGGAGTTTTAGAGGAGGTAGAAAAGCGGCTTGACGGATTTGAAATTGACGGAGTCTTAGACAGTGGAATCATTGAACAGCTTACAGAAGAAAAATGGTATTCTCCATTTCCGCAGTTTCAGACCACACAGCGGCCGGACCGGGCAGCTATGGCAATTTTAGAGGGAAGGGTAGTGCTGATTGCGGATAATTCACCAATTGCACTGATTCTGCCGACGGATTATAACTCCTTCATACAGACCAGTGATGACTATTACAACCGCTGGGAAATTGCATCATTGGGAAGAATTTTACGTTTTCTGGCTTCTTTTTTTGCCATGACATTACCGGGACTGTATCTTGCGGTCTGTAATTTTCATACACAGATACTGCCGACGAAATTGCTGTTATCCTTTGCAGCAGCAAGACAGGGAGTGCCGTTTCCCGGGGTGGTGGAGGTACTTTTGATGGAGTTATCCTTTGAACTGTTGCGGGAAGCAGGCGTGCGCCTTCCGGGAGCTATGGGGAATACCATAGGAATTGTCGGTGGGCTGATTATCGGACAGGCGGCGGTGGAAGCAAATCTGGTCAGTCCTATCGTGGTAATTGTGGTGGCATTTACAGCACTGTGTTCCTTTGCGGTACCCAATGAAGAATTTGCAACAGCATTTCGCATCTTGAAATTTTTCTTTATTGCCATGTGTGCGTGGCTGGGCTTTTTCGGCTTTTTGATGGCTTTACTTGCGGTACTCATTCATCTGTCGCATCTTCAGAGTTTTGGCATTCCATATCTGATGCCCTTTGTAGGCGCAGATGTAACGGATTATCAGGATGAGCGGGACAGTCTGCTGCGTCTGCCATTATATCAATTGCGGCACAGACCGGTTTTTGCGAGACGCCACAATCGTCTGCGGCTTAGGAGGAAAAAGTAATTATGTTTTCAGAAAATCAGAAAATATCAGAGAGGCAGATGGCAAGGCTCCTGATTTTTGATATGTGCGGAATCAGTACGTTGCTGCTTCCCGGACTGTTAGGAAAAATGCTTGGGACAGACGGCGTATTTGCCATATTGCTGGGAGCAGTGCCGGTGTATCTATTTACCTTTCTTCCAGAGCTGCTACAGGAAAAGCGGAAAAACAGTAATACCAGAAATGGCAGTAACACCAGCAATATCAGTAATATCGGGAAAAGTTATCCGGAGATTTTAAAGAAGCAAGGAAATGGTTTTATTCGCATTTTTGTACTGGTAGTCTATACAGTCGAGGGGATTCTGCTGGCGGGCTATGGCTTATTTCTTTTAAGTGACCTGATGGTGAGTGAATTGTTAAAGGATAGTTCATTTGTGCTGGCAGCAGTTTTACTAATGCTTTTATGTGGCTATGGAATCTGGCAGGGCATCGAAGGGCGTGCCCGGGTGTATGAAATCCTGTTCTGGTTTGTATTTCTTCCACTTATTTTAATGCTGCTTCTGGCAACAAAGGATGTCAATACGATTTACTGGACTCCGGTAATGGTACATTCCTGGGGAAACTTTGTTAAAGGGACAGCGGCAGTTGTGCTTCTGTATGGCACAATGGCATTTGTTTTGTTTTTACAGCCCTATCTTGCAGAAAATGTCCGTGTAGGACGAACATGCCGGAAAAGCCTTTGTGTTACAGTGATTTTTAATGCTGCAATCTATCTGATTACGCTTGGCATCTTTGGCAGTGGCATGCTGCCGAAAATGAAATATCCGGCAATTACATTAATGAGCATGATAAAACTGCCAGGCGGTTTCTTCGAACGGCAGGATGCCTTTATGGTAGCAATCTGGTTCTTTACAATTTACGCATTTATCAATACCGGAATGTTTTATGCCTCGGATTTGCTGAAAGCTGTATGGCAAAAGGAAGGGCGCCAAAAAGCGGATGGGAAAAATGAAGCGATTCCGGGAAAAGCCGATGCGAAAAGTATAGAAAAATTGATAATACCAAGTGTAATGGTTCTTACATTTGCAGTCACATTACTTTTTTACCGGCTACCGGAGTGGAAAATAATGTTTATATGGATTCAGGCAATTGCATTTCTTCCGTTGACGGTAATTCTTCCGCTGTGCATTGGAGAGATAAGTAAATGCCGGGAAAAGGGATAGTGAAAAGGGATAGTGAAAAAGGATAGTGGAAAAAATGGTGGAAAGGAGCAGCAGTATGAAAAATAGGATCGTGACAATTGTTTCCATGATATTTTTGGCAGTCTTATGCTTTGGCGGCTGTGGAAATACAGAGTTGGAAGAACGGAATTTTCCATTGGCAGCAGCAGTGACTTTGACAAAGGAGAACTATCAGATGGCATTTGGCTTTGAGCAGCTTAAGGATGTGGCAGATGAGAAAAGCGAAAAAGAGAATACATCGGTACTTCTGGCGGAAGGAAAAGACTGCATGGAGCTGTTTTTGCATGCAGATGGGGAAAATCCTGGAGAGATGGATTATAACCATTTAAAGGCATTGATTCTAAACCGGTCGCTTTTAGAGGATGAAAAGCGGCTGGGGGCATTTCTTGGGTATCTGGAAGAGGAAAATCTTTTTTCGAGGAATACGCTGCTTTTTGTTACGGAGGATGAACCGGATCAGGTGATGGAGATGGATACAGTTTTAAAAGAGCCGGTAGGAACTTATCTGAATGAAAGAATTGCCTCGGATGAACGTTTTAAGGACAGTGAGGCAGTTACCCTGGGCAGCCTGTTCCGGATATGGGAAAATGAGAACGAAAATCTGTGGATTCCCTATATTAACTGTGCAGAAGATAAAATGATACTGGAAAAATACTATCTGATGCAGGGCAGGATGGCAGCAGGCAAAGTGGACCGGGAAACGGGAGAACTGGCTTTGCTCTCAGAGCAGAAGATGAAAAGCTACAGCATTTCACTTGAAGATGCAGAAAGTGTAACACTTAGTAATTTATGCTGCAGCTATGCTTTTACGGAGCAGAATGGCCAGGTGACGGAAACCGTTACAATAAAGGCGGATGGAAAGTATCAGGGCAACAGGGAACTGCTGCAGAAAACAAAGCACAGGGATGAAAAATTGGAAGACCTTCATACAGACAGTCAGGATGAAAATGCACTGCTGGAAGTGGAAGCAGAAATAGAGCAGACTTTGGAAGAAAAGATGGATGCCATGACAGAAAAATTGCAACAGAATCAGAATGCAGATGGAACAAACAGTTATTATAAATTAGGGGCATATGCAAGGGATATTTATTTGCAGTTTCAGAAGGATTGGAGCGGTTACCGGAAAAACCTGACAGTGGAATATCATTGGGATGTCACGCTGGTGACATCTCCGTAGGATGCTGGACACCCGGTTACACTGGTAACATTGGAAACATCTTTGTAAGATGTCTGGTTCTGGTGATGCGGATGGCAGCCGATTATTTCTTAAGTTAATTTATTAATTTGACTTAGATTGGGCAAAAACAGAAAGATTACATTACTTTTTGCCCAAAATGAGTTGCAGAAGGAAGCATAGTCTTTGTTATTTACTTCTGATTGGGTAAAAAGACTTCATTTTTCTAGAATCTTACCCAAACCGAGAGAACTTCGGAGATAACAGCAGAGGAGATTGGGCAAAAAAGAGTCATTTTTCTTAAATTATACCCAAATCAACTTCACCAGCGACTTTTGAGAGAAAAGTCGCAAACTCAACCGTGTCCCCAAAAAGAAAAGTTACAAGCTCAGCCGCATCCCACCAAGAAAAATTTACAACCCCACCCCATTTCTACATAAAATTTTCTCCCCAAAAAAGTTATCAAAATGTATAGAAAAAATTTTTTCGGTTATATTCCAGATAGAAAGTCAGAATGGTATGGCTAAAGAAAGCGTAGCAAGGAAAAGCAGAAATAAGAAATCAGAAATCAGAAACATGAAAAGGAGTTTTACCATGAAAGAATATAACCGAAAAAAATTATATTTAAAAAGGGCGTTGTTCTATGGCATGCTGTTATTACTGTTGGTATTTACGGCAGGCAGTGCGAAAAAGGCTTATGAGGGGCGAAGAATGCAGGAGGACATTGCAGAAAAGATTCTGCGTTTCCATGTCAGGGCAAACAGTGATGGGGAAGCAGATCAGGCACTAAAACTTAAGGTGCGGGATGCGGTTGGAAAAGAAATGGGAGAACTTTTGCAGGATGCTAAGACAGCCGAAGAAAGCAGCCGGATTGCAAGAGAACATTTCCCGGAAATCATACATATTGCAAAAGAAGTCATCCGGCAGGAGGGTTATGATTATCCGGTAGAGGTGAAATTATCTTCCGTGGAATTCCCGGTAAAGACCTATGGCAGTTATACGTTCCCGGCGGGAACTTATCAGGCACTGGAAGTGATTATCGGAGCAGGCATGGGACATAACTGGTGGTGTGTTATGTATCCGAATATGTGCTTTGAAGGAAGTGTCTATGAGGTTGTGGATGGTAAATCAGAAAAGGTATTGAAGGATACCTTAAGTGAGACGGAATATCAGTCCCTGATGGAAGAGAAGAATTATAAGATTTCATGGAAATGGCTGGATTTCTGGGATAAATAGTGCTATACTGACCTGGATTTCTATAGAAGGAGCGGATTAGATGACAAAAGATGTAATTGTATCAATCAGCGGATTACAGATGCCGGCAGAAGGAGAAGCAGAGCCGGTTGAAGTGATTACAGTAGGGGATTATTACCAGAAAAACGGAAAACATTATGTGCTGTATGAAGAAGTAAATGAAGGTTTTGAAGGAAGCACAAAGAATATAATCAAGATGCAGGAAAACTGTATTGATATTACAAAAAAAGGAGTTTCCAATGTACACATGGTCTTTGAAAAGAACCGGAAAAATATGTCTTATTATGGAACGCCATTTGGAAATCTTCTGGTTGGAATTGATGCAAAGGATATTAAAGTGGAAGAGACAGAACATTGTATTGATGTGCAGATAGATTATGCATTGGAGGTAAACTATGAGCATCTGGCAGACTGTACCATTAAGATGAAGATTGCATCAAAAGAAAAAGGCGAATTCAGTCTTGCGTAGCTGGATGTATAAAAATAGAGCTGGGTGAAAACCCAGCTCAAGTTATTTTATTTACCAGCTTTTTCTTTTAACTTTGCCATAAAGCCTTTTTTCTTTTTGGCAGGCGCTTCAATAGGACCACGCATTCCTTTTACTGCAGTAATGTAAAGCCCGCTGACAGTAGCTTTTACTTCCTTCTTAACCGGAACAGAATCAAAAATCTGTCCGTCACAGATTAAAGTCATAACCTTTGGACCAACCTTTGCTTTGACGATTGGAAGTTTGGAACGGCGGAGCATTTTCGGGGTCTGGGCAATGACATTTGCCGGAAGACCGGAATCTTTAAGCCGCATCTTCTTCTTATCGATAATCAGCATGGAAATGGTCTGTGCTGCTGCTGCAATCTGGGCATCCTGTTCTTCTTTCTTTTTCTGAGCTCGTTTGCCCACAAAATAAAGAACAATCAGGGCAATAATCATAATAATCAGTATTGTTAATAATACAATCGCAAATTTTGGCACGATGAAAACCTCCTTAAGTAAAATCCAAATATGATTGTATCATTGATTGGCAGGATTGACAACCTGAAAAAGCGAAAAATTCTATGAAATGCTTTTATTTTCGGTGAAAATGTGGTATCTTTAGAAAGTATGACTGACTGGAAAAATCCAGCCTTTGAATGAAAGACAGAAGGGAAATAAACATGAAGAAGAAATTAGTAGCAGTATTGTTATGCCTGACACTGGCATTTTCAGTAACTGGCTGTGGAAAAGACAAGAAAAGTGAATCGGTAGAGAATACAGAGAGCACAGAAGTGGTATCCAGTGCGGCAATTGATTTTGACCCGCTTGATTATGTGGAACTGGGCGATTATATGGGATTATCAGTAGCTTTGACAGACGATTATTCCGTAAGTGATGATGATGTGAAGACTTTTATTGAGAATAGCGTAATTACCAACTATCCGTACTATGCAGATACGGATAAAACAGTGGTAGAGGATGGAGATGCTGTAAATATCGATTATGAAGGATTAAAAGATGGCGTGGCATTCAGTGGTGGAACTGCAACAGATACGGTCTTAGAGATTGGAAGCAATACGTTTATTGACGGCTTCGAAGAAGGACTGATTGGTGCAAAAGTAGGGGATAAAGTAACCTTGAATCTTACATTTCCGGAAAGCTATAAAAATACAGACCTGGCAGGACAGGCGGTTGTGTTTAATGTAACCATCAATAAAATTGTTGAGAAGCAGGATATTACTTATGACAATATGACAGATGAATATGTGGCATATGTCAATGCTAAGGCCAGCCTTGGCTATGATACGGTAGATGAGATGAAGGCAGATGCACGCAATTATCTGGAATCTTCTAAGGAATCCTCTAAGAAATCTGCAATCCGTTCTGCAGTAATGGACAAGTTAGGAGAGGTATGTACCGTAAAGGAACTTCCGGATGGACTTCTGGATGCCCGTATGGAAGAAGTAATGGCACAGTATGAATCCTATTACTGCAGCGATGGAAGCAGCCTTAAGGATTATGTGGAAAATACAGCAAATCAGGATTATGATGAATTTGTAAGCAATGTAACTGACGAAGTGACATCAGATCTTAAGACACAGATGATTTTAGAGGCAATTGCAGAAAAGGAAGGCATTGAGTTTGACCAGGATGGCTTTGACAGCTACGTTGGAAATCTTATGAGCAATTACAGCTACAGCGATGAATCCACATTATACAAATCATATGGATTGAGCGCAGACAGCGGAAAAGAATATTTAAAGAAAGTATATGTATGCAATCTGGCACTTCAGAAAGTAGTTGACAGTGCAACTGTTGAAGATGAGGCAGGAACAGAAAATGTTACAGATACTGAATTAAATACAGAAAACTAAAAAGGATTAGAAAATTTTTTATCTAAGGGGGATAGAAAAATGGAACTTGTTGACATCAGAGATTTATTTCACCATCAGGAAGATTATGTAGGTAAGAAGATTACCGTCGGAGGCTGGGTAAGAAGTAACCGTAATTCTAAAAACTTCGGATTTATCGTAGTAAATGACGGAACTTTCTTTGAGCCACTGCAGGTAGTATATGCAGACGGACTGGAGAATTTTCAGGAGCTTACCAAAATTAATGTTGGTGCAGCTATTGTTGTTACCGGAGTGCTGGAAGCTACACCGGAAGCAAAACAGCCATTTGAAATTCAGGCAGAGGAAATCGTAATTGAAGGCGCATCTGCACCGGATTATCCGTTACAGAAGAAACGTCACAGCTTCGAATATTTAAGAACTATTTCACATTTAAGACCACGTACCAATACCTTTGAGGCAGTATTCCGTGTACGTTCCCTGATTGCATATGCAATTCATAAGTTCTTCCAGGAGAGGGACTTTGTCTATGTACACACTCCGCTGATTACCGGAAGTGACTGTGAGGGTGCGGGAGAAATGTTCCAGGTTACTACCATGGACTTAAATAACATTCCACACAAGGAAGATGGAAGCATTGATTATACACAGGATTTCTTTGGAAAACCAACCAATCTTACCGTAAGTGGACAGTTAAACGGAGAGACCTTTGCACTGGCGTTCAAAAATATTTATACCTTTGGACCAACCTTCAGGGCAGAGAATTCCAATACTACAAGACATGCTGCAGAGTTCTGGATGATTGAGCCGGAAATTGCATTTGCAGATCTGGAAGATGACATGGTACTGGCAGAGAGTATGCTGAAATATATTATTTCCTATGTTATGGAACATGCACCGGAAGAAATGCAGTTCTTTAATTCCTTCGTAGACAAGGGACTGATTGAACGGCTGAATAATGTATTACATTCCGATTTCGCAAGAGTGACTTATACAGAAGCCATTGAACTTCTGGAGAAGAATAATGATAAATTTGATTATAAGGTATCCTGGGGCTGTGACCTTCAGACCGAGCATGAGCGTTTCTTAACAGAGCAGGTTTTCAAGAGACCGGTATTTGTAACAGATTATCCAAAGGAAATCAAAGCCTTCTATATGAAACTCAATGAGGATGGCAAGACAGTTGCAGCAGTTGACTGTCTGGTGCCAGGAATCGGAGAAATTATCGGAGGAAGCCAGAGAGAGGATGACTACGATAAATTATTAGAAAGAATCCATGAACTTGGATTAAAAGAGGAAGATTACAGCTTCTATCTTGATTTACGTAAATATGGTTCTGCAAGACATGCAGGCTTCGGACTTGGATTTGAAAGATGCGTTATGTATCTTACCGGTATGGCAAACATCCGTGATGTCATTCCGTTCCCAAGAACCGTTAATACCTGTGAATTGTAAGAGCAGCAGGTTATAAAAGAAGTATATAGAAGAAGGGCGTATGAAAAAACTTTCGTTTTTTCATACGCCCTTCTTTTGAATCATGGATTGATTTTATATAAGATAAATAAAGGGAGGTATTTTGTTTAACCCATAATTACTTCAACAGTAACTTCTTTCTTAGACGGATCAAATGGAATCATATTGCCATCAGCAATAACACCATCTACAGTAAGAACCTTGACACCTTTCTGTACGCCATTTGGATTCTTTACCTGAATGTGATAAGTTACACCACGGAAATCACGTTTTGCGGTAAAACCGGATAAAGTAGATGGAATACATGGGTCAATTACAAGACCATCATAATCCGGACGGATACCTAAGATATACTGGGATACATCAAGGAAAGTCCATGCAGCAGTACCGGTAAGCCAGCTGTTCTTTGCTTCACCGAAGTTTGGTGCATCTTTTCCGGCAATCATCTGAGAGTACACATATGGCTCAGTGCGGTGGATTTCGCTGATATCTTCGATATAAGCAGGACAGGTTCTGGTGTATACCTGCCATGCACGGTCGCCACGTCCAACGACTGTTTCTGCAATGGAAATCCATGGATTGTTGTGACAGAAGATACCTGCATTTTCTTTGTATCCAGGTGGATAGGAAGAAATTTCACCGAGCTCTACATGGTATTTGTGATAAGGTGGCTGCAGCAGTACAATACCGTATTTGGTATCTAAGTATTTTTCAACAGACTGCATTGCCTGAAGACAATTGCCTTCTTTCAGTCCGATTTCTGCCATAACACAGAATCCCTGCGGCTCGATAAAGATTTTACCATCGTCACATTCTTTGGAACCGATTTTCTGTTTGTAGTGGTCGTAAGCTCTTAAGAACCATTCGCCATCCCAGCCGGCATCGAGAACGGTTTTTTCCATGGAAGCAATTGCTTCTTCCGCTTCTTTGGCTTCTTCTTCCAGACCTCTGTGTTTGCAGATTTCTACATAATCTTTACCATATTTTACAAACATGCCTGCGATAAATACAGACTCTGCATTTGGTCCCTCAGATGGTCCGAAGGTCTGGAAGGATTCACCCGGCTCTTCTGAGAAGCAGTTTAAGTTCAGACAGTCATTCCAGTCAGCACGTCCAATCAGAGGAAGTCCATGTGGTCCTAAGTGTGTTCTGGTATAGTTGAAGGAACGTCTTAAATGTTCCATAAAATCGGTTGCTTTGCTTTCGTCATTATCATAAGGAGTGATTTCATCTAAAATGGAGTAATCTCCGGTCTCCTTGATATAAGCAGCAGTACCGGCAATGAGCCATAACGGGTCATCATTGAATCCGCTTCCGATATCAGCATTTCCTTTTTTGGTAAGTGGCTGATACTGATGGTAAGCACTTCCATCCTCAAACTGGGTAGATGCGATATCTAAAATACGCTGTCTTGCACGGTCCGGAATCAGATGAACAAATCCTAAAAGATCCTGACAGGAATCACGGAAGCCCATGCCTCGTCCAATTCCGGATTCGAAATAGGAAGCGGAACGTGACATATTAAAGGTAACCATACACTGATATTGATGCCAGATGTTTACCATACGGTCTAACTTCTCTTCGGAAGAAGATACGGTAAAGTGGTTTAAAAGGTTATTCCAGTATTCTTTTAATTCTGCTAAAGCAGCGTCAGCTTTTTCTGTGGTATCAAAACGTTTTAATAATTCTTCTGCCGGTTTTCTGTTGATGCATCCGTTTTCAGCAGGACCATCCCATTTCTCGGCAACCGGATTCTCTACATAACCCAGTACAAAAACAAAGGATTTTGATTCGCCCGGTGCAAGAGAAACCTTGATATGGTGGGAACCAATCGGAGACCAGCCGCTTGCTACAGAGTTCTTAGAGGTTCCGTTTATGACAACTTCCGGCGCGGAATTTTCGCCATAAGCACCAAGGAAAGATTCACGGTCGGTATCGAATCCGGCAAGCTGGGTATTTACAGCATATACCGCATAATGATTACGGCGTTCGCGGTATTCTGTCTTATGATAAAGGGCAGAGCCGTGAATTTCCACTTCACCAGTACTGAAGTTACGCTGGAAGTTTGTCATATCATCCATGGCATTCCAAAGACAGAATTCTACATAAGAGAATACGGAAATTTCTTTGTGTTCGCTGCCGTGGTTGGTCAGTGTCAGTTTGTTAATCTCACAGGTATTTCCCATAGGAACAAACATGGTCAGCTCTGCGGATAACTGATTTTTGCTTCCCTCAAAAACAGAGTAGCCTAATCCATGCCGGCACTGATAGGAATCTAATTCAGTCTTGGCTGGCATCCATCCCGGATTCCAGATGGTGTCACCGTCTTTGATATAGTAATAATGTCCATTGCTGTCATAAGGAATATTGTTGTAACGATATCTTGTAAGACGAAGGAGCTTGGCATCTTTATAGAAACTGTATCCTCCGCAGGTGTTAGAAACCAGTGAAAAGAAATCTTCACATCCTAAATAGTTGATCCATGGAAGTGGAGTCTTTGGGGAAGTGATGACATATTCTTTCGCTGCATCATCGAAATGTCCAAATTTCATAATTAAATAACCTCCTTAAATACAATAAGTCCGAAAACGATTAAGAGAGGTATTTCTTTAGGTTGAGTATAATATAAGAATCAGGAAAAAGCAACAGAAATATTGAAGAAAGTATGCATTTTAGGAGAAAAGAGCGAAAATGACAGCTTTTTGTCATATGAATCGAAAACACAGAGTGATAACGATTAAGTAAAGAGAAAGAAAAAAATCGACTTAATATAGAAGAAAGAAAACAAGATTAGTAAAAAATGCACAAAACTGACGACTTAAAACTGGATAACTGTTACAAATATACAAAAAATGGTTGCATTTCACTCTGGATATGTTATGATAAAGCTACGAAAACGATTAAGAAAAGCAACTCGAAACAGTGAGGTGCAAAAGATGGTATCTTTAAAAGACATTGCGAAAGAATGTGGTGTATCAACTGCAACAGTTAGCAAAGCACTGAATGGACAACATGATATTGGAGAAGAAACAAAAGCAAGAGTAAGAGAGACAGCAGAGCGGATGGGGTATTTTCCAAATGCAGCTGCCAGAGCATTAAAGACCAACCGTTCCTACAACGTAGGAGTCCTGTTTCAGGAAGAAGCAGGAAGTGGTCTGACACATGAATATTTTTCAGGTGTGCTAAATGGAATTAAGGTGCAGGTTGAGAAGATGGGATATGATGTAACATTTATCAACAACAGTTACGGAGTAAAGAAAACCTCATTTTTTGAACATTGCAGATACCGGAACTTTGAAGGAATCGTTATCGTGTGTGCTGATTTTGCCAGCCAGGGAGTGCTTGAATTAATGAACAGTGCATTCCCGGTAGTGACCATTGATTATACACATTACAATTGCACAGCAGTTTGTTCCAATAATGTAAAAGGAATGGAAGAGCTGCTGAAGTATATATATAAGAAGGGTCACCGAAAAATTGCTTACATACATGGACAGAAAAACTCGAATGTAACAAGAGAAAGACTTACAAGCTTTTACCGGACGATGGAAGAACTTCATATTAAGGTAAATGAAGATTACATTCGGGAAGCTGCTTATCTGGAAACAAAGGGAGCGGCGGAGCAGACAGAAATTTTACTTGATATGGATGACCCGCCAACCTGTATTCTTTATCCGGATGACACCTCTTTAATCGGAGGGAAAAACGTGATTATGGAACGTGGGATGCATATCCCGGAAGATGTTTCTATTGCAGGATATGACGGAACAAGAATTTCCCAGTTATCTCATCCGAGAATCACAACGATTCGTCAGGATACAGAAGAAATAGGAAGAGAAGCAGCACGGCGTCTGATTGATGCCATCGAGAAACCGAGAACTACTCTCATAGAGAGAGTCGTTATAGAGGGCACATTGATTACCGGCCAGTCGGTAGGAGAGCTGCCTGAAACAACATCCGAGGAGGATGAAAAATGAGAAGGAGGAGAACTCAATGAAAAAGAAACTTATCAGTACTTTATTATGCGTATCCATGGTAGCAGCTATGGTAGCTGGATGTGGATCAGGGGATGACACAAAGGATGCGAACAATGATGCATCCAACACAGAAGGAACAGCAGATGCAGATACGGACACAGACAGTGGTTCTGATTCTACAGAAGTAGAGAACACCATCACCGGTGATCCAAGTGCAGATGATGCATTCGTAGTATGGGGCTGGAACGATGACATCAAGAACATTTTGGATGGACCGTTTGCAGAGCAGTACCCAGACCTTGCAAAACGTATCGTATTCGTAAATGCAGGTGGATCTGATTATTATCAGACAAAGATTGATGAAATCTTAGATGATCCTGATAATGAATTGTATCCAGACCTGATGGGACTTGAGGTTGACTACGTTTTGAAATATGTAAACAGTGACTGGCTGACCTCAGTTGGTGACTGTGGAATTACAGCAGATGATTATGCAAATCAGTATCAGTACAATCTGGATCTTGGAACTGTATCCGGCGAAGATTCTTCTGATGCAAACAATGTAAAAGCATTATTCTGGCAGGCTACTCCTGGATGTTTCCAGTTAAGAGCAGACCTTTGTGAGAAATATCTTGGAACAACTGATGTAAATGAATTAAGCACAATGTTCTCTACATGGGATGGTGTTCTTGATGCAGCAAGAAAAGTAAATGATGCATCTAATGGAAAATGTAAACTGTTCTCCGGTTATGATGAGTGCTTCCGTGTACTTTCTAACTCAAGAGCAACCGGCTGGTATGGCGATGACGATGTTATTTCTGTTGATGATAACATGACACAGTATATGGAACTTGCTAAGACAATGGTAGACGAAGGATTAACCTATGAAACAGACCAGTGGTCAACAGACTGGTATGCAAACATGGAAGGTGACGGCGAGACATCTAATGCAGCAGTTGCTTACTGTGGATGCCCATGGTTCACATACTGGAGCTTAAAAGATACCTGGAAAGGTAACACAATCCTTGTAAATGCTCCGGAACAGTTCTACTGGGGTGGTACAGGACTTGCAGCAACAGCTAACTGTGCAGACAAGGAAATGGCTGGAACAATTATCAAAGCATTTACCTGTGACACAGACTTCATGGTATCTATCAATGCAAAGAACAGTGATTTCGTAAACAACAAAGAAGCTGTTAAGAAGATTTCTGAAGCAGGCGCAACATGTGACTACTTATATGAAGCAGCTGGTCAGGATATCATGGCATTCTACTTACCAATGGCTGATTCCATCAGTGCTAAGAATGCAACAGCAGAAGATCAGAACATCAACTCTGCTTGGTCTACTCAGGTGAAAGAGTATGCAGCAGGAAACAAGGATAAAGATACTGCAATCTCAGATTTCAAATCCGCAGTACATGACTCCTATTCATACTTAAAAGCTGAATAATCAGTAAAAGAACAATAACTATGCTGCCCTTTCCGGCATGGGAAGGGCAGCATTTATAAACAAAACTATTGGAGAGTTATTTTAAAATATAGGGAAATGGAAGATGGATTGAGAGGAGTTGGCAAAGATGGACAAAAAGAAAAAACGTAAACATATTGAATATGGCAGATATGGATACTTCTTTATCGCCCCATTCTTCATTGCATATTGTCTGTTTCAGTTATGGCCGTTATTTAATACATTTTACTATAGTACATTAAGCTACTATAAGAGAAACGGTAGAGAATTTATTGAATTTTGCGGATTAGACAATTTCAAAAATATTCTCGGACTGACAGCCGGTGAAAAAGGATATGCATTGATTTATTTGAAAAATACACTGACAATGTGGGTATGTAACTTTATTCCACAGATTTTAGTTTCATTGTTACTGGCAGTATGGCTGACTGATAACATTGTAAAATTAAAAGCTCAGGGCGCATACAAAATTATTATTTACTTACCTAGTATTATCACAGCAGCGTCTGTATCTGTTTTATTCAATGCAATGTTTTCCCAGTATGGACCAATTACACAGACTTTACGTGATATGGGAATCATTTCACAGAAATTTAACTTTATGACAAGCGTCGGCGGAACGCGGGGATTAATATCATTTATCCTCTTCTGGATGTGGTATGGAAATACAACCCTGTTGCTGATATCAGGAGTTTTGGGAATTGACCCAAGTCTTTATGAAGCGGCTGATATCGATGGAGCAACCGGATGGAAGAAATTCCGTTATTTAACACTTCCATTATTAAAACCGATTATGTTATACGTATTGATTACTTCCGCAATCGGTGGTTTACAGATGTACGATATCCCGGCATTATTCAATGTCAGTAAGTCAGGACTTATCGGACAGCCGGATGATTCATCCACAACAATGGCAATGTACATCATGAGATTATATCAGAGTGATGTAGGTAAGGCAGCAGCAGTATCTGTATTCCTGTTTATTCTGACCTTGATTATTAGTCTTATCTTCTTCGGAACGATGACGGATCGGAGCGAGAAGAAACATAAGAAAGGAGGGAATCGATAATGGCAAGTTTTGATATGGCAATGAGCGGACAGACATCCCAGCCAAAACAGAAAAGTTATTCGAAAGTATTACATACAAAAAGAGCAATCCGAGGTTTGATTTGTATCCTCTTCTGTCTCCTTAGTTTACTGCCATTCCTTTTAATGGTTATGAATGCGACCAGAACTTCTGGAGATATTCAGGCAGGTGTATCCTTGATTCCTTCCTCCCACCTGATGGAGAACTGGAACATGCTTCTTCAGAAGCAGAATGGTATGAGATTAACATTAGGAAGAGCAATGATTAACTCCTTATGTATCACAGTACCAGGTACCTTCCTTGCAGTATATTGTTCCTGTATGACAGCTTATGGAATTCATGTATATAACTTCAAAGCAAAGAAGTTTGCATGGGCGTTCATCATGGCAATCATGATGGTGCCGAACCAGATTACAATCATTGGTTTCTACCGTTTTATGTTAAAACTGAATCTGGTAGATACTTATATCCCATTGATTATTCCTTGTATCGCAGCACCGGCAGTTGTATTCTTCATGAAACAGTATATGGAAAGTACCTTATCCATTGAAATGATTGAAGCTGCACGAATTGACGGAGCAAGAGAATTCCGGATTTTCAATACCATTATCATGCCGATTATGAAACCGGCAGTAGCAACACAGGCAATCTTCCAGTTTATTGCACAGTGGAATAACCTCTTTACCCCAACCATCATGTTAACAACTGATGAGAAGAAAACACTTCCATTGTTTGTACAGATGCTGACATCTGATCAGTTCCGTGTAGATTACGGTGTTGTATATGTAGGCCTTACCGTAACGGTACTTCCATTAATTATTGCTTACCTTATCCTTTCAAAGTATATTGTAGCAGGTGTAGCACTTGGTGGTGTAAAGGGCTAATAAAAATACAAGTAATTCTTTTTTTCCATTTCCTCATACAAAATATAATTAAGCGCAAAGAGAGGTTGCCGAAAGGCAGCCTCTCTTTGTGGTCTCTTTGTGGGTGAATACAATCGCTTGCAATTAGACGAGTTCTGTGATACACTTTCAAACGTTGCAAGTACCCCGTAAAACCAAGGTCTTAGGGGAAGAAGAAACCGAGTGTTCGAGACCTTCCACTCGTAAAACAAAACTAGAGGAGACAAAAGAATATGAGAAACAAAAAAGTATTATTTATTGTGCAGGCTGCGTTAATTGCAGCAATCTATGTGGCACTGACTTATCTTAGCAGTATTGCAGGACTGGCATCCGGTACGATTCAGGTGCGTATTTCAGAAGCATTATGTATTCTGCCAGTATTTACGACTGCAGCAATTCCGGGATTATGGCTGGGATGTTTTCTGGCAAATATGCTGACAGGCGGGATTCCGGTGGATGTTGTGTGCGGAAGCATTGCAACTTTGATTGGAGCGTTTGGAACTTATGCATTAAGAAAGCATAAATTCGCATGTACATGGCCGCCGGTTATTGCAAATATGGTGATTGTACCTTTTGTATTACGCTATGGTTATGGCTTTATTACAGAATATAAAGGCGTTGACTGGTCGATTCCATTTAATGCACTTACTGTCGGAATCGGAGAAGTTATCACTTGTGTGATTTTAGGCAGTGTATTACTCCGGGTACTGAATAAGTACCGCAATGTAATCTTTCATGAATAATAATAAAATAATACTTGCAATTTAAAATGCCATAAAATATAATGGTTTTAGACCAAAGAGGGTATATTCGAAAGAATATGCCCTCTTTTTACATCTGAAAAATACTTAAAGAGGGTGATTGATTGAAAACATTAGAGACAAATGACTGGATGATTTTAAATAGTATTATTTATAAGATTTATACGACGGAAGATGCAGATATTATGCGGGAGCAGTTTTTAGAGCAGATGAAGATGGTGCTGGATTTTGACAGTGCAGATTTTTTTCTCGCAGACAGCCAGGAGAGCAGGCATCTGGTAAGACCGGTCACTTATAATTGTGATGATGAATCCTCGATGTATGATGAAATGAATTCGAATCGCGGAATTGTATATAGCGGAAAGAGTCTGGTGTACCGGGAAACAGATATGATATCGGATGAAAAAAGGGTACAGACAGAATATTATCAGAAGGTGTACCGGCCAAATAACTGGCATTATGCAATCCAGATGATATTGGGAAGAAATAAAGAATTTTTAGGCGTTGTCACTTTTTACCGGACAATCGGAAAAGATAATTTCCAGTATGATGACATTTTTATTCTGGACATGTTGAAAGACCATCTGGCATTCCGGTTATATAAGGACGGACAGCAAAAGGATGAAAGGGCAGAGAAACTAACGATAACAGAAGTAACAGAGAAATATGAACTGACAAAGCGGGAGCATACGATACTGCAGCTTCTGATGCAGGGAAAGGATAATCATACCATCTGTGAAGAATTGTCCATAAGCGTAAATACATTAAAGAAGCATATCTTAAATATCTATCGGAAGCTGGGTATCAGAAATCGTGTTCAGATGTTTAAAATGATTAAAGAAAAAGAGTGATTTTTCTATATCGAAAATCTGATGGATATTTTTGCATTGCCGGAAGAGGAAGCAGAAAATTTATTGCAGGGTGGTAAAGAACAGTAAAATATATATTGGAATAGCATGATTTAAGGAGAAGGTTCGCTATTGTCATAACCGATGGAAGGAGACAATAGGGAATCTTTTTTTTACTTTACAGGAAATTGTTTTCCTGTAAAGTAAAAAACGCTCCGCGAGGATGCACACTGCGGCGTATAAGGTAGATGTCGCAAGCGACCGCCGCAGGCACGAGAAAGTGCCAAGGCACATTCTTTGTTCCGATAAACTTGAAAATATGTTTCAAGTAGTTTATGGCAGGAGCAGAATTTGACAATCTGGGGTATAATAATTGAAGAAGAAAAGAGAATGAGGAAGATGATATGATAGAATTTAGACCAATAACCATAGATGACAGAGACTGGATGAGTGAAAAGCTTAGGGAAGATAACAGACAGGGCTGCGAATACAGCTTTGCAAATAACTTTATCTGGTCTGTGATATATAAAGTGGAAGTGGCAGAAGTCTGCGGCTGCTGCGTGATAAAATTCGATGCAGAAGGGGAAGACTGTTATGCATTCCCAATTGGAGCCGGAGATAAGAAGGCAGCAATTATGCAGCTCCTTACACATGCAAAAGAAGATAACAGCAAGCTCTATATTGAAAGTATTGAGGAGGCAGACCGGGAGTTTTTAGAAACGTATTTTTCCGGTATTTTTCAGATCGAAGAAAACAGGGACAGCTTTGATTATATTTATACAGTGGACAAGCTGACCAGTCTGGCAGGAAAGAAGCTTCATGGCAAACGAAATCACATTGCAAGATTTAAAGATGACGAGGATTGGAGTTATGAGCCAATGACAGCGGAAAATAAGCAGGAATGCTATGATATGAATCTTAAGTGGTGCGACCGGAGAGCCTGCAAGTGGAATGAGGATATGAGTGATGAGCAGTGTGCCCTGAATCAGGCAATGAAATATTTTGATGAGTTGCATTTAGAAGGTGGCATATTGCGTAAGGCTGGAGAAATCGTAGCATTTACCATAGGAGAACGATTAAATTCCGATACTTATGTAGTGCATTTTGAAAAAGCATTTCCGGAAATACAGGGTGCTTATCCAATGATTAACCAGCAGTTTGTAATGCATAATTGTCAGGAGTATAGTTATGTAAACCGAGAAGATGATGCCGGGGATGAAGGACTGCGAAAGGCAAAATTATCCTATTATCCTGATATTTTGCTGAAAAATTATACTGCACGGGAGATTTAAGATGGAAATACGGTTTGCAACAAAAGAGATGATTCCACAGATAAAAGAGATTTGGCATCGGTGCTTCGGGGATGAAGAGGACTATATGGAATTCTATTTCACGCACCGGTTTACGGAAGAAAATATGCTGGTGTGTATGGAAGATAAGAAGCCTGTGGCAATGACAACATTTCTTAAGGCGTATCTTGTGACCGGGGAAGGTGAGATACCGGTACATTATGCTTATGCAGTAGCAACCCTGCCGGAATACCGGGACAGGGGCTATGCAAAAATACTGTTAGAAAAAGGAAAACAGCATTTTCAGACACCGATTGTCTTAGAACCAGCCAGCGAAAGCCTCATATACTATTATGAGAAGCTGGGCTTCCGTATGGCATTTTGCGTAGCAGAGCGAACCATTCTTCCGGACGAAATTGCAGAAGCAAAAGGGGAAGAAAAAGGGCAGCAGGAATACTGGCTGCTTACAGTGACACCGGATGAGTATGTGCAGCTTCGGGATGCTTATTTTATGGGAAATGGTTATATCCGCTGGGATAAGGATGCAATCACTTATGCGTTGCTGGAAAATGACTATGCAGATGGTTATGCTTATAAAGTGCAGCACCATGGCAGAGAGGATCTTTTATTATTCCGGGAAGAGGAAAATGTAATCGAAGTATTGGAAACAACTTTATCAGAGCAGGATTTGCTGGCGGTATTAAAGCGTCTTCGGATAAAAGTTCCGGTCAGAGTCAGAAAATCTTTGGCGGCAGTTGAAAGAGAAGAACGAGTCGGAAATGGTAAAAAAAAACCGGGCTATCAGAAAAAAGATTTTGGCATGATAACCGGATGTGATGAGGCGGAGAATGGGTACTTGAATCTTACGCTGGAGTAGAAACTTTATGAGATAAATTCTATATGAGAGAAGAATTTTATGAGAAGATAATGAAATGCTACTTTAGAATAGCAAATGTGAAAGGAGGTTTTATATGATTGGAGTATATATCTGGATTCCGTTTGTAGGAACATTTTTAGGGGCGGCCTGTGTGCTGTTTATGACTGGGGAGTTGAAGCCGCTGGTGCAGAAATCCCTGCTGGGATTTGCGTCCGGAGTCATGGTGGCGGCGTCGGTATGGTCACTATTGATTCCGTCTTTGGAAATGTCAGAAGAAATGGGAAGGTTGTCATTTATTCCGGCAGCAGTTGGATTTGCCCTTGGAATTGCATTTTTGCTGATTTTGGATAGGCTTATTCCGCATTTACATTTAAACAGTGATGAGCCGGAGGGAATTAAAGCACACCTAAAAAAAACAACCATGCTGGTACTAGCAGTTACCTTACATAATATTCCGGAAGGGATGGCAGTGGGTGTAGTATTCGCAGGATTTCTGATGGGCAGCGGAAATATTACTTTGACAGGAGCACTTGCCCTGGCAATCGGTATTGCCATTCAGAATTTTCCGGAGGGTGCAATTATATCCTTGCCACTTCGCAGTGAAGGAACCGGAAAAGGAAAAGCATTTCTTTATGGTGCACTGTCTGGCATTGTAGAACCAATAGCTGCAATTATAACCATTGCAGCAGCATCCATAGTGATTCCGATTCTGCCGTATCTGTTATCGTTTGCAGCGGGCGCCATGATTTATGTGGTAATCGAGGAACTGCTGCCGGAGGCATCCACAGGCAGCCATTCGAATATTGCAACCATATGGTTTTCAGTAGGATTTCTGCTGATGATGATACTGGATGTGGCACTGGGATAGGGAATGCGTGAAGGTACTAGTTTGGCAGAAAACAGAAGTATGAAAAGCTTGAAGTTAGATAGTTTTATTACAGAACTGAATAAGAAACAAAATAACAAAGAAATAAAGAGAATAAAGTTGGATAGTTGTGAGGGCGATTATTCAGGAATAGCTGCAATCGGTAAGTTTATTGGATTTTTCGTATTACTATTTGGTGTGTTATGGTTATCTATGGTATTATATAGAAGAAGCTTTTAGTTTTATTGGGGAGTTTGGAGGTACAATATGCCTAAATCATCAAATCAGAAATTGAAACTGATATATCTTATGAAAATTCTTCTGGAGCGGACAGATGAAACACACAGTATTACTATGCCAGAGATTATTGATGCACTTGCAGCATATGACATAAGTGCTGAGCGAAAGAGTTTATATAATGATATTGAAAATCTTAGAGTGTATGGTCTGGATGTTATAGGAATGCAGGAAGACAGGACATATTCATATCATATAGGTAACAGGCAGTTTGAATTGGCAGAGTTAAAATTATTAGTTGATTCTGTACAGTCGGCAAAATTTATTACTGCTAAGAAGTCAAATGAGCTTATTAAAAAGATAGAAGGACTTGCTAGTAAGTATGAAGCATCTCAGTTACACAGACAGGTATTTGTAGCTGGTCGTGTAAAGACAATGAATGAAAGTATTTATTATAATGTTGACAGGATACATACAGCAATAGCAGAGAATTCAAGGATAACATTTCAATATTTCCAATGGAATGTTGATAAGAAAATGGAGCTGCGTCATGAGGGGGCACCTTATGAGGTTAGTCCATGGTCTTTATCATGGGATGATGAAAACTACTATCTTATTGCATATGATAGCAATGATGAGATAATAAAGCATTTTCGTGTAGATAAAATGATTTCTATCAAGTTAAATGGCAAAGTAAGAGAAGGAAGACAGGCGTTTAAATCCTTTGATATGGCTGCATATGCCAGAAAAACATTTGGCATGTATGGAGGAAAAGAGGAATGGATACGAATTGAATGCGATAATTCTTTTGCAGGTGTGATGATAGACCGTTTTGGCAAAGATGTATCCATGATCAGACTGGACGATAAACGTTTCGCAATCAATGTGGAAATTGCTGTTAGCAGACAATTTTTAGCATGGATCATAGGGCTTGGTGAGGGTGTAACACTTACAGGACCAGATAATGTTGTTGAAATGATGAATGCTGAAATAGACAGATTGATAGAACAATATAAAAAATAAGAACAAAGATTCGATATGCAAGGTGTGTTTATGGGACACCTTAGTTTTTATAATAAGAATCAGATAAGAGATAAGCTCTTACTGGTTCTTGTTTTTTTGAAACAGGCAAGGTTATGGTATTAGATTAGAAAAAAGTATTACATTTTAAGGATTGTATGGGATATTGCATTATGTGTGAATATTATGAGGTATGTAGAAATGATAGGACATTTAGAATAGGAGGTGCCTATGGAAACGGATTCTTTATATTACATAATGGATTATAGTGGTCACTATTATAGAACCAATAAAGCAGATCAGTTGGTAGCTGTGGCGGGGGAACAGGACGCAACAGTATTTACATTTGCACAGGCAAACAGCCGAATATGTGTGGGCAAGAAAGCAGCATTTTATTGTATGGTTCCGATTGAAGAAAATGTGGAAGATATGAGCCGGGAAGTATCTGGCAGTGATGAAATAAGTGACAATTTCAGTGCATTACCGGTAGAAGAGCAGGAAGAAAATAATGATGAATATGTTTCACCAGTAAAAGAACTAACATATGATGAGGTAATGGAACCGATTGAGAAAAATGTTGCATCATATGACCTATCAGAAATGGACTGGGCAGAATATCTTACACATTTTACATACCTGGTAGAAGGCCTAAAGGATTATAGGGATGAATTGTCAAAAAAACATTCAGATATAGAACAGAAGATATGCGATATTCTTCATTATATTGAATTATGTGAAACAGATGATAATGAAGCAACTGATTTGATTGAGCTGTTAAGAGTGTGCAGGGAAAACAGAAGAGATATCAAGGATGAACTGCAAAGAATTGAATATTTTCAAAATAGTTTTGGGACGAATACAAATGTCACTAAGGCAAAGCAGGCATTAAAAAGTATCAAGGGTCTGGAAAAAAGAAAGTATAAACCTAGAAAATACGAAGAATTGTTTGAAAACTGTATACTTAAAGACAGACGGTTACAAAAAGATGATATACATGGAACAGTTCATATTAGCTCAGATACAAAGCAAAGATATAGTATTGAACCTACATTTGATGAAAAGGATGGCGAAGTAACAATGGTAGAAGAAAGAAGTTATACTCCGTTGGATGAAAAAGAGAATGACTGGGTTTCATTTGCAAGGCAGCAGGCAGAATTTTATAGAAATGCCGGGCAATATATAATAAATCTTCAGATAGATATCAAAGAGCTAGATACTGAGATTGAAAATATCCTTTTGGAAATAGAAGATGCTAATTGTAATGTGACTCAGGGGTATAAAGTATTTAAGAGACTTAAGGAGCTGAGGCTTGAGAAAAAAGCAAAAATAAAAGAACTTAACTGCCTGTATGCATTGACAGACTACATTGATTGTGAATCCCTGGCTGATACCTGTGAAGATAATCTGGCGGAAATTGAAGACATAATGGAAGTCCCGGAACATAGTGAAGTAACCAAAATGCAGCTTGTAGATGAAGGTCAGGAAGAGAATATGCATATAGTAGAAGATATGGTTGGCTGAAAATAAGGAGGATAATTACCATGATAAATAAGACAATATTAAGAGAAATTCATAGAGAAAATAAATCTATAAATAGGAATTTACAGCGATTGGCAAATATAGGATTGATAGGTCTGCTTGGAAAAAGTGTTGAGGCGGCAAAGAAAACAGATGATCTCGTTGGAAAGACACTGGCAAAGACGGGATTGATACTAGTGGTAGTGTCAGAGATAGTACTTATGATTGCGGATATTATTGATTACAGAGAAGAGAAAATAGAACAGCAACTTGAAGAAGATGATGAATAAGCATGCAAAAGAACAAAGATTCGATATACAAGTGATGATTATAGGACAGCATAAGTAGTACTATGTAATCAGAAAAAACAAATAACCTTGATAATTCTTGATTACAGGAGGTATGGCAATGAAAAATTGGATGGATTTAAATGGCGATGGCAAAATAGATGGTGCAGAAATGATGTTTACAGGAGAAATGCTTTGCACCAGCAGGGAAGAACATGAAGCATTATTTGGAGATGCCGGAGACTTCGGGGATGACGCAAAGGAGGACTTTGAGATTGATGCAATGGCAGCAGGACTTGATGTTGATGAATTAGAACTTATGGATCCTGATGACAGGGCAGAGGCATTGGAAGATGCAGGGTTAGACCCGGATGATTATGATTTTGACTGAGTTTTTTGCAAGGGAGGCTGATTTGTATGAGAAAAAATTCATTTGGACAAGGACTGGCAATATTTTTTGTGATAATAGGTGTTCTGTTTGTAATAGGTTCAATAGGTGAAGCAAGTGAGCCTAAGTGCATTAAGGCAGGATGTGATAATAAGCAGGCAAGTGGAAGTAGTTATTGTTATCTGCATAAACCATATACTGGAAGCAGTACATCACATAGCAGTTCATCATATAGCAATAAATCATCCAGCAGTACTTCTAAGAGTAGTACAAGTAGCTCTGGTTCAAGCAGTAGTTACAATAGTAAATCAAATTCAACAAATAATTCATCATATAGTAGCGGCACAAAGAAAAGCACAACGACAAAGAAGAGTACATATGACTCTTATGATGATGGCTATGATGATATCTATATGGATGGCGATTATGACTATGATAGATATGACAGAGACAGCGATTATGCAGATGGTGTAGATGATGCAATGGATGAGTACGGAGAAGATTGGTAAAGCCGATAAGATGTGTGGAGAGGAGACCACTATGGAAGAACTTTATTTTACAATAGCAGGTTGCAGCCGTTATTTTGGCAGTGATTTTATGGAAAAAGGAATGAAAGTCAAACTTGAGAAAGAGCCGGATAATGAGTACGACAAGGAAGCAATACAGGTAAAGATAAAAGGACTTGGAAAGATAGGATATGTGGCTAACAGCCCTTTTACTGTAAAGGGTGAATCTATGAGTGCAGGCAGGCTGTATGATAAGATTGGAGATAAGGCGAAGGGAAAGGTAGTATTTGTAGTTGATGGCGGGGTTGTGTGTAGAATAATTAACACTGACAAAGAGCAAAATTTGGTGATAGAAAAAGAACAAAATAGCGATTGAGTAGTAAGGTAATAGGTTGGTTAGAATAGCCAACCTATTGCTATAATATTTGAAATGGTCAAATGAAAAACTAAATTCCAGTTCTAATATTTGAAATATAGAAATTTATAAAAATAAAATCAATCTTTATATATCTAAAGATTATGCTGGCGGAATTAGTGTAAACATGATATAATGTAGATCAAGTATATAATCTGCGATTAAGATGAAAGGTGTTAATTATGGCAGTATCATATAATGGTCTATGGAAAATTTTAATTGATAAAAAACTACAAAAAAAAGATCTTACGGAGCAGTTAAATATTAGTTCTACAACTATCGCAAAGATGGGAAAGGGCGAAAAGGTGTCTATGGATGTCTTGGAACGAATTTGTAGATATTTGAATTGCGATTTAGGAGATATTGCAAGTTTTGAGATAGAGGAGAATGACAATGGTTGTAAATAAGCATGGCAGTTTTTATATGAGAAGTGGATGGGGAACAAAAATCATTCAGGCAGTAGAGCAAGATGCCATGATTTTTACTCCTAGTAGTGAACAAGAGGCAATTGATAATATTGGGTTAGGTCGAGTAATGATAAAAGCTCTTAGATATTGGTCTGATGCTATGGGGTTAACTCACGAGGAAAAGGAACAGGGAGGTATACGTCTTGTTCCAGAAGCAATTTATACGAGTATTCTTCAGCATGACTTGTATTTTCAGAGGCAAGGTTCTCTTCTTTTGATGCATAGAAATTTAGCTCTTAACGAAGAGAATGCAACTGCCTGGTACTGGATGTTTAACGAATGGAAACAAAATGTTATCACAAAGGAAGCATTTGTAGAAGGTTTTCACTCCTATTTGTCAGTAAATGGAATGAAAGTCAAAAAAGCGGCAGTAGAGAAAGAATTTAATTGTTTGAAGAATACATATGTAAGTGATGCTAAGTTCGATAAAAATAGCATTATGGATGAAGATACATATCCTTTTTTGGCTCCATTACAGATTATCAGGGAGACTGAAAAAAATACATATGAAAAAAGAAGTCTAACAGGCAGAGAAGTTCCGTTAGAAATACTTATTTATGCCATAGCGATGGATAATTTAGCTGATAGTCAGCAAGGAAAACAGATTAACATCGACAAGTTAATGGAAGATAAACGACAGATTGGAAAGTACTTTGGAATGAAGTATTCAAAACTGCTTGAGTTACTTGTAGAAGCAGAAAATAAGAAATATATCAATCTAAATAATAACTTTGGAAATCGTTTTATTGAGTTTAATGGTTATAATTACGCTGGATTGGTAGAAAAATATTATGTTGATAAGGAACGATAAATAATGAATTATACAAGTTTAGTTACAAAGAAAAAGCAATATAAGTACTCTGCCAATATCTGCTTTGACATGAAGGACGACGAAAAATTAGCAGGTTTTATTCCGAATGTTACGACTACAGAAATACTGAAAGAATACTTACTTGGAATTATAAATCGAAATGCAGATGTTCATTCAAGAATACTTTATGGTTCATATGGAACAGGAAAATCACACTTACTTACTGTATTAAGTGACTTGTTAGGACATGTAAATACAGATGGAAAGGGTATTGTGGAATTTCTGAAAGCTATATCAAAGTATGATAAAGCTCTCGCTTCGGAAATTAATAGATTTGTAAAAGAGGAACAGCCATATCTTGTAGTTCCAATATATGCAAATTTTGGTGATTTTGATAAATGTATCACATATTCGTTAAAGAAAGAATTAGAAAGAAACCAAATAGACATTTGTTTTAAAAGCTATTTCGATGATGCGTTAAAGTTGATTAACAAGTGGAGAAATGGTCAAGAGTCAAAAACAAGATTAGAAGAAATTTACAAGGTTAATAAAATTGATGAAGTGGAACTTTTGAATGGTTTGGAGAATTATGATACCAAGTCAGAAAAAGAATTTAATATAGTGTTCAGAGCAATGACGTATGGTGCAGAGTTTGTAAGTGAAGCCGGTAACTTGATTGACAATATTACGTTGGCTAATACTATTATTGCAGACAATTATCGAGGCATTATTTTTGTCTTTGATGAATTTGGACGTTATATTGAGGATACAGGAGAGAATATAAAAGTTAAGGACGTACAGGATTTAGCAGAGTTCTGTGACCACTCGGATTTCGACGATTATCTTATTCTTGTATCACATAAGCAGTTGTCACTATATACAGACAAAATGAAAAAATCTGTGAGTGATGAGTGGAAGAAGATAGAAGGACGCTTTAAATCGACATCAATTAATATAAAGTATGATCAATGCTTGTCATTAATTCCTCATATAATTCCTAAAAAGAAGGAATGGAACGAGTTTAAACGTAAGTTTAGAGTGCAACTTAATGAGTTATATACGCAAGCGTATGATTTTAAGGGATTTCTATTACCGCCTGAAGATGAAGGAATAAATCCGTTTGAGGGTGGATATCCGCTGCATCCGATTACTTTGTATGCTTTGGATAGGTTGTCAAAGAAAGTTGCACAGAATGAGAGAACATTTTTTACTTATTTAGCTAGTGATGAAGATTATTCATTATTTTATCTGCTTGAGAAAATGAATTTGAATGAATTTCATTTCATTGGTCTGGATGCAATTTATGACTATTTTGAAGAAAATATATATTCTTATAGAGGTGGTGAAGCTAGAGAAATCTATAAGAAATATCAGGTGGCTATTAATAAACTTGGACTAGGTGTAGAAAGGACTGTCCAAATTCGTGTCCTTAAGGCAATGGCTGTTATTTACATTATTAATGATGCGGGAACGCTTGCTTCAGATGAAGAGACTTTGGTTAATGTTATTGATGCTGATAAAGAGATAGTGAGAGCGGCTATAAATGATCTTGAGAAACAGAAGATTATTAAGTATATGAGACAGTATGGCTACTTTGATTTCCTGGATAGTAGTATTTATGACTTTGATTCAATGATTGAGGAAAGAGTTTCATCAGTAACTGATGAAACAGCAGTATCTGTCCTCAATGAGGAATTTGCAGAATTTGTAATATACCCATATGACTACAATTGGCATTTCCACATGAATCGTATATTTTTACCAATTTTTGCTTTGAAAGGGGATTTAACAAAGAAAACCTTACTAAGATTTCTTCCTAAATACTACGATGGAATGATTGCATTTGTCTTGGATAAAAAGTTTGAAATCTCCGATTACCTAGTAAAGGAAGGATTACCAGAAAGAACAATACTGGTGATTAATCAGAATGAAGAATCTATTCTTAATGAAGTAAAGAGATATGTTGCAATTAAATATTATTATTCTATACGTGAAGAATTAAAAAAGGATGATCCGACAGTAGAGAAAGAACTTGAATTATATCTTAGTGAACAGAAGAGTATTCTTCGAGATGTTATTTCTGGATGGCGAAATATTGAAGCAGATGGAATTGCAGTAGTTTCCAACGGATGCGAACATGTTGTAAAGAGTGGAAAAGACGTGTCGGATATTGCGTCTGAGATAATGATGAATAGTTTCCCTAGAACTATTATTGTGAACAATGATTTGATAAATAAAAATACAGTATCGGGTGCGATTAGGTTGGCTAGAACGAAGGCACTGTCTTACATTATGAATAATAAAGAAGATATGCTTGAAGAGTGCAACTTGATGTCTCCTGAGCATTCGGTTATTCGTTCGGTATTATCAAAAAATGGTTTATATGATGGTGAAGACAATATAGGGAATCTAAATACATTGCCAACAGGAGAAGTGTCGGGTGAATATGTATATAGAGAAGTTCAAAAATATATTCACAAGTGTATAAAAGGACAGACAGGTGTAAAGGAACTGTATGAGACATTAAAGAAAGCACCATATGGTTTACGAGATGGATATCTCTCGATTTTGCTTGCGTTTTGCTTGCGAGACTATGAGAACATTTCTATTTATTTTCATGGTTCGGAACACGATTACTGTGAAGAAGAATTATTAAAAGCTCTGGAAAGTCCTGAAGATTATAGTTTGTATATTTGTAATTGGAGCGACTCAGAACGTGAATATATTGAGTGCTTGGAAAAAATATTCGCTCGATTTGTTGATGAAAAGGCAAAGAATAGATTAAAAGAGCTATATGAAGCTATGAATAAGCATTTTGTTTCAATTTCTAAAGCTGCTCGTACTACAAATAAATATGTTTCTGATAAAGCCAAAATATATAGAGAGATTATGAGCATTACTCATAAAGATTATAATAAATTTTTCTTTGAAACTTTATTACAGTTGGATGATGATTTGGCTGAATTACAAATGTTAGTTCAAAAAATAGTATTTGAGCTAGAAGGAGTTACAAAACTTCAGATTCAGACAGTCGAAAAAGCAGTGAGAAGCATTTTGGAAATTGACTCTGACATTTCAATTACTGCTGAATTGAATAGATTATATGAATCTGATTGGAAAGAAAAAAGATTCAAGTCATTTGACTATCAGACAAGTATGATGCTTGACTATTTGGCCAATATGAATTTGTCTACAAATGATGAGGAAATCATACAAGAGTTAGGCAAAGTAGTTACTGGATTTGAAATTGAATATTGGAATGATTCTAAGATTGAAGATTTCTACGAAGCATTTTCAAAGATGGTAACTCAATTAAATAATTATCAAGTGCAAGATAATGTTGGTGCTGATGAAATTAAGGTAACTATTAGTACTGGAAATGAAGAAGAAAAAATCACACAGTTCAATAAAGGAGAATTGTCAGGTACAAGTCAGCTTATGTTTAATAAGATTAAATCCACAATTGATAACTTTGGCGAGTCACTTAGTTATGATGAGAAGATGCAAGTGCTTGCAAAGATTTTTTCGGAAATTATGTAGAAATGGAGATATTTGATGATCTACTGGTGTGAGAAATGTAACGAACCTATTTTTGATAAGAAATTGCATGAATTAACATGTAAAGGAAAATTGAAAAAACTATCTGAAGGTTCAATTTGTAACCCTGTTTTTATTCAAGAAAGAAAGCTATTGAGTAAGATTGTGGGTGAAGATTTGACAGATAAAAAAGTGTGGTATTTCGGCTCCAGTAGATATCTATATGATGGAGAAATTCAGAGAATACCATACATAGAGTGGTATAAAAACAAAGAGCATTTGAAATATGCTGAGGAGTTAAGAGACAATATTGAAGTAGAAAGAGATTATGCTCCTTATATGGGCGTGGTAAAGGCTAATGAAGCGTATATTAAAGGTCTTGTATATGAGGCAGAAAAATATATCTCAGACATTTATACAAAGTATTCATCAGGAGAATATGCTGAAAACAAATATATTCCTACAGTGTCATTTTCAGGAGGAAAGGACTCAACTGTTGTAAGCAGGCTTGTGAGAGACGCATTACAAGATAATTCAGTTATTCACTTTTTTGGAGATACAACATTGGAATTTAGAGAAACGTATGAATATGTACAACATAAATTTCGAATAGAAAACCCACAAGTTCCGATGATACCAAGTGAAACAGAAAATGATTTCTTTAAACTTTGTAAAGTGTTTGGCCCCCCAAGTCAACATGAGAGATGGTGCTGTACAATATTCAAAACAAGTAACTTGAATAAGGAGTTGGAAAATTTACCTGGTAACAGCTTGTCATTTTTGGGTATTAGGCATAGCGAGTCTGCTGCGAGAAAAGGATACGAGAGAACACAAGAACATTCTAAAATATCGACGCAGGTAAATGCAATGCCGATAATAGAATGGACTGATTACGATGTCTGGCTTTATATATTATATAAAAATATTCTGATTAATGAATGCTATGAGTATGGGTATAAGCGAGTTGGATGCTGGTGTTGTCCAAATAATTCAGATTGGTCGATGATGTTGACTGAAATTTATCATCCAGATGATATGCAGCGATGGAAGGATATGGTTCTTGATTTTGCAAAACGAGCAAATAAAACAGATCCTGAAGAATACTATGAGGAAGGTAAATGGAAAGTTAGAAGAGGTGCCAGTGGACTAAAAGTTAAGAATGTTACAATTATGGACACCGCATGCAATTTATCGGATAAGGCAAGAAATATTATTATTGAGAAAAAAATTAATAAAGATGTGATTGAATTATTTAAGCCACTCGGAGATTTAAAAATAATTGAAAAAAAGGATGCAACTTATATTTCGGTTTATGATACAGATAAGTCTGGGGAATATAGGAAATGTTTTGAATTAATTATCACATTCGGGACAAATGTAGTGAAAGTATTACCGGAGGAACGTATAGATGTTACGAACTTGGTGAACAGAATTAAGTGTCAGCTAAGAAAATATCAATTCTGTATACGTTGCTCTGCCTGCGATTCGGTTTGTCCGTATGGAGCTATAGATACAATACATGGACAATACAAAATTGATGAAACTAAGTGTAAACATTGCAAAAAGTGTATTGCAAAATTTTATAATGGATGTATTATTTGCGATAAGGTTGCAGGAAAGAAGGAATCATAAGTGATTTATTTAGATAATGCTGCGACAACTAAATATAAACCAGATGAAGTTTATGATGCATTCAACTACTATGTAAGAGAGATTGGTGTGAGTCCTGGGAGAGGTAGCTATCAATTGGGCATAGAAGCATCAAGAATGCTATATCAAACAAGAAAACTGGTTGGAAGATATTTTGGAATAACAGAACCCAATGTCGTGTTTACGAAGAATTCAACAGAAGCAATCAATTTATTCTTTAGAGGTATTTTGAAACAGGGAGCTCATGTTGTAATTACCTGCTATGAACATAATGCTGTGTTGAGACCTCTTCATAAGATGAAAGAAGAAGGCATTATTGATTATTCAGTGATTGATAGAAATGATCTTCTGCTATCACCAGAGGAAATATTTAAAAAGTATGTGAGAAAGAATACGACTTTGTTTGAGATGACTCTAGCAAGTAACTTGACTGGAAGAATTGTATTTAATAGAGAATTGCTTAAGTTTATGAAGGCGAAAGGTATAAAAACATTTGTAGATTCTTCTCAAGGCGCTGGAAAAATAACAATCAATATGGTCGAAGATTCGGTGGACTATCTTGCTTTTACTGGACATAAGGACTTGCTAGCTTTGCCAGGGGTTGGAGGACTGGTATGTTTGGAGAAACCAACATGGAAACCTCTTATTCAAGGTGGAACTGGCGTCCTGGGAGATGAGTACATCAATCCGGATGTTTTTCCAGAGGGCTACGAAGCGGGAACACTTAATATGCCAGCAATTTGGTCTTTAAACGCAGCAATTAAATGGTTAAACGAAAACCGAGAGGTTGTAAAGGCAGAAGAACTTAAGTTACAGCAAAAATTACTGACTGAGTTACAGCGATTAAGTAATGTTACTGTATATGATGCAGATTTTGAAAGATTAGGCGTTGTTGGGATTAATATTGATGGGATGAAATCAAATGAAGTCGTACAGGCATTTGATAAATATGGAATATGCACGCGAGGAGGAATCCATTGTGCGATATTAGCACATGAGGCGCTACATACAAAAGAAATAGGAATTGTGAGAATGAGCCTTGGATGGAAAAATTCTTTGAAAGATGTAGAAGCTGTAATTGATGCAGTTAAGAAGGTAGGTTGATTATTAATGTACATAGTATTTTATAGTACAAGTCATGTATTTGAAGCGGAGGAAAGGTTAAAAGAACAAGGAATAGAGTGTTCTGTTGTTCCGACGCCTGTAACTGATAAGGCTTATTGCGGTGTATGTATTGAAACTCAAAATACAGATGCCGAACAGTATGTTTTAGAGTTAGAACACGATTTGATTCAGTAAAGAAGGTGATTAAATGGCACTGACAGATCTTTCATTAAAGAGAGAGTATCGGTCATATAAAAATAATGTAGTCAAAGAGTTTTATATACCAGTTTTAAAGGAAGCAATATTGTATAGGAGAGCAGTTGGCTTTTTTACTTCAGAAGCATTGGTTGAGATTTCAAAAGGAATCTCTGGTTTAATTGAAAATGAAGGCCATATACAATTGATAGTATCTCCAATTCTAAATAAAGAAGATATAGAGGCTATTGAACAGGGATACAGTAGCAGGGAAATAGTTGAAAAATCATTACTTAGAGAGATGAAAGATCCTCAGGATGCTAATGATAAAGAGCGACTTGCTTGGATTTCTTATTTAATTAGTATAAGTAGACTTGACATAAAGGTGGCGTTTACAAAGAAACTAAGCAGTAAAGCGATGTTTCATGAAAAAATGGGAATCGTTTCAGATATGTATGATTCGCATATTGCATTTACCGGATCAATGAATGAAACGGTTAATGCCTTCTTTAATAATTATGAATCATTTGATGTATATTGTTCATGGAATGAATATGAGAAGGAACGAGTTCAAGATAAGATAGATGCTTTTGAAAAAATATGGAACAACACAGAAAATAATCTTGATGTTATAGATTTTCCGAAGGCTGCAAGAGAAAAGCTCTTGAAATATAAAGTTGAAAAAATAGATTCACAGTTAGATAAGAATTTAGCTGATGCATACAGATGTGAAAGAAATGAAGTAAAGTTCGGAATTAATGAGGATATTGAACTTTACGATTACCAAAAAGAGGCGATTTTAGAGTGGGAAAACCAGGGATATCGAGGAATATTCGATATGGCTACAGGTACAGGAAAGACGTTTACAGGATTAGGCGCAGCAACATGGCTTTTAAAGAATAATAAACGTCTTGCTGTTATAATAGTATGCCCTTATCAGCATCTAGTAGAGCAGTGGGTTGAAGACATAGAAAGATTTGGGTTTAGGCCAGTAATTGCGTTTTCTTCATCGCCACAAAAAAAATGGAAAGAAAGATTAAAGGATGAAGTAATTGATTTTAACTTGGAAATAGAAGATACTTTTTGCCTGGTTACAACAAATGCAACATATACATCAAAGCATGTTCAGGAACAGATTGGAAAAATAGAGGGAGACATACTAATAGTAGTAGATGAAGCACATAATTTTGGTGCGATGAGACTAAGTAGATATTTACGCGATGATATCAAGTATCGTTTAGCACTTTCGGCTACGCTGGAAAGACATGGCGATGAGGAAGGAACTCAAGCACTATACAGTTACTTTGGTAATAAATGCATTGAATATGACTTAAAGAGAGCCATAGATGAAGATAAACTTACAAAGTATTATTATCACCCGATCATAGTAAGCCTCTCTGATGATGAGTTGGAGAAATATCGAGAGCTTTCAGCTAAGATATCAAAAGCTTGTAAGTTTAATGAGGATGGAAGGGCTGAACTTAGTGAAGCGGCAAAAACACTTTTGATTCAGAGATCCAGAATTGTTGCTGGAGCAATAGAAAAGATTGCGGTACTGAAAGAATTAATGAAAGATTATGTGAATGACAATCAGATATTAGTTTATTGTGGAGCAACAAAACCATATAATCCTGCACTAGATGAATCAGAATCTGACGATGAAGGGGAACGACAAATCGTTATGATTTCTAAAATGTTAGGATTAGAATTAGGCATGGCAGTAAGGCATTTTACATCTAACGAAAGCGCAAAGGAAAGAGAAGAGATAAAAGCACAATTTGCTGAAACAAATCCGTATCAGGCACTTATCGCAATTAAGTGTTTGGATGAAGGTGTAAATATTCCGAGTATCAAAACTGCTTTTATATTAGCAAGTAGTACTAATCCAAAGGAATATATTCAGAGACGAGGTAGAGTACTTAGAAAATATCCGGGAAAGGATTATGCTGTAATATATGATTTTGTTACTTTACCAAGACCGTTAAACGAAGTGGATGCATATGAGGATAATAAATCCGAAATATCGCTTGCAAGACGTGAAATTGCAAGAATGAAGGAGTTTGGGTATATTTCACAGAATCCGCAGGAAACGGACAAGCTGATAAAAGAAATTACAGTAGCATATGGTTTGGATATGATCAAGAATCAGGAGGTAGATTATGAACTTTGAAACTGACGACATGGATATGAACCAGAGTATTTTAAAGACAATGAAGAAGATTGTTGAAAAAATGGAAAAAGAAGATGCACGTACAAAAAAGATTGGTGATGATATGATGCCAAACGAAATCAAAAAAAAGCTGGAAGGGATGGTTAATGCGGAATGAAAATTGAAAGTATTACATTACATAACTTCAGACAGTATATTGGAACGCAGACAATCGAATTTTCTACAGATGAAAATAAGAGAGTTACCGTCTTAGTAGGTGATAACACATCAGGAAAGACAACTTTGATACGAGCATTTGAATGGTGCTTATATCGTAAAAATGGATTTGATAATCCAATATTGCTAAATGATGAAGTGGCAAAGCAAATGGAAGAGTCTGAAACTCAAGATGTCATTGTCACAATTATTTTGCGAAATAGAGAACAGACGGATGATGGTTTTTGCGATGTTAGATATAAGATAACTCGAACACAAAAATATATATGTGTAAAAAAAGATTACGATTCCACTGGAAATATAACTAATAATATATCAGAATCAGGACAAATGAAGGGAACTATAGAAAGATTGGGAAGTGATGGCCAAACAATTTCTTCTGTTGATCCTGGATTAGTAAGAACAGTTATTGATGGTATCTTGCCGGAAGACTTATCTCCATATTTCTTCGTAACAGGAGAGCGATTAGGTGCAATTACAGATAATGCAGATTTGAAAAGTTCAGTACGAGGATTAATGGGCATTGATATATTAGAAAATTCGAGACGTCATCTTAGAAAGATTGTAAATGATTATAATGGATCGCTTAAAAAATCTGGAAATGTTGATGTTGAAAATGCGCAAAGCACGAAGGAAACAAAACAGAAGCAACTAGAAGCGATAGATAAAGAAATAGATGATTTAAAAGATGCCATTTCATTTTATGATAATCAAAAGATGGAATGTGCGGCTAATATAAAAAAGAACCAGGCGGCAATTGATGATCAAAAGAGAAGAGAACAATTAGAAAGACTTCTGATGGACCTTGAAAGGGATACTAATTCTGCAAAAGTAAATGTTGTAAGCGCGTTTAATTCACCTAATGCCTATGCATTTTTCTTGAGACCATTAAAGGGAAAAGTGGTTGAATTGATGGAAAAACATTCTAACGATGTTGAGACAGTACCTAATATGACGCAGGCATCTATTGACTATATAATTAATAAAGGTGTGTGTGTGCGGTACGCAGATATCTGTTGGTTCAGCAGCACATCAATGTTTATTAGCTGAACGTAAGAAAATGCCACCGGAAAATATTGGTTCTTTAGCAAGGCGATTTAAGGGAGATACTACAAGATTCACAGAATCGTCGGATGGCTACTTCTTAGCTGTTGATAGTCAATATAAAAGTTATAGAATGTCAAGAAAACAGTTGGGCTATCGAAGAGAAGAAAAGCAAGAACTTGATAAAAATATTGGTCAAAATGATGTTGATGTAAAAAAATTAAATGAAGAGTATAATGCTGCCGTAAGAATGCTAGAACAGAAAAATAGCGAACTTAGAAGAAAATATGAGTTACAAGGTTCGATTAAAAAAGAGATATCAAATTGTGATAAAACAATTACCCAATACCTAAAGAATGACAAGACTAATTCGAGATTGAGAAGATATCTTGCTTATGCTCAAGCATTATATTCTGAATTTAATGAAGAATACATGATGAAAGAATCGACAGTCAGATCCCAGCTTGAGTTAAAGGTAAATTCTGTTTTCAATCGAGTTTATCATGGCACTAGAACTATTATGATTAACGGAAAGTATCAGGTTCAATATTTAGAAAAACTTGATGAATCCGATGGCTTAAAAGCTGTTAAGAACCTTTCGTTTATTTCGGGATTAATAGAATTAGCGAAAGAAGATATGGAATCAAGTGATTTAGTGGAGGTGACAGAGTTTCCACTTGTAATTGATGCTCCGTTTTCTAATATTGACGGAACACATATAAAAAATATTTGTACGATTATTCCGGAAACTGCAGATCAGGTTATCATAGCAGTTATGAAAGAACATTGGGAATCTGCCCGTGCTGAAATGGAACAGTATTTAGGTAAGAGCTATATGATTTGTAAAGATATTGATGTTGCAGGCAAAGAAAAAGAGACAGCAACTCATGTCAAGATGTTGGAGGGATAATATGTTTGATAAAGATTATAAAGTAACAGGTATTTATGCAACATATTGGAAGGATTTGTGCAAAAGACAGATTCGAAAAGATGAAAATCCGGAAGATTATAAAAAAGACAATTTCAAAATATTTAATACATATATGGATTGTTATAAAACTGCAATAGCATTGGGAATTAGATATGGACGTTTAGGAACTCTTAATGATCCTGATAATAAAGATGAAGCTGGTATGCTGACGGGTATCATGAACAAAAATCACGATAAATTAGTGTACTTGTATCAGGTGGCTATGCTGTTAGAAAAAGAAAGAACTCTATCTGAAGAAGAACGTATTGAAAATGCGTTTCAGTTAGAGGAATTTGACGACGAAGGAAATGAAATCCCTGAGAATGTGGCAAGAATCAAGGAAAATTTACAATTGTTTGAAAAATATTTCTTTGGTGGATTAGAAATTTTGCATGAAGAATTTGTTGAAAAGTGTACAACCGAAGATGACTATTTAGAGAGAATTCATTCGTTTACGAAAGATTATCTCGAGGAAATCCAGAGTTTAGAAGAAGTAGACGAATAGAGAAGGTGATACGATGTGGCGCTATTATTTGGATGATAAAAAAATTGAAGAGACAATTTCAAATAGGATGAGATATCAAGATTCTGAAAAAGTAGCGTCTCAACTATTAAAAAGCCTAGGCTATGAACAAGAAATAATGGTAAGAACCAATTTTGACGATTTGATTTTTACATCGGGTTCTATGGATGAAACTTTCTCATCTAATGAAATACAATTAGCTGAAAATGTAGGGAATGTATTTTCATCTAGATGTAAAGATATGTTCGATTTTTATCTAATTGATATTGATGAGGAACATTATACAGATGAAACGTATATAGGTGCTATTATAAAAATTATAAACAAGGCATTTAAAGGGAATAATTTCATTATATTTCAGAATGAGAACAAATTAATGTTTGCTAGTCGGTATATAAGTCGATTTCCTGGTAGAGATTATCATTTTACTTATTGGATCTCGGATATTTCTAGGATAAAAGATTTCTCTTCTTATAGTGTGTGTAAGAAGAATTCGAGATATTCGTATACAGTTTATATGTCCATTGTTGTTCAGCTGTCAATATTTAGACATCGTTGGTGGAGTGATGTTAAAGAGGAAGCAGAAGAACTTAATTTTAATTTCATAAAGCTGACTAGAGAATTATCCTACATTGTATCAAGGCAGTTTGATTCTTTCGAATTGCTTGATAAGGCGATGCAGGCATCTGAATTTATCAAAACAGATGCGAAAATGCAGGAATATGCAGAAGAGATTGATAATGAAGAGGATGATAGACTTAACGAAGACTCAGATATTCTTTATGAATTACTGAGAGAATACTAAATACACAGAATGGAGAAGGCTATGGGCGATATGTTAGTCGAGGAAAATACAGGTATCCGAGAACAATTTCATATGAAGATTAATATGCTTTCACCGGAGCGTGTATATGAACTTTCATCAGGGGAAGTAAAAACATCGGAAACATTAAATTATAAAGATAATCATCCGGCAAGCGATGGGCTATTTTCTGAAAGAATATTTGGACCAATGAAAGATTGGGAGTGTCGCTGCGGAAAATATAATAAGAAATATTTTGCTGGAGTAATATGTGATAGTTGTGGGGTAGAAGTTACTACTTCTAATGTAAGGCGAGAAAGATTTGGCCATATTGAGCTTGATTGTAATGTTGTTTTGCCACAATATTTCTATGGAGAACCATCTATATTAGCTACCGTATTAGATTTGCCTCAGAAGTATGTTGAGCAAATTGTTTTAATGGATCTTCCTGTAGATGCAGAAGAATATTGGTCGTATGAGAATAAAATGAAGGCGTTGGTAGAACAAAAAGAACCAACATTTACTTTTTATCGGGGAACAGAAGCAATTAAGCATATCCTACGAAATATAGATTTAAATGAAGAACTGAATAAAATAAATGAGATTTTAGAGATTAGTTACGGTTATTTAGCACAACCTTATTTGCATAGAAAAGAAGTTATTGAATGCTTTATCAAGTCAGGTAACATGCCGGAGTGGATGATTACATCTAGAATTTTAGTTCTACCAGCAGGGTTAAGACCGATTGTTGAATTTAATGGAAAAAAATACTCATCAGATCTAAATGGCAGATATAAAGTTATAATTGACAGAAATAGACTTTTACATAGATTTCTCGATATGTCTGCTCCTGAAGTGGTATTGCGTTCACAAAAACGTATGGTGCAAGTGGCTGTCGATGCTTTATTTGATTCCAAGTTGGAAAAAGAAGATTATGAAAAAGTATTAACTGAATCATTGATTAATAGAAGACAATGTAAGATAAATCGTTATGTAGATTATTCTGCTTCAGGTCAAATCATTGTAGATAGTAGAATTAAAATTGGTTATTTAGGAGTGCCTGAATTTGTGGTGAAAGAATTATTTAAGCCATTTATAGCAGCTCAGATGGTTAATAATTCATATGGAAAGGTAACGAACATAAAAGGTGCTTTTAAATATTTAGATAAATATAAGGATGAAGGTTTTGAAGCAAAAAAGGATAAAGAAAAAACCATAAATGATGCGGTTTTAGATGCATTAAATGATCTTGAGAAGACATTTGTTGTATTGGTAACAACGCCAAGTTCATTTATTACTGCACTTAATATTTGTATAACGAGTAATAGTTGCTTTACAGTAAATCCAGCAATATATCGAATGTGGGGGCTGGAGTACGAATATACAAAAAACATAAAAGTGTTTGCACAACTATCTGATGATGCATCCGAGGAATCACTAAAAAAATTTGGTATAAGAAATCAAGTATTATCGGATTTTACTGACGATATACAATTAAAACCAAGTGAATTTACAATTCGATGGCTGGTTCAGATGTCTAAAATTGTTGCAGATAACAATAGAATGGTAATCAGTCAGGGAGAGGCATATTGTGCCTATGAAAATAAGTGCTTATCATTAAATGAAAAAATTACGATACATTGCCATACCACAAATGGATTTGATTATAAAGAAGAAACTTCTTTGGGACGAATAATCATTAATGAAATTTTGCCGCAGAATATGGGGATTGTAAATAGAGCTAGTTTTAAAAATAAATATTACTTAGAACATAACTACGAATTTGATGAAATAAAAGTTAAAGTTTTGCTTCGACAAATATATGATAAGTTCGGAGCAGATACCTATATTAATGTGATAACTAAACTAGAGAGTGCAGCAGATAAATATAGTAATGTAATCCCAATGGGAACAGAATCAAGAATAATTGGGGATAGCAGAACAAAGAACTCTGATTACTTGAAAGATGAGTTGCAGACAATAAAACAAAAGTGCAGAGATTTGTGTTTTTCGGAAAAGGCATCTGATGCTATTGAAATGAAAACTAAATATCAAGACTGGCGAATGACTTCTTATGTAAGAAAGTATTTGCAAAATAGAACTATTTCACAGGATATATACGATTTTGCAGATATTCTGATAGCTAAGGGGGAACAAATTACGGATAAAGTATATGATATTCTTGATGATAAAAATATCAATGCAATATCTGTGTATGATGGGGATATTTCTTCAAAAGGAGAGTATCCTAAAAAAGCATATGGAAAGTCTATAAATGGGAATCCATTTAAGATTGGTGTAATGGCGCTTATTTATTTTATTGATAAAGTAGATTATGATTCTGCGAATGATGTTGTGCGACTATTACTAAATGATATTGTTGAAGAGGATGATGTATTATTAAAAGTTATAAAGGATGCACCAAGAGAAGGTTTTATTGGAAGTGCTATTACTAAAGCATGTCAAGAGGATGGTGTGATTAAAATGTCTTTGTTAGTAACATCAGAGCAAGTACAGCTAAAAACATATTTGATTTTCAAGTTATTAGAAACAGATGAAGAACAAATATCTTTAAGACTGTTGGAATTATTGGTAAGAGCTTGTGTTGAGAGTGATATTGAAACAGCAGACGGAAGACAGGTGATTTTACATTCTGAGGATAATAACTTGCAAATGTTTGGCGAATATGCTTTAAAAACAGTTTACATACCATTGAATAGTGAAAGCATCATTGAAGAATATGGAGCAGTTAATATAATTAAAGAAGAGAAGCATGTTAAATGTGGAAATTCGTGTTAGTGGCGATGGTGACGAATATTTTCCAATTGTGATGAATTTTCGCTTGAGGAAGAAAAGCTGATGGATGATGAACTGTACGATTTTGATAATTTTGAGTAGTGAATATCTATTGTGAGGAAAAAGAATGGCAGGATTTGATTTAAAGGAAGGGGAATATATAAAATGTATAATGTCCGACGATGATATGTGGTCAGCATTGAGTTGTGTATTTTCTGCTAAATCCAGAAACGATACAAGCTATAAATATGGTTTCCTGAAAGCACTATTAGATAATTTATATAATGTTGATGAGAATTTAAAACTTACATTTGATCAAGTATTTAGTAAGTTCGGAGAGATATACTGGAATTTGATTTTAAAACATGGTTTAAAGCAAAAGGCATCAACCAATGATAATCGTCAATCATATCTGGAGCAAGTATTGTATTGTGCTGCGAATAAGTACAACATTGTGGAAACTATACCCTATGAATCATTAACGGTGGATATGATGATAGATATATCTCATCAGGTTAAAATGAAATGTAAAAAGTATGTCGTTGGAGCACTTTTTGAAGATACAAAAAGAATGTTTTACTCTTTTTCAAAAAAGGAAGAGTATATTCAGTTCAATCCAATAATGTATGAGTTTGTATGCAAACATAAGGTTGTCATTGAAAAATTAAATTATTATGAATGGGCTAGATTTCTAGAACGTGTTAATGAGGAGAAAGATACAGTTCGCTTATTAGATAAAATTGATGAAAGTGCTAAGCGTAATAATTTAATATACTACAGGAACCTGTTATTTAATGAGTTTGAGATGCATAATTGTTTTTATTGTGGAAAACTTCTTAAGCCTGACAAGATTGATGTGGATCACTTTATACCATGGTCATTTATCAAAGATGATATGCTGTGGAATCTCGTCTTATCGTGCCCTCATTGTAATCGCCAGAAAAATGATAAACTTCCAGAAGAGACATTCCTTTATGCTTTGCAAGAACGGAATAAAAAAATAATCGTTGAGAGACAAGTGTCAGATTTAGTTAATTACAAGGAACGTGTTCTTACATATGCTTATAAATGGGCAGCTGTTAATGGATATAATAAGGTGTGGAATCCGAACAATGGAGGAGTACAGTATGAGCAAAGAAAAACACCAACAACGTAAATGGGTAAGAGAAGAAGTTATCATTCTTGTGACAGAATACTTTAAAACCAAAAATTTATCTACGGAAGATATTGATGAATCTTATCATAGGATTAGTGATTTTCTAAGGAAAAGAGAAGAGGCGGAGACTGGATTACCCGTTTCAGATACGTTTAGGAATTACGCAGGAATTAGGATGCAATCTGCAAGAATATGTTGCTTGGATCCAGCCACAAATTTAAGTGGAATGCAGGGTACGAAATTGCAAAAAGAAATAGTATCAGAATTCTTAGAAAATCCAGAAGTAATGTATAGAGAGGCTGATAGAATATATGAAAAATACAACAGCTGAAACTATGCTGTATTATGCAAAAAATGCGGATAGATATGTGGATGAAACAATAAATTGCGACTTTACAGATATTGAAAAAAAGTTCTGTAAGTATGTTAAACCAGGTGGTCATATTTTAGATGTGGGCTGCGGCTCTGGAAGAGATGCAAAATATTTTATCAATAAAGGATATCAAGTCACTGCATTCGATGGCTCAGAAGAAATTAGCAAAAGAGCTTCTCGGTATTTAGGTATGCCGGTTGAGACGGCTCTAATTCAAGAGTATTCTTTTCATGAGCAATATGATGGTATATGGTGTTGTGCTTCACTTTTGCATTTAGCATTATCTGAAATACAGATATTTTTATTAAAGGCAGAGAAGTTTTTAAATAAAAATGGAATTGTCTATGTTTCTTTTAAATATGGAACATGTCAGGAAATTAGGAATGGTAGATACTATACGGACATGACAGAGGAATCCTTGGAGAAGATGATAAGCAAACTACATCAGTTGGAAGTTTCTGAGATGTTTCGGTCAAGCGATGTGCTGAGAGATAGAAAACAACAGTGGCTTAATGCTATTTTAAAAAAAGTTGATGATAAGTATCCAACAAAGAATTTAGAATAAGACAGATTGATTCAAGTAGAAGATTAGAACTTTAAACTGCATGATCATAGAATACCGAATGCAGATGAAAAGAGTAGCATTTGCAAAAAGCTGTTTGCAATAGTACAAGCGGTTGCTCCAAAAACAGAATATGAAGAGTTTTGCAATATTGTGTATAAGCGAGAAGCAGGCTATGAGGAGCATATTTCGCGAGATATTCAGAATGGTGTTACTATTGAAAAACTGAATATGAAAAAGCATAAAAATCTCCAAAGGAAAAGGCTGATATTTTAATTCTATGAAGCTGGCAATGGATAATGGAATAAGGTCTATTGAATTTCCTTCCATATCAACGGGAGCATATGGTTTTCCGGCTGAGTTAGTAGGCAGCAAAGATTGCAGTACATACAGTAAATAGATTCCGGCAGGCTAATCCGGGCAGCTTTGATTTGGTGGAATGGGTACTGTTTGATACTCATACTGAATCGGTTTATGAAACTGAGGTTGATAAGATATATAAGCAATAGATAATTTATAATTTGATGTTTTGGAGGATGACTATTGAAAATAGATGAGTATTTACAACTTCTTTTTGATGGCAAAATGGGTGAGGCTAAAGCTGTTAGGTTTTCTACTATTCCAGATAGATTAGTAAAATTTATATGGCTTGATGGCTCAGAATCTGATCATAAGAAATTTCTTTCATTAGGAAGAAATGAGATATGGTTTGCACAAAAAGATTATTTGAATGATCCATACGAGTATAAGGGGATGCTGCTTGATAGAAATAAGCTACTTAATGCAGGATATAGCAATGATATCATAGATTATTATCAGCAATTATTCGATTTTAGTGATTATGGTATAACATGTCTGTCAGCTAATAGTATTGATTATTTACCAATGTGGGCTTATTATACAAATAACCATAAGGGATTTTGTGTCGAATACGAAGTAATCAAAAAGGATTGCATACATGAAGTATTATATGAGCCAGAAAGGATCAAAGTAGCGTTATTAATATTTCAATATAGAGATGCTATCAAGAAAGCCATTATTTTAGGGCAAAGGGAACAAGCAGAGTTCTATTCAACCTTATTTTTACAGAACTTATTTATCAAAGCAAAGTCGTGGGAATATGAGAAGGAATATCGCATAGTTTATCCTTTAGATAACGATATAGGAATTAATATACCAGTAAGCAATTTAGGACTTAGAACAAGTCGAATTGTTGCCGGTATAAATTGTTCTAAAAATGATATTGTTAGATTGAATGAGATTTCTAATGAGCTTGGATTGGGTAATGTTTACAAAAGTAGAGTACATTCTGAAAAATATACATTAGATTATATTAGGTGGCGTTGATTGGAAGTTAATGAGCATATGAAGTCTTACAGTATAAATTTGAAGGAAGGTGAGCAGGTGAAATTTTTTGGCTATGATAAAAATGTGAATAATGTTGAATACTATGAGATATTAGAGGATTTAATGGAGCGCTGGGAGCATGAAATTGTAGAATTCAAAGAGGCAAAAGGTGGCTATGATACAGATAAAATTGGACGGTACTTTTCGGCAATTAGCAATGAAGCGAATCTTAGAAATCAGCAGTATGGCTGGCTTGTGTTTGGCGTAAGTGAAAAGGATAAGGTTAAACATGTTGTAGGAACTGCTTATAAGAAAGGTGACAAAAGTCTTCTTGAAAAATTCAAATATGAAATTGCAAGAGACACAACCAATGGTATGACATTCTACGATATTATTGAGTTGTTGCCAGTTGTAAATGGAAAAGAACTGCGTGTGTTGATGTTTAAGATACCCGCTGCAGCAACAGGTATCCCAACAGATTGGAAGACCAATTACTATGAAAGATCTGGAGAAAGTCTTGTACCTCTAAAGCAGTATAAGATTGATGCAATCAGATCGCAAGAAAGAAAAGACTGGTCTAAACAGATTATAGAAGGTGCAACTATCGACAATCTGGACCAAGGTGCGATTCAGTTAGCTCGTGAAAAGTACAAGGAGAAGATGGCACAAGAACCAATTTCTAAAGAAGTTGACGGCATGTCAGATGAACAGTTTTTGACGAAGATGAAGCTGTTAATAGGTGGCAAGGTTACAAATGCTGCAATGCTTTTGCTGGGAAATTCTGATTTTGACTATTTATTCACAGCCGCTCCAAGTATTATGTGGCGTCTCTATGGTGTGGATGGAACAGACAAGGATTATGCAATTTTTAAGATTCCGTTTATCAATGTTGTTGATAAGGTATTTGCAAAGGTAAGAAATCTGACATATCGGTATATGCCAAATCAAATGACGTTATTTCCTATGGAAACAGAACAGTATGATAGTTGGTTGATGAGAGAGCTTTTAAATAACAGTATTGCTCATTCAAATTATCAATTAGGCGGTAGAATTTATGTAAACGAATTTGATGACAAAATTAAGATTACTAATCCGGGAGATTTTATTCCTCAGAAAATAGAGAATGTTTTGGAAGTTAGTTATAATCCGCCATTTTATCGTAATCAGCTATTAGCAGAGGCAATGGTAGCTTTTCATATGATTGATACGGCAACGCTTGGAATTAGACGGGCTTATAACATTCAGAAAGCAAAGTATTTTCCAATGCCAGATTATGATTTTTCATCAGGAGTTCAAGTGGAAGTAACAGTTTATGGCAAGACCTTGGATGATAATTATATGCATATTTTGTATGATCATCCAGAATTAAATTTACAAGATGCATTTTTGCTTGATAGAGTCCAAAAAGGTGTTCAAATTGAGAAGAAGGATGCTGATAGGTTACGAGCATTAAAACTTGTAGAGGGAAGACTTGGAAGCCTATATTTGTCAGCATCAGTTGCAAAAAGTATTGAGGATCAAGCAGGTTATATTAAAAATAAAGGCTTGGATGATCAGTATTATAAGACATTGATTATTGAGTATCTAAAACAATATTCAAAAGCAAATAGAAAAGAAATTAACAAATTGTTATGGGACAAGTTACCAGATTCATTGTCTGATGACCAAAAGAAACATAAGGTTCACAACTTATTAACTGCCTTAAAAAATAAGAATATTATTGAAAAGGATGGAGAAAACCAGCGTAAAGCTAACTGGATATTAAAAGATTAATCGGTTTAGGATTGGTTTAGTTTACTGTGCTTAAACCGATTATTAAACCAATCAATACTTCAAATTACTATAAAATAGGGATTATGATTGGTTTAATATGGTCAAATTCAACCGATTTCAACCGATAATTTAACCGATTGAATCCGTAATATATACTTTTACTATTTGAAAGCAGAGAAATAGAGCAGGAAGTAAGCTCGGTACAGATTATGAATTATTTGCATAAGCATTAGTAATGCAGACTGACATTAAGAAAAAAGGTTACAGCATAAGCAAGGAGAATAAAAAAGATGGAATTTATTAAAGAGACAAATAGAATTTATGCGACAAACGAGGAAGGTATGGTTGTAGCTGAGATTACATATTCTGAGACAGGGGAAGGTGTATGCACTATTGAACATGTAGAAGTTGATGAAGCCTTAAGAGGACAGGGAATTGCAGGAAAATTAGTTGAAGCGGCAGTTGCTGAAATTAAAGTTCAGAATAAAAAAGTTGCAACTACTTGTCCTTATGTACAGAAATTGATAGATACCTATGTAGAAATTGAACCATTGTTTGAAGAGCAGGTTGATTTTGAGACTTTTAGTAAGTCAGATTTTCGTGTCGTAAAGGTTAAGGAGTGTATTGCGGTAAAGAAAAGTAAGAAGTTATTACAGTTTACATTGGATGATGGAACGGGTACAGATCGTACAATTCTTTCGGGTATTCATATGTTCTATGAACCAGAGGAACTTGTTGGCAAGACGTTGGTTGCTATTACAAATCTTCCACCAAGAGCAATGATGGGAATAGAATCTTGCGGAATGCTTTTATCAGCAGTATATAATGATGTAAATGGCGAAGAGAAGCTCCACTTAGTTATGGTTGATGATCAGATTCCAGCGGGTGCTAAATTATACTAATAAGTATCTGTGCGAATGGATACGAATAAAAATGAATAGATACAACTTGACATTACAGAAAATATGAGATATGATTTAACATAAGAATCGGACAAGATGGAAAGTCTCATGGTATATGCTGTGGGAATAAAAGATATCAGGACGGTGTACGTAAATTGAATATTTGAAAAGTATTGTGTTCATTTATAGGGATAGTTTATAGTTCTATAGATTTGCTTTACTTTCATATAAATTCCGTTGGTATATTGTATAATGATATAAATGAGACCTTTCATCGTAACTGATGCAAGGTTTTTTTCTATGTCCGAAAATACAATCAAGGAGGGCATTTATATGTCAACAGAAATAATGAGCGAAAAATTCGCAAACGAAGCAGGTACAGATTTAATTGATGTATCGCATATGTATGAATCACTACGTTACAATGATTATTCTGTAGAAAACGGATTAGGAGAAATCGTTGATAATGCAGTCGAGGCTGGTGCGAGAGAAATTAGAATTGATTTTGAAAAACAAGCAGTAAAGATTGGAAAGAGACAAGCTGAGGAAATTGTAAGTATTGCGGTAGCAGATAATGGCATAGGAATGAACGAGCATATATTATCACAGTGCTTGAAGTTAGGATGCTCTATGAGAGATCATAGAAATGGAAGGTTGGGTATAGGTAAATTTGGAGTTGGCATGACGTTGGGAGGAATATCTCTTTCCAGAAAAATAGAAGTGTATTCCAGGGATGAAGAAACAGATGAATTCTTCTATACATACATTGATCTTGATGAGATAAAGGCAGGAAAAACCACTATATCTACACCAATCCCAAAAGAGATACCAGATAAATACAAAGAGTTCTTTGAGGAAAATACGGGAACACTGGTAATCCTTTCTAATTGTGATCGTATGGATGGAACGGGAAGAAGAATTGATCCAAATGAATTTAATGGTCTCATTGCTAACTATCTGGGAAGGACTTATAGAAAGTTCATCGAAACTGGTTTGAAAATTTATTTAGATAACAGAATTGTTTACTTGCATGATCCATTGTATATGGCAGGCCCCACACAGTTTGATACAAAGGAATCTCAGGATCCAAAAGCACAGTTGTATAGCGAGTATGCATTTGATTGGGATGTACCGGGAAAGCCGGGTGAAAAGGCAACAATTCGTATTAAGCTATCATTGTTACCTCTGGAATGGAGAGCAAACATTGGAGATGGAGGTAATATTGATGCAAAAAGGAGAAAGATAGACCAGAATGAGGGTGTTTCAATATTAAGAGCTAATAGAGAGGTCCTTTATGATAAGATTCCATACCTGATTGGACAGAAAAGGGGACAATTCTCTTATCAGGATAATGATAGATGGTGGGGATGCGAAATCTCATTTCCTCCGGAGCTAGATGAGTGTTTTCAGGTTAGATATATCAAAAGAGGGGCAGAGCCAATTGGAGCACTTAAAGATAGGTTGAAATCAGAGCTGACGGGGGCAATTATATCTCTCAGAAAGCGTATTAAAGAAGATCGTTCGGCTGAGAAAGCAAAGCAAAATCAAGCTAAAAATCATTTTGATAATGTAGCTGAGATTATGACGGATTTAGATGATGTTCTTCCAATGAATCAGACGAGAAATAACATGACTCAGGAGGAAGAGGCTGATAGAATTGAAAAGATTTTGGATGAAACAGCAGGAAGTACAGGAGAAACAGAAGCTTCAAGAGAAGCACGTAAGCAAGCAATTAATAATAATATGTATTCGATTCTTACGGTTGCATATCCCGCATCGGTTCTTTTTGAAACAGAAACATTACTAGGAGATAAAATGGTAATCAAATTAAATACAAATCATCCATATTATCAAAAAGTGATTGAACCATTGTGCGGAGAAGTTCTTAAGGCGGATTCGGCTGATGATTCGGTAGATAAAACCAAGGCAAGAGATGCTATTATGCTTTTGATTTTAAGTTATGTGAAGGCAAGAGCAGCAATGAAAGATACAGAAAATAATAGATTATTGTTTGATAATTTAGAATCCCAGTGGGGAGCAATTCTTTCCGCAGTATCAAGTAAGATTGATGCTGCGGAGATGTAAGGAGGGATTCTATTGTATATGGAAGATGTTACTTTACAGGATAAAATATATACTCATGGAGGTACCGAAAATGGCTTTTTTATTGGGACTCCTGGTGTTAGAGATGGAAAAGCTGTTCTGATATACGGAAGACATGGGCATCTTGATTACATTGATATAGATGCGCTTGGCAGTCAAGTAAGAGAATGTCTGGATAGATATATGACAAATAAATAGAATATTATATACTTGGACGAGCTAGTTCTTAGATATATATTGTAAGAAAACAAAGCCGGAGTAGTACACATGCATTTGACAATGCGTGAGTTCTACTTCGGCTTTTTGTAGTTTGAAAGTTTCAAAAATAGAAAAAATAATACTTGCAAGAACAAAACATATGTTCTATAATTTGATTATGCTATCTTAGCAGGAGAATAACAGTTGCCTTACGTCGCAAGAGGAGGTGCAAGTGTGGAAGATGAGTACATTCACGTTGCCTGTCCTTGCTGTAAGAACAAGCGATTGTTTGATTTATTGCGAGGATCGAAGGGCATCGTCTCAATAAAATGTCCCTTATGCAAGGTTGTTGTGGCAGTTTCCCTCCATGATGGTCGAGCATCAAGTAATAAAAAATTATAGAAGAGAATCGTACAGAGCAAATCGGAGCATAGGATTCTATAGCTACCAACGCCTGACGAAGATATGTTTGTAATGCAGGTTACAAGTATATTTTCGTTGGGCGTTTTTTAATGAAAAAAGGAAGGAGGTGAGACCAGATGGCTGGAAAGGCTAAAGATTATGATAGAGGAACACGTATAGCTGATAGGCGAAAAGAATTGGGATTAACTCAGGATGAATTAGCAGACCGTATAGGAATTGGCCGACAGGCGTTATCTGCTATTGAAAATGGTGGTGAATTTAAGGTTCAAACTTTAGAGCGTCTGGTCTCATCTTTGGATGTGTCAGAACAGTATATTATGCATGGAAAAACTGAGAATACAAAAGTTTCATTAATATCGGAATCAATTAATGTTCTTTCAAATATGAGTGAACTTCAAATTCAACAGTGTCTGGCGATGATGAGAGCTTTAAAAAATGTTCAAATAACTGATTAAATTATGTTTTGTTCAAATTAATGTCGTGTTTACACGACATAACTGTCGCCTGTACACGGTCGGCAATTAGAGTGGGGCAAGTTACAATATAAATGTGCTAAGGAACAGCACACCACGAGAGTGGAGGCGCCAAAACTCTCCAATACGAAGACGTAAAGGAGACAGCAAAATGAATAAGAGAAACTTTAATGTAGTAGGAAACAATGAAACAGAGAATCAGGAGCTTGCTAAGGGAATTGCATTTGCAAAGTCCCGCAGAGCAGAAATTAATGTAGTTCAGATGGTCGAGCATATGCGTGATCAGGCATTGCCAAATGGAGTAATCATCAATGATGTGTATTGTGACCGCTCAATGACAAGAGACTATGACAGAGAAGCACTGAATGCTTTCTTTGCAACACTTAAAGAGGAAGATTTTGAGGTTGTAGTAGTCAGAAGCTTGAATGAGATCACAGACGATATTTATGATTTGGAAGAATTTGTAAAGAGCATCACAGATATGGGCATATGGCTCTATTCTCTTGCAGTCGGTCCGGTGCCAATTACTGTATCTCATGCAGAGGACTTTGGATGCTAACGGAGTCCTTTGGTAGAGCGACAACAGGAAATCATTCCGGTCGGGATAGAAAAGTCCCGGCTGTGAAGGATTGTAGATTTACACAGACTGCATTTGAAACGGTTGTACATGATTCGAGTGGGAAGTGGATTGGACAGTATGAGACAGAAGATGCAGCAGTTGAGATGATCAGAGAAATGGCACAAGGCATTGGAGGACACGATAATGAAGTGTGAAGGCTATAAAATCGGACCGGTGATTCGTGACATTCGTAAGGACAAGGGGCTTCTTATTGAAGAGGTTGCCAGCAAAACCGGAATAAGTGTTTCGACACTTGGACAAGTAGAGCAAGGCGGAAGAAATTTAAGCATGAAAAATTTGTACAAGCTTATGGATCTGTACGAAACAGATGCCAATACCTTGCTGGCGATAGAAACCACACCGGATTCGTTAGAATCAAAACTTAACAGATTACCTGTGGATAAGCAGAAGTATCTGAAGGATACATTCAACTATATGATAGAGCAGGCATTGAAGTCTGCATAGGAGGCGTAATATGAGAAGACAGATAAAAAAGATTGACTGCATAGAGTTTCTTTCTGTGCAGGCACCATTGGAAAAAGTAAATATGCTTGAGGATAAGCAGAGCAGATATATACATGATCATGTAAGGAAGAGCGGATATGCTATTGTAGGAAAGATAAGACGCAACGGATTTTCACAGAGAGATGTTAATCGCCAGTGGATGCAAATTGCTAATATGATTCGTAAAAAACGAATTGATGGCGTAATTGTTGCTAATATGGCAGCAGTATCTAGCAGTATGGCAGATGCTTATTACAAGGTTGGTTTAATTATTGAAGCTGGTGGCATTGTAGTCACTGTCGATGAGGGCAGATTAGATATGCATATTAAGGAGGTGGCTTAGTCATGAGAATGAACAGAGATAACCATAAGAAAAGATATGGAAAGTATAAAAAGTTTGATGTGGTATATGCAGACTTTGGCAGAAATCCTCATGGAATACAGGGAGGAATCAGACCGGGAGTGATTATTTCGTGTGATGCAAGCAATCACGACGGAGCACCGCAGGTTTCGGTAGTGCCATTAAGTACAAAGCTAAAGGATATACCGGTGCATGTAATTCTTAATCCAAAAGATGTGAGTGGATTTGGAATAAGTGCAATGTCGGATTTTATGCCTGAAGATGCACAAACAATATCTAAGAGCTGCATTAGAGCTAAGAGCGGTTCTGTTATAGAGGATTCTGGCATAAGAGAAGAAATAGACAGAGCGTTGATAAGACAGTTTGATCTGTTACCTGTAGCTCGTAAGATGGTAATGGAGGAATTGGCAAATGGACAGCAGAACTAAAAAGACAAATAATAAAAGATTTGTCAGATACTCGGAAGGTGCAGAAATGTATTCAATGAGTACATCCAAGTTTATGCAACTGGCAAAAGATGCAAAAGCCTGTTATAAGGTAAATCAGCTTGTACTTGTGAACTTAGATATCATTGACGAATATCTGGAGACATTTCATATCGTAGATGACGAGTTTTATAAGTAGCAATGGGAAATGACGTATTTATTATAGAAGAAATACGAACAAGTATGGAGAAAAATGAGCCTGAAAAGAAAAAATGCATTGACTTTTGGTCAGACCAAAAGCATAATATAGACAAGATATGAAGGAGGCATACAGATGGCAAGAACTGGAAGACCAAAAGCAGAAAAACCTTTCGATCATAAGGTTACTGTTAAATTCAAAGAAGAGGAATACCAGATAATGGTTGAGTATGCTGAATCTCATAATCTATCCATTTCGCAATTGATTAGATTAGGTGTTGAGTTACAGATGAAACATCAGTCTAAAAAGTAGAATAGGCTCTTTTCTCCAGAAAGGAGAGAAAGATGGCTTGTAGAAAAGACGGCAAAGGTAGAGTATTAAGAAAGGGTGAGGGTTACAGAAAAGGCGACGGAAGATACTCTTATGTATATGTTGATCCATTAGACAAGAAGAGAACAATTTATGCTAAGTCTTTAGTCAAGCTTCGTGAAAGAGAAGAACAACTAAAAAAGGACCAGTTAGATGGATGATGTGACCCCAAAAAGTTAGACTTTTAAGCGTAGCAGTTTTATTGGCTGCT